>JBDRKP010000018.1:0-19744 GCA_043813875.1 archaeon | reverse complement strand
GGACATTATGTCAAAGAGTCGCAGAAAAAGCATTGGGATGAGGAGAAAAACAGCAAGCAACATTCGTTGCTCGAGTTTGCGTCATGAACCAATTTAACCAATGTCGAGACGCCCGCCCATTTATGGGCGGGTTATTCACACTTGCGAGGAGCAACGATAAATGCAATCAGAAGTCTGCTTTTTACATCAATCGCAGTCCATATCCATTGCTGTTTTATTTTGGACAGTACATAACTCCACAACTCATCAAGTTGTATGAATTCGCTATGTATCCCGCGTACATATCTGTCATGGACTTTCTTGCAGTATTTCGATGCTTCTTTCTTCCATCGAGCCAAAGTATCTTCGGTTATTTTTGTCGCATATGATACAACAGATATGCTTACGCCAAATGAAAAAAGCGTTATGCACAGGAGGATAACTTGTTCGGCGGTTTTCTTGTATGCAAAGAGTGTATTTGTCCGATGGTTGTACATTTTATTGCAGTGTTTGCATCTGAATTTCTTTTTCTTGGAGTTTTCGCATATCACACAATCTGTTCGACCACAGTACGGGCATTGGAGTGGTTTTATCTTTTGTTTAGGTCCCCGTTTTTTCAACGGTGACATGATTATCTACTTATCAGAACGCGGTAATATAATTAACGACCATCTTCAAGGGGATTACCGGATTGATAGAGTACCCGTCGCCCTAGGCCATTCATCAATAATTGTTTTAAAAGAAAAAATTATTCTGAAAAACCCTAAAGATTCTCATGCGTGATCGGCATGAACTTGAGGCCGTAATGGATGATTCCTTCCTCTCCGTCTTCGTATATTTTCCGAAAAGTAGTCTCGACACGCAGCCCGATTTTCACTTTCTCTTCATCGGTGTCGATAAGCTGTCCGACAACAGTAGGCCCATTATCCATTTTGACTAGTGCGACAGTATAAGGTACGCTTTTCTCAAAACCTGCAGGAGATGCATGTGTCTGCGTATAGCTCACAATCTCGCCATAATTGCTGAACTTCTTCTCAACGATTTTGCCCAGTCTTCTGCACACAGGGCATATCTCTCTTGGAGGATAATAATCAGTCTTGCATTTCTCGCAATATGTCCCGTAAAGCTGGTACTTGTTCTTGAAACGCCTCCAAAGCATTGCAACAGATGTCTTATGCATATCAGGACCTCCTGAATATATTGACGACACATGTCGCGCCGCTTCCGCCGACATTATGCGTCATCCCGATTTCCGCCCCGCCGACCTGCCTCTTGCCGGCATTTCCGCGAAGCTGCGTAACAATCTCGCACGCCTGTTTGATGCCCGTGGCGCCGACAGGATGCCCGCATGCCTTTAGCCCGCCTGAAGTATTGATCGGTATCTTGCCGCCAAGCTTTGTGTTTCCATCCTCGATGAACTTCCCGCCCTCACCTTTCTTAGCGAACCCGAGATCTTCAGTTGCCATGATCTCTGCGATAGTGAAGCAGTCATGCACTTCGCACACATTGATATCCTTCACGCTGACACCCGCCATCTTATAGGCCACCTTTGAAGCAAGCACCGCCGCCTTCACACCGGTAATCGATGAGCGGTCATGCAGCGCAAGCGTATCCGACGCCTGTCCGCTTCCGGTGATATATATCGGCGTATCAGTATATTTCTTTGCAAGATCCTCCCTGCACAATATGACCGCCGCCCCGCCATCCGTAAGTGGCGAGCAGTCAAGCAGAGTCAGAGGATCAGAGATCATCGCCGAATTAAGTACTTGGTCAACACTAATCTCAAACGGGTACTGCGCAACATCTTTATTCATAGTGGCATGATGATGGTTCTTCACAGCGACACAAGCAAGCTGCTCCCTAGTCGTTCCGAAATCATGCATGTGTCTTCTTGCCATCAGCGCATAAAGCCCCGGGAACGTCAGCCCGTGAAATCCTTCCCATTCCTCATCAGCGGCGCCCATAAGCCCCGTGGTCGCAAACTCCGTAGAGATATCAGTCATCTTCTCGGCCCCTCCGACAAGAACGACATCACTCATGCCGGACATGATGGAAGCCAGGCCCTCACGCAGCGCAAGGCTGCCTGAAGCGCATGCGCCCTCTACCCTCGTCGAAGGTATATTAAGGCCCACCTGGTCAGCGACAAGCGCCCCCAGATGCTCCTGGCCTGAAAAGCGCCCCGCACTCATATTCCCGATAAACATTGCATTGATATCCTTGGCAGCTATATTCGCATCCTGGATGGCCTTGATACCCGCCTCAAGAGCGATATCCCTGAGTGACTTGTTCCACAATTCCCCGAATTTGGTCAGTCCGACACCGATAACAGCAACCCGCATATATACACCTGGTTTAACGTATTTTACCTCTGAACTTTGCATAAGTAGGATAATCGATATACTTCTTGTTATCGATATACATCTTCGTAGTCTTTGCAAGATCTCTCCTCTCATCGATAAGATCAGTCACAGTAAGCGCAAAAGAATCAGATCCTGAGCCGGACCCGTAAGACGTCGCAAGTATCCGCTCGCCTGGCTTTGCGACATCAAGGATGGCAGAAAGCCCAAGAGGCGTACACCCCGAGTACGTGTTTCCTATCTTCTGGACAACAAACCCGTTAGCGATTTTCTCCTTAGGTATCCCATACTTCTGTGCCATATTCAGCGGGAACTTCCCGTTCGGCATATGGAACACCACATGATCAAAATCATCTACCTTCGCGCCCATCTTCTCAAGGATGCCATTGGTCGCGCCCTCAACATGCCGAAAATATGCCGGCCCGCCTGTAAATCTCCCGCCATGCGACGGGTATCTCGCATGATTCCTTCGCCAGAAATCAGGCGTATCAGATGAAAAAGAATAAGTCTCATCAAACTGGGCGATCATCTCATCTTTCTTGGCACCGATGATATAAGCAGCCCCACCGCCCGCAGCAGAATACTCAAGCGCGTTCCCCGGCGCACCCTGCGCAGTATCAGCGCCGATCGCAAGCCCGTATTTGATCATCCCGGAAGCAGCAAGCCCCATGGCAATCTGCATTCCAGCAGTCCCCGCCTTGCACGCGAACTCAAGATCCGCCGCAGTATAGCTGTTAGAGACGCCGATAGCCTCCCCGACAATCGTAGATGTCGGCTTGACAGCATAAGGATGAGACTCGGATCCGACATATATGGCTCCAATCTCCTTCGGGTCAATCTTTGCCCTGCGCAGCGCATTCAGTGCCGCATGCACAGAAATCGTTGCAGTATCTTCGTCATGGTTAGGCACAGCCTTCTCATCTATCTTGAGGCCAGCACGGATAGCGCTCCCGTCTTTGCCCCAGACCGCGGCGATAGTCTCGACTTTGATCCTCAACCGGGGAATATAAGCCCCGTAACCGACAATCCCTGCATTCATCATATTTCACCAAAACAGTATAACAGTATGATATATTACAAAAGCAAAATTATATATTGAAAGAATAGATTTAAAAGCCTAAACAAAGCCCCCATCAAACATCAACGATTGACGAACATCTCCTCAATAAGTCTTCTCAAGATAATTCGGCGGATTTATTCAGATTATACTTGCGATAACATTCTTCCATTGTATAATCTTCATAGCCAAAAGCCAGATTATCGCAAAATACTCCATAACATCTTGTTTTTAAATCCGAATTTTCTATCCGATTACATGCAACTTCTCCGGTAATGTGATGGCTCTCAACAAATTTTAAATAACAGGTATCTCTTTCTCCCTTGTTATCCATTGTCTCGCAATTTGAAAAAGCTATTTTCATTGCGCAAACTATCGGCGCTGCACTATCTGCATGTATGTCAGTAAATTGACAAAGAGATATATTCTTAGTCTGAAGAGCTATCATGTAATAGCACTGACCGATTAACGTTCGGCATAACTGCGGGTTATTTGACATTATAGCTGCCTTAAAATACGGATAATCGACACTTATGCCAAACATTGTTGCCGGAATATCAGAAAGTTGATTATTCAAAACATACCTGTTGCCGAAATCCAAATTATAGAAAGGCATAATGATAACCAAGGCAATCAAAATCGCGGCGATTTTTTTATCAGATTGCGGAGGGATTTTTTTATGAATAATATGATATACAATCAATGCACTCAAAGATATTCCGATAGCCCAAATATCTTGAAGAAGATAACTGATTAAATATAAAGGATCACAATAACTATATTCGCACTCCCACATAGAGTTCGAGATGGCACTATTGAACGTAAGAAGCACGATGAACAACGTCACCAAGGTTAAAACAATTCTATTCGCGGGTTTATTGCGTATTTTAATCAGGAGGAAACGAAGCAACGAATAAATTGCAACACTGAAGATGACTAAATAGATAATTGGGTAAACTACGCTTATTTTTGAACTAATATTATTGTTTGATGGACATTGCAATTCTGGCAAAGGCTCACACAAACATGATTCACCATAACTTTCGCAATAAGGAACCCCATTTCCATCAGGGCATATGAATTGCGATGAACATCCCACATCATTGATTAACGTACTTACTCTTACTGTATCAGCGAATACCTCCACAGGACACAAAAAAATTATGAAGAGAACTAGAAAAACATACAATTTACCTGCATCAATCTCCTCAATAAGTCTTCTCAAGATAATTCTTCGCCTCAACATAATTCCCGTTATTGTAATAGAACTGCGCGACATTCCTGTATATCTTCTTGTTCCCCGGATCGAGCGCAATCGCCTTCATGAAATACGTCTCCGCCCCGCTGTTGTTACCCGTCTCCGCAAGCAGGTTTGCATAATTCATGAGCGCAGCCGTATTGTTCTCATCAACCTCTACAACCCTCCAAAACTCAATCATCGACTCATTGAGCCTCCCCAGTTTCTGGAAAAGCACACCCCGGTTATTCATCGCCTTGGTATAGTTGCCATTAATCTCCGCAGCAATCCGGTATTGCTCAAGGGCATATCCGCTCATATTCACTCTTTCAAGCACAAGCGCATAATTGAACCTCACTCTCTCATCATACGGTTCAAGCTCGATAGCCTGCGAATAATAGCGTAACGCTTCAGTGTCGTTGCCGACTATCGCAAGCATGTCAGCAAGCCCGATGACAGTCTTGGAATCCGTCTTGATGGCATCTGCCTTCTTCAGGCACTCGATAGTATTATTGTAGTCCCTGACCGCAATATATTGGTTGCAGACAGCTATCTGGTCATTGAACATATCTATCTGCTCGACAGAATACACCTCCTCGAAGGTCATGTTTGTTGGCTTGAACTCGATGACATTGCCCCTTGGCGTCTCAGGGCCATTATCATAAAGGAACAATCCGGCGACAATCAGCCCGAAAGCAATGACTGCCATCGCGATATATCCACGCCTAAGTCCCGGTACGTCGAACCGGTTCGGGTTTGGTTGCGCTTTTCCATAAGCCTTATTCTCGCTCTTTTTCTTGGCATCATCTGCCTTTCTCTTGGAATCCGTCTTCAGGGCAGCTTTGCGCACAACCTTTTTTGTTTTCACTGATTTGCTGCTCTCTCTATTCGCTTTCCTTTCAGGCTGCTTAGCCTTTTTCAAAGCCCGTGAATCCACCTTCTTCATAGCACCACAAACAACAATTAGACTATAACAATAAATATATTATGCATGAAAAAGAATTTATAAAAAAGATGAATTTCAATTACGATATCCCATAAGTTTATTCATTTTGAATCTGATGATATCGTGTACTGGCTGGTAATTTGCGCCATCATCTCCATTAAGACCATATTTCTTATTGCAAACTCTTAGAGTAAGTTCGTTAATGCAATCAGCAGGGCTTGCGAAATTCTTTGAATCCAATTTACCTGAAATATACTTAAGCACACAGTCAGTAATTCCAGAAGAACTTTTTTTCATGCATTTCTCTTCTATTTCATTGAAATGAATACCGTATTCATCAAGCATTCTGTGAACTTCACTTTTTAATTCCCATAGCCTATTAGAGCCATCATCTTCATGTATAATCATATCTATGACCTCGTAATCCAAAAAAGTGTCTCAAATCATTCATATATCAAAGAACAGGTTTTACTGCCTTCAACATATCTCATTGGCCACGCAGATCATCAAGCACTTCCTTTGCCCGGTCCATCCTCACGTTCTTCTCCCGCACGATTATCTCGACCACCTTGTCGATCATCTCACCGGTAGCCCCGGCCATCTGAGCGATATTCCTTGCATGAAGGCTCATATGCCCGCTCTGTATACCCTCCATAGCGATAGCCCTTAGAGCCCCAAGATTCTGCGCAAGCCCCACTGATACCATCACGCGCGCAAGCTCGCTTGCGCTCTTCACATCAAGAATCTTCCTTGCGACCTTCGCCACAGGATGCACCGAAGTCGCCCCGCCGATAATCCCGACCGCGATCGGCAGCTCAATCGTCCCGACAAGATCCCCGTCCTTGTTCTTCTCCCACTTCGTAAGCGGCTTATACTCGCCGCTCATGGCGGCATAAGTATGCGCCCCCGCCTCAACTGCCCGAAAATCATTGCACGTCGCGACAACAACAGCATCGATGCCGTTCATTATGCCCTTATTATGCGTCGAGCACCTGTACGGATCAGCTAAAGCAAGCGCATACACCTTTATGATCCGCTCCACTGCCTCCTTGCCCCCCAGCGCCTTCTTGTCGAATACTGCCCTTGACCTTGCGATCCTGAACTTCGCAAGATTCGTTATGATTCTCAAAATCACATTCCCTCTGCTGAGTTCCTCGATCATCGGCTTGCATGCCTCGACCATCGTATTGACCGCATTGGCGCCCATGGCATCGCGGCAGTCGACCATCAGATGCACGACAACCATCGGCCCGACGATAGAGTCGAGAACGCGCACACTGACATCCCTCGCCCCGCCCCCGAACTTCACAAGCACCGGATCCTGCTTGTTCGCAAGCTCGACAATCTCCTTTTTATGCGAAAGTATAGTCTGCTTCACAAAATAAGGGTCGCTGACATCAGTGATCTGTATCTGCCCGATCATCACCGGCTCCGTTGCAGACGTAAAGAACCCTCCCTTCGCTCGCGCGACCTTCGCCATATTCGACGCGGCAGCGACAACAGACGGCTCCTCAAGCGCCATCGGCACAAGATACTCCTTCCCGTCGATCAGGAAATTGCACGCGATTCCGAGCGGGTACTCGGTAGTCCCGACGACATTCTCAATCATCCGGTCAGCCGCCTCAAGCGACAGCGCCCCCGTCTTAGAGAGCGCCTGGACTTCATCATCAGTCAGCCCCGCCTGCTCAGCGACAATCTTGAGCCTCTCCGCCACACTCATCTTATAGAAACCGGAAATCCTCGAACTTTTCACCATATGATCACCTTCAATCATTTACATGCGATACAGCCACAAAACAACATTCATCGCCATAATTAAATGCATTGTCAAACTTTAAAAATCATTCATATTCCAGAAAATCTGAAAATGTTGTCTTCTATCGCAATTCAACCGAAACATATTTAAGTATACCTAGGTATACCAAAGTATAGGTGATATTATGAGCGCGACAACAATCAAGATTCACGAAGACACAAAAATGCAGCTGGACGCATTCAGGGAATATAAAAATGAAAGCTATGATGAAGTCATAAAAAAGGTAGTATTCATAGCCAAATCCTCGAAAGAAGAGCCACAATTAAGCAAAGATACAATCGAGGCAATAGAAAAGGCCAGGGAAAGGATAAGGAAAGGCAATTTCCTCACAGAAGAACAAGCAAAGAGAAGGCTGGGTCTTTGAGATGTATGAACTTATTTTTGACGAAGAAGCAATCCAGGTTCTCGAAAAACTTGAGGAACAGCACAAAATAAGAATCCTGAACAAGATTTTAGAGACCAAACAGGATCCTTTTCGCTTTTTCCTGAGACTAAAAGGAAGACCAGAATACAAGTTAAGGGTCGGCGATTATAGGGTTATAGCCGATATACAGAATAATGACCCGAGGATACTAATTCTCTACATAGGACACAGGCGTAACATATACAAAAGGATTTGACACGCATCACCTGATGACAAACTCAGCATCAACACTATTCATACAGACCGCCTCATCACCATAAACCGCATGAATCTTATATCGCCCCGGTTCCGCCTGCACTCTTGTCACATTATCGTCAGGCAACACCGGGAGCTCCTCCTCGACAACCTTCTGGTCCCACGAAAACACGATCGGCGATTGCGTAGCATTGAACATTTCACACACGGGCATGGCGCCGCAACACGTATACTGGTTCCCTAAAGAATTCCACATCCCGATGAAATTCCATGTATGATTGGCATAATAAAAGATCTTGAAATACGGATTCATATACACATCATCATCAAATTCAAGCACAGCTTTTACAGTTTCACCCGCATTGTACTCTTTCTTGTCTGTAGAGATTCCTACCGATACCCCATTAATCACAAACTCTTTTTCAGCATATTTGATATCGACATTTCTGTCAAAAATATCATCACTGTTGACCTCAAAGGCATACTCGAATATTATTCTGTATTTTCCTGGAGGCGCTTGATCGAAAACCGCGCACTTTCTATCCATGGCTTTGTCAGAAGTCACCCCTCCATCAGGCAGTCGCTGTATCAGGCGGCACTGGAACGCATTCTCTTCTGATTGATACCACATGTCCCACTCCAATCCCGGCGCATCTGCCACTTTATACCATACCTCTTGTTCACAATCTACCATCGGCGGGCATTCCTTGATCTCACCAAGACTCACATCATCGCATTCAGGGATATTTGCGCACCAGAAATACTTATCCCCCTTTCTTTTGATAGTAGCCCATGACCCGTTTTCCCATCTCTGTATAGACCATGCGGATTCGCCCCATGCATATATCTCGCCGTTATAGTCAAGAGTTGCGCTAACCATTTCTCCTCGCTCATATTCATCTTTATCCGTCAGGACAACTGCTTTCAGAAGAGATTCTTTTCCGGTGACGCATCTGCCTTCCGCGCACCCGACATCATGATTGACGCAGTCATAGACGATATCCTCGTCATGGCAAACTTCATTTATATTTATCGCGCCGCACCCGCACGTATACATGCAATCATCATCCGTTTCGCATGAATCATCGCAATATGAGATGTCATAGTTCCAGCCCATTATTTTCGGGCCACAGACATTCCTTTGCTCTTCAATGCTCTGGCTGTACAATACACGCCATCCCAAAATAAATATGATCACAAGAATCAGGACACCATAAAAAATCTGAGTGTTGGTCTTCATCGTTTTCATGATACTATTTTTTGCATTCCCAATATATAAACACACGCAATCCTTCATTTCCCTCTGCCGTACTTCACATGCGCCTTCGCCACATCCCTCGACGTGAACGCAGAAAGGAGCGACAATTCACCGCATAGGACAGCAGCCCCGACAATCTCCGCGAACTTGTGCGCATTCTCGCCCGGCTTCAAAGAAGCCCCGGAAACACCAAGCATACGAAGCGCCTCCTTTTGAGTCCCAAGCCCCGTCCCGCCTCCGACAGTCCCGACATTCAGGTTCGGCATATAGATAGAGATATACAGGTCATCATCAAGCATCTCGCACGTCGTGACACCCATCGCAGCCTCAGTCACATGCGCAATATCCTGCCCGCAAGCAAGAAACAAAGCCGCGGCGATATTCCCGTAATGCGCATTGAACCCGAGGCTTGAAGCGACAGCAGACCCCAAAAGGTTCTTTCGGTAATTGACCTCGAAAATATTCTTGGGATTCGTCTTAAGCACCTTCTCGACAATATCCTTCCTGATTATCGCCTCCGCATGCACGCTCTTTCCCCTGCCTGAAATGAAATTGATGGCAGACGGCTTCTTGTCAGTGCACATGTTCCCCGAAAGGCTGATGCACTTCACCTTCGTCTCCTTGTCGACAAGCTCCCGCACCACCGCATCGCACGCGATGACCGCCATGTTCATGCCCATAGCATCCTTGGTATCGAACACGAACCGGAGAAACACATTGCGCCCGACAATCCACGGCTGTATCTCCATGAGCTTCCCGTACTTCGTCGTGCTCTCAGCGACCTTCTTTATCCTCGAAAAATTCTTCTTTGTCCATGAGACGAACTCATGCGACTCCTTTAAGCCGCTCGTCCTAAATACCGGCGCCCTCGTCATCCCCTTGTTCTGGACATATACCCTGACACCGCCTGACTTAGTGGCCGCGCTGCACCCCCTGTTGACAGAAGCGATAAGTGCTCCCTCCGTAGTGGCAAGCGGCACATAATAATCACCCTTGGCGATCTCTCCCTCGACCTTAAGCGGCCCGGCGACGCCCAGCGGCACCTGCGTGACCCCTATCATGTTCTCGATATTCTTCCTGCATGCGACATCAGTATCGACCGAAAAAAAGCTCACATTCTCAAGCTTTGTGCCAGTAAGCCTTTCGACTGCGCGTCTCCTGACATCCACAGCCTCCTTTGATGAAAGCAGCGCCTCGACCTCATGCATCTTCATCTTTCCCTTGACAATCTTATCGACAAAGTCATCCATAGCAATCACATACCTATTTTATCAGTACAACCTATTAAAAGCTTATTCCCCAATACATAAGACATGGCTAAAACAGACAGCATCTGGACATACTATGGCCTGATTCTTGCCCTGGTCCTGTTCATCTTCATATCCCCATTCAGAGACATACTCGCATACTCCCTATTCATCTACTACATCGCAAGGCCCTTCAACCGGCTATTTTTTCGCATCACAAGATCAAAGACATTCTCGGCATTATTATCGATCATCATCATTCTCATCCCCATCATGTTTATAGCTGCATACACCCTAAGCGTAGGCGCAGCCGAACTCACGAACTACGCAGCCACCATCCCCGAAGAACAGAGATCCGGCTACATGGACATGATCATAAAAGAACTGAACATGACAACTATAGCCGAGCCGTGGGACGCCGTTATCTCCGTCAGCCATGACAAAGAGCTTGAGGCCATGATGCTTGACATCCTGGACCGCTCAGTCGCCTACTTTTTCACATTCATCGGCATCATATTCAACATATTCCTGGTGTTTGTCATCTCTTTCTATCTCATAAGGGACGGCAAAAACCTCAAGAATCTCGTCCTTGAAGACATCTTCAAAAATGAATTGTTAGCAAGAAAATACTTCGCACAGACCGACCGCGCCCTTTTCCGCATATTTTTCGGAAACATCTTAAATGCCATCATAACAGCGATACTTGCGATGATTGTCTACTCAGCATTCAACGCATATGCGCCGCAACATCTCAATCTCCCCTATCCCATGCTCCTTGCGATACTCACCGGTCTTGCAAGCCTCATACCGATGGTAGGCGTGAAGCTCATCTGGATACCTGCAACAGTTTACCTTATGATCAGCTCATTCATGAACGCGACCATAATCCCGGACCTGGTCCCGCTCGCATCATTCCTCGTAGCCGTGAACCTCATCGTTGACATGCTCCCCGACTTCGTCCTGCGCCCCTTCGTCACTGCAAAAGGCATGCACACAGGCGCCATGATGCTCTCATACATCTTCGGACCCATAGTATTCGGCATAAGCGGCATCTTCATAGGCCCGATGATCGTGGTCCTCGCATCAAACTACGCTACAATAGTCCTTCCCGAACTAAAAAAGAGATAAAAAAATAATTCGCGCATCATAAAACCTATAGTCATAACTGTGGAAGAATCAGATTATTTAAGAATTATATTCTTCCAAAGCACAACTGGTTTTGGCATTCACGCTATTTCATATCCACAACAGGATGAGGACCCCTGCGATCTATCTTTGATTCATACAATGGTGTGAAGCCGACAGTTACGGGATGTGCTCCACCTATATCGTGGAAATCTGTTATATACCCTGATTTTTGTGGTTTATATTCATCTGGCATACTCCATTCAATATCCTTCCTTTCTTATTAACATTCCTGAAAAATATATTCCGATAAGAAGAAATATTCTCATAAGAATAAAACCTGCAATGCCCGCGCAGGCTGCAAAGACAACATTCAGGAAATAAGCTCCTCACTCGCTCCGTGCCCCGGCAACCCCGATTTCAGTCTTGATCACATTCGCCCCGGTCTCGGCAATCCCTTTCATGACCTTGTTCTGGTCCTTCGGATAGCAGAGCGCAACCATGATGCCTCCCCATCCGCCCCCTGACAGCTTAGCGCCGGCAGCCCCGGCATCGATAGCCGCATTTATGCAGTCATCAAGCTTCGGATGCGACATCCCGAGCTGCACAAGCAGCTTTTGGTTCTCATTCATCATCCGCCCGATCTCATCAATATCCTCGCACTGGATAGGCTCTCTCGCATCAAGAGCAAGCTTCTCGATAGAATTAAAAATCCCGCTGACCATCCTCGGGAACCTCTTCTCCATCGAAGGCAGGTGATAACCCACAGTAAGCGACGTAGGCGCCGAAACCATCGTATCCCCGATGACCACAGAAAACTTATGCTCTCCCAAAGAATCGAACTTCACGCCCTTATCCGTCTTCCTCACCATATTGAAGCCCCCGACCGAAGAAGACACAATCTCTGAACCGGACGCCTTCCCCCCATGTATCTTCACCTGGTGCGGATAGATCCAGTCAAAATAATCCTTATTGTCAATCTCCCTGCCGGCCATCGCCGAAACCGCCTTAAGTATTGAACAGAAAACCGCAGTCGAGCTGCTCATCCCCGAATTGACAGGGACATCAGACTTTATCGACAAATCAAATCCTGAATCAACACCAAGCTTCGATGCGATATCGCCCAGAAAATCAAGAACAGGATATAGTTCCGTCGCCTTCCCTTCATAGCTCCCGAGCCTCTTGTCAAGCACCGCGCTCGCCCTCCCGAAAGCCGCCGAATCGACAGCAACCTTGTCATCCGATCTCAAAGAGACAGAAACCGTAGTCCTCCTGTCGACAGAAGCGATCACACAAGGCTTATTATAGATGACAGCGAACTCCCCGAAAAAGAACACATTCCCCGGGGCTGACGCATTAAAAGAACTCCTGCTCATATCATCAGATAGGATAGCAAACCATAAAAAACTATAGTTAAAGCTGTAACTCTCAGAACAAATATAATCAAAAATCAATAAGCTTTAATCTATCCTGGCAAATCAGTGATTTGCTGGCTGCTAAAATTGCTACGCAATTTTAAGGATTCGGGCAAACTCTCAAGTTTGCTGAATTTTCGAAATGCTCACCCATTTCGAATTTCGAAAATTGAAAATTTGGAACAAATTTTCGAAATCATAAAAATCGTAAACGATTTTTAATGATATGGCAAAAGCATTTGTCTATTTTGAGGACGAAGTCCTCGAAAGCTTGGCATGTAAGTGCCATGAAAAAGTTATGCTTTTGACTATAATTGTCAGGACCCCAAAATGCAGGCAAAGCCATATTTATATCTGGGAGGACAACATATTCATATGCAAAAGACTCAAAAACGCATCGTCGCCGTCATAGCCATGTGCGGCATAGTCCTCATATGCATTTGCGCATATATCCTTACCTCATCCCCGGATCTTGACAATGATACAGTCAAAGACACAGAAGACAACTGCCTGGGAGCCCAAAACCCATACCAGGAAGACGCCGACAATGATGGCATCGGCGATGCCTGCGATTATGATACCGACGGCGACAATATCAGCAACAGCATAGACAACTGCCCGCTGGACTTCAATCCATACCAGTATGACCGTGACCAGGACAGGAAAGGATCTGCCTGTGACCGGAACATCTTCCTGAGGGCAGGGACATTCGACCCTAAAAAAGAGCCGGAAAGATACATTCCAAACATAACAACCTCACAGGAGACAGGCTACTATTATGTCCAGTTATCAGAAGATTTCGACTACTCAGGACTGGATGCCTTCTTCAGCTCGATTGATGCAGTGAACTACGACACTTTTGAAGGCGATGTCTACATAGTCAGGTCTAACCGGACATTAGAGATGCTATCATCCGCTCCAAGAGTCAGGGCTGCCGGCATCTACCAGCCAGCGAACAGGATATTTCCTGAACTATTCTTAGGCCAGTACTTCTACGAGAACGGGAGCCTGATGGACGGGACAACAGACCTCACGATGGACATCTACGTCTACGACAACATCAATGCAGTCAGAAATAAGATCGCGGCTCTTGGCGGAACGATAATCTCATCATCCGATGACCTTCTTGTTGTCACAATAAGCCAGTCCGTCTTATTGGACCTTATATTGATGCCCGATATCAATCTGATCAACCCTTCCCCCGTATTGCGCTACACGAACGAGTACGCCGGCACGATCACAGGCGCAAGAACAGCAAACAGCAGATTCGCCCTCGAAGGAGAAGGCGAGATAATCACTATAGCCGATTCCGGTCTGGATACAGGTGTCATCTCTACGCTGCATCCCGATTTAAGAGGTCGCGTCATAAGGATAGATGACATGGGAACAGGCACAAAGGCAGACCTTACAGGCCACGGCACTCATGTGGCGGCATCTGCTGTCGGCAGCGGCAAAGCGTCAGGAGGTAAAGAGAGTGGTAGCGCCCCCAAAGCGAAACTAATATTCCAGGCCCTTGGAACCGAAAAGAAAAGCGTCGGAACCACAAAGCCCGTAGCATCATCTTGTTTCGGAGAGATTGAGATCGATCCTGTAGAGAAAAAAGTATTTATGAGATCAGAGGGATCCATGACTCTTGCCGGCCTGCCGCTTGATTACACCTCTATTTTCAACGGCTCGACAATCCACAGCAACAGCTGGGCCGCTTGCCAGGGACTATACACTCCGCGTGTAGAAGACATTGACCGGTATTTATGGAACAACAAGGAATCCGTGATTGTCTTTTCTGCCGGCAATGACGCAACATACACCTTCTTATCAAAAGACGGGAATGTGATGCAGCGCGGCGCTGATTCCCTGAGCAACACCGCAAGATCAAAAAATGTGATTACCGTGGGAGCGACAGAAACCTCAAGACCTACTCCTCCCTCATCAAAAGATCCACAGAAAGTTGCATCATTCAGCAGCAAAGGCGATGAGATAACCGGCAGGATAAAGCCGGACATAGTAGCTCCAGGCACATGGATACTATCGGCAAGATCAAGCGTCTGCATCGACGGCATAAAGTCCAAAGAGACAATTGGTGATCGTGTCATGGAAACAAAGACCAACTTCACGCATGACAACTGCATAGCCAGAGGTCTCCCAGGCAGCCAGAAATTGAAAGAGAGTGATGGATTCTACTTCTTCAACAGCGGGACAAGCATGGCAGCGCCGCACGTGGCAGGCCTTGCAGCGCTCATCCGTGAATACTACAAAAAGATAAAGAATCACATCCGACCAAGCGCAGCATTGGTGAAAGCCACATTGATAAACGGCGCCACCGACCTTCCTGATCAGGATAACGGCCTCAAATATCCGTCACAGAAAAACGTGACCTGCAAAGGCTATCCCAACATGTGCGAGGGCTGGGGTCTCGCAAATATCACCGAATCGCTCTTTCCAGGCGGCAACAGTTCAAACGTATGGTTTCAGGATGTCGATTCAACCGTCTTGACAAGATCAGGGACCAAAAAAACATACGCGATCCAGTTCACAAAATCTACCCCCATTAAGATAACACTCGTCTGGACAGATGCGCCCAAAGAACCGCTGGAAAATGACCTGGACCTCGAAGTCATCTCACCGACAGGGAAAATCTATCTGGGCAACACATTCACAAAAGATGGTAAAAAATCACAGGCAAATCCTCCATCAAAGGACCCGCGCTTAAACAACAATGTGGTCGAGCGCGTAATAATACCTGTTCCGGAACAAGGCCAGTACAAAATCACTGTCATTGCAAAAAAAATAAGGACAAGCACAGGGCAGGGTTATGCTCTGGTTGCATCATCGGTTAAGAATTAACAGATTGTCTTAATGCCTCTTTTTAGCACCTCACTCAATGTCGCAGCACTGTTTTCAGGCTCATTGGATACACTCATACTTAAATAACTGCGAGTCCAATATATATCATCAGAAATATATTCGGGGTGGTAGTATGAGTGGTCTGAAAGATTTGAGCGCACTTTTCGTAACAGTAGCAGCATCCGTAGTATTGATTTTCGTAGGTATCGTCTACTTCATGCTGACAGTATGGATAATAAAGATGGGCGCAACATGGGCAGGTCTGGCCGATGTCACAGGCGACATGATATTGCTCACAGCAGGCATCGTCACAGCAGCGGCGATGATCGGTTCAGCGATCCAGAAATAAGGTACTTGGATATCTGAAAAATACAGCCAGATATTTGTGAGAATTCCGGAAGATATCTTTTTTTTTATTTATAGCCATCAGTTAAAATCAAAGAGGTGTTAAAGAATGGAACAGACAAAACATAAGAGTTTGCCGTTGAACGAGACAGTGAACGTGAAAAAAGTCCTCGGTCAGAAAGTGCTGACAGAGGACGGTAAATCTATAGGAAAAGTAAAGGCGATCCATATCCATCCCAAAGAATTGACAATCGAGGGCATAACAATCGACACAGGCATGTTTGAACCGGACCACTACATCGGTGAGAATTACATCAACTCCCTCACAGAGCATGGGGCAGTACTCAAGATTACCCCTGTGACTGAATTCATCGGTCTGAAAGTATTCGATTCGATCGGCAGACATGTGGGTAAAGTAAAAGAGGTCAACCGCTCCAAGCTTACAAACAAACTGATATCAATCAAAGTTGATGCAGAAGACTCCAAAGAAGAGATTGTCATAACATCAGACTATATCGCAGCCATCGGAGACAGCGTCATGCTGAACGAGCCGATAAAACCCAAAAATGATTGAGATGGATATTGGTAAATTTTGAAGGGTTCCAAGAATTAGCCTTATACCTCCTTATCCAAAGACATAGAGAAGTTGACCGTAATGATAATAAGCAAAGTGATCAATGTATTGATTCTGATTATGATATCTGTCTTGTTATGGTTCATCGGCCAGGACTATCCGGCTGCTATAATAACAAAAACCCTTCATACATTCATCGCGCTTACCATCATATATATCATCTTTTCAGTCTTTGAAGAGATAACCCTCAAAAGCATAAAGAACACAAAGACCCGTTATTCTTTCAAGAAAGCCACCTCTACCCTCGATATCGTAATATCTTTGATAGTCCTGATGAGCATCTGGGTAGAGAACCCAGAGACACTTCTTGTCACCTATGGCCTGATCGCTGCCGGCGTTGCGATCGCATTGCAGGACTTCTTCAGGAACTTTGTAGGCGGAGTTGTGATATTCACGACAGGCATCTACCGCGTGGGCGACAGGATCGAGATCAGCTCAAGATACGGTGATGTTATCGACATAGGCATCTTATACACGACCATGATGGAATTAAGAGGCTGGGTAGAAGGCGACCAGGCAAGCGGAAGGCTGACCATCGTCCCGAACGGCTGCGTTCTCTCAGAGGCAGTCAACAATTACACCAAGGACCACAGCTTCATCTGGGACGAGATACAGATACCGATAACATACGACAGTGACTGGAAAAAAGCGTTCGACAGCTTCATGTCGATAATCCAGAAAGAGACAAAAGACACGACCGCTCAGGCCGAAAAAGAGATATCGAAACTGGAAGAGAAATATTATCTGCACAAAAGAAGCATAGAGCCCGCGATATTCATAAAGCTGACAGACAACTGGATAGATTTCAGCATAAGATATGTGACAGATGTGAGAAGCAGGCGCTTTTTACACAGCAAGCTGAGCCGGTTGATACTTGAAGAGATAAGCAAATCCAAAGATATAAAGATCGCTTCAGAGACAATGGAAGTCAGTCTCTCAAATACGGATTCTAAAAAAACGAAGAAAATATAAATACTCCTTCATTCAATATATGCCTGCGCACAACACAATCAAGAATCAGCAAAAAACAAATGGCTTCGTGAATGACATGTTCCAGCAAGCAGTTGCATTAGAGATAACCGGCCTCAACATCTTAAAAGAGATACAATCTGTGCAACTGGCGGATTTTCTGGAATACAACATAATCATACCCTTATTGATAATCGTGCTCACCCCACTGGTCGCAGGAATTGTAGACCACGCATTCTTTCATCTCGAAAAGAACTCCAAGAAGAAGCTTGATATTACGCGCCAAAGGGTTGTAAGAAGTTTAGTTAAGGCCTCGATCTATATAATTGGTTTCGTTCTTCTCCTCTATTACATACCCCCTCTAAGAGCGATTGGAGTCGGTATTTTCGCAAGCGTCGGTGTGTTGGGCATAATTGTCGGTCTTGCTGCCCAGGACTCTCTTGCCAATCTCGTGGCAGGTCTCACGATCGCTATGTACCAGCCGTTCCGTCTTGGAGATCGCCTGAGGATCGCAAACGAGGATGGGATAGTTGAAGATATAACTCTGCGCCACACAGTCATAAAGACCTGGGAAAACAAGCGCATAATCATCCCCAATCACATCATAAGCAAGGAATCAATCATCAATTACACGATAACAGATCCAAAGATACTCAAATTCATAGACATTGGCATAAGCTACGATTCAGACATAGACCTTGCAAGAAAGATAATGCTTGAGGAAACAAGAAGCCACAAGGACGTGATATTGGATATCCAAAAAAGCAAGTCGCTGGTAAACTCTCCTGAGATACCGGTCGTGCGGCTGAGGCAATACGGCGACAGCAGCATAATGCTCCGGCTGTTGTTCTGGGCGCCTGATGAGGCTGTAGGCATCCGTATCGGCTACGAGCTTCTCGAGAGCATCAAGAAGCGCTTCGACAAAGAAGGCATAGAGATCCCGTTCCCCTACAGGACAATCGTCTACAAGAAAGACCTCCCCAAACCGAAGACCCTCAAGAACAGCAAGAAAGCAGTGAGTGGAACTCATAATGCAGCCAATATCACGACAAAATTATCTTCAAAGCGTTCTGGCTGAAAGATTGGCGCCCTCAAAAAGAGCCGCCAATATTCTCATAATAGGGATTATAATCTATCTCCTTTTATGGTTATATCTCTATATTGATTGCCGTTGCATCAGAGCCATATCATTTCCGCTCCCATATTGTCTGTGCGTATGATTTCCAGTTCTCTTCACAATACTCGCGAATCAGCTATTGACTTGTCTTAAGAGCGATTTCATGGTCTTTTATACTTCATCTGAAATGCGATATTTTATTCCGGCGAGTCCCGCGACAGCGCCGATATTATTGACCATGATATCCGAATAGTCAAAAAACCTTCCCGGCACATAAAGCTGCATGAATTCAGTAAGAAAGGAATAAGCAAAAGAGACCGCAATCACCAGCGCAATCACTTTCATTCGCCCGTACTTGTTGTCAAGGCTTATCGCCCGGAAAAGAAGGAAGCTGAGCACCAGGAACTCAAAAAAATGCCATATGTATGAATAACTGCTCACCTTTCCGCTCCCGCCATCCATTTTCTCAAGAGCCTCCCCCGGCATCGTGCTCACAAAAAGCATTATGAGCGCCCACACAACAACCGGCATCCAATATTTGTGAAATTTAGATATCATTTGTATAAACTGGAGTGCACCCCTCCATCAGGACACTAAGATAACGAAATATTTAATACCTTTGCTTCAAATTCAACTGGTGTATTATCCCGAAATACTTTCCCCCCTACGATAGAATACATGAAAAAACTAAACCAAAAGAAGATCAGGTGGATAATAAACCAAAAAAGTAAAGGTATCAAAAACAAATATATAGCATCCGTTCAAAAAATAAGCATCAG
>JBDRKP010000017.1:0-6979 GCA_043813875.1 archaeon | reverse complement strand
AAGAATTAATTGATTATAGTATTAAGCAGAACAAAGTAAGTAAAATAACCAACATTATTACGGGTTTGGGCTACCTTATTGCCGCCATCACTGCATTTTTAAGTAGCGAACCAAAGAGATTAATATTATTACAGAAAAAACTTAATCAGAGGCAAAAAATAACAATAAGCAGCATAATCATAGTCATGTTGCTTTCAGGCTTATTAAGTGTTTTTTTATTTGTTGATGATGTCAATAAGAAAGAATATCCAATTGAAATAATATATGATACTTCATCTATCAATTGGAATTTGGTTCAGGAAGACGATCTCTGTTTCTTATTGCCTGACGGAAAGAAAGGAATAATTAAAGAGATATCTAAAAGAAAAGAGAATATATCAACTATAGGTAAATGTTTAACTGGTTTAAGCAATTGTGAACTATCTATTAAAAAATATAATAAAGTGTTTGACTATTGTGATATTCTATGCATTGCTGAAATCAATACAAGTAAGTGGAATTGTAATGGCATTAGTTCACAAATCATTAATTTTGATAGCTCTATGATAAATTGGGACATAATTAGTGAAATAGATGCGTGTTTCGTTTTACCTGACGGTGAGAAAGGAATAATTAAAGAGATATCATCTCCAACAAATCATACAATTGGCGAGTGTTTGACTGACTTTAGTAATTGTATTTTGAGCATAAGCAAATATGACCCTAAAGATAGATGCGATATCACCTGTGAAGTAAACATCGAAAAGGGTAAATGGGATTGTCGATAACTTCAAAGTAGGTTTTGAGTGTTTCGTATAAATAAAATCAGATGTAATCTTTAGTGATACTTAAATCGTTAAAATTTTAAAGTACGCCGCGCTCCAAATGCCCTCTCGTATATCCCTTCCTGATCTTCGAGTCGTCGAATGGTTCCCCGGATAGTATCTTCCTGTAGATGCGCACGTACTTATCAGCATCCTTCTCCGTATCAACGTAAAAATACTTTATTCCCAAAGAAAGATAGTCCAGCGCCCGGTTGAAGAGGCCGAGCTGTTTTGAGTTGAGGATCTCGGAAGTCGCGCCATTCAATCGCACCCTGAAGTGCCTGCCGTCATTATCGACCAACTCAGGCGCTTTCAGTTTCTCTTTCGAGGTCATCAGTATGATGTCGCCGTGTACCAGGGCTATGAAGTTCTTGTTTTTTAGGGCTGTGAGCTCTTTTAAGCTTAGTTCCGGCGAGATTATCGGGATGGCGGAATAGTGCGCTATGTCTATGTCGTTGAAGGTGTTTAAGGAGTAGTCCTGGTGGAGGCCGTAGCCATTTAGGAATCTTAACAATCCACGATTACCGACTAGGACGCCGTCGGGTTTTAGGGCTTTTATTTTTTCTGCTGTCTCTTCTGTCTCTTTGTCACTCTGAACGCGCGGGGTGAAGACGAAGAATCTCGAGTGCTTCAGAATGCCTTTGACTTCAGCGCAATCGTCTCTTGTTATGTCGTAATAGATTATGTCTGCTTTTGAGCTGTCTAATGCTATGGCTGACTTTTTGGTGTATGCTTTCGCGAATATCTTCGGGGGCGAGTTGTTTGGTATCCCGCTAAATGTAGGAAGTGTGATGGGTGTGTGTTTCATTCGCGGCTTTACGGGCGCAATCTCATCGCCAAGGTCTATCTTCATGTCTACTGATGAGGTCTTGTAGACGGGGGTCTTGTCGTAACTTTCTTTTGTGTCCAGTTCTATCGTGTCGCCTGGGTGCGCTTCTTTTACTGAGACGCCGTCTTTTCTTATCTCTCTTACGACGTGGCCTATCACCTCGTCTTTCAGCCAGATGCCAAGGCCGTCGCCTGTTTTCAATGCTTTTTTCAGTGTCAGCCTGCCTTCATGAATCGTGCCTATATAGAGGCCGCGGTTCATGGGTTTTCTTGCGTCTATGACTGAGGGGTTGAATGCGAACCCTGTGGTGAATTCCCTGTTGAATGCCAGTTTGAGGGCGTCTATGTCTTTTTCGTCTATGTGGAAGCTGCCGCTGTAGTATGAGTCTATGTATTTCCTGTATATCATTGCTGCTGTCGCCACGTACACCGGTGATCTCATCCTGCCCTCTACTTTCAGGGATGTGACACCGGCCTTTATGAGTTCGGGTATCTTTGGCAGGAGGCAGAGGTCCATGGTGCTCAATGGGTACTTGTTGTTGTACTGCATCCTGCATGGCTGGGCGCAGAGGCCGCGATTGCCGCTCCTGCCTCCGACGATTGATGAAAAGAGGCACTGGCCGCTGTATGAGAAGCATAGTGCGCCGTGGACGAAGATCTCTGTGGTGTATTTTTTTGAGATGTCTTTTACCTCATCGAATGTGAGCTCGCGGGCGAGCACTACGCGGTCTATGTTTTTTGGGATGGAATAGCTGTTTGTGGTGTGCGCCTGTGTCGACAGGTGGATTTTCAGGTCCGTGAAGTTCTTTTTTATGAGCGGGATGAAGCAGGGGTCCTGTATTATTATCGCGTCTGCGCCTGCGGAGTATGCTATTTGTATGTATCTGAAATAGTCATTGAGTTCGCTGTTCTTCACAATGGTGTTCAGGGCGATGTATGCGCGGACTCCTCTTTTGTGGCAGTAGGCGATTGCGCTTGTGATGTTTTTCTCGCTGAAGTTGCCTGCGGGCCTTCTTGCGTTGAACCGGTCGAGGCCGAGGTATATGGCGTCTGCACCGTTGTTTACTGCGGCGCGGAGGCACAAATCATCTCCTGCCGGAAGAAGAAGCTCTACTTTTTTCATGAACATTATTGATGCCTTTGAAGTTTATAAGATGTTATGATAATGATCTATTGACGGCTGGCTGCTGTGTGATGGACATGATCAGTCTTTTATGGCGATATGCCTTAGCGGCGTGCCAAGGCTCTTCAGGTATTCGCCTGTGTCTATGTCTTTTACTGTGAATGCGAATATGGAATCGCCGCTACCGTAGTTTTCGGGGATATGGACAGGGATTATGAGTGCTATCGTATCGCCTTTTCTTGTGTCTGGTATCTGTGTCTCGAATGAGATGATGCCCGGGCCGTCTGTTTCTGTTATCAGCGTGCGGATGGTGTAGTTTGCCACCACATCCTCTGCCTTGATGTAGTATGTGATAACTGTGGTTTTTCCTGTGTGGAGTTCACCTAACTCATAGCCTAGAATGACAAGAGGATCATAATCTATCAATACAGGATTGGGTATTTTTACGTTCGTTGCGTATTTTTTTGTGTTGTCTGTCATGTTGATTATTTTTACTGGCATATCCTGATTGTAGTAGTCCTGTAGCTGCTTTTTTCTTATGGTGATCCCGCCAAGATACGGGGCATTGTCCCTTATGCTTTTACCTGTCAATGCCATCCTTTTTCCTGTCGACTGGTCATATAGGCCGAATCTTATCAGGTATGTGCTATCGTTTATGTTTGCCGGGACTAAGACATCGTATTTTTCAGAGATTATCTGTCCTTTAGACCATTTTGTTGTGGGTGTGGGAGGCCTGTGGTCCTGCTGGAAGATTATTTTGCCTGCCGGATCTGTCATGTGGACGAATACGGTGTAGTCTATCGCTACTGTGTCGAGTGATTTCCAGTAGTATGTAATCTCAAAATTGCTGCCTTGCGATGCTGAACTTGCGCTGAGGTCATAGCCCAAAAAGGCGATTTTGCTGTCGAAGACATATACCGATGGGTTTGTTATCGCAATGTTTGCCTGTGTGGTCTTTTTCATGTTGTAGAATGCATCTACTTCCATGGACTGGTTGTACAGTTCGTCAAAATAATAGGGGATGTAGACGGTTCCTACTTCATTTGGATCTTCTGTCTTTATGGGGGTGTATTCTTCCATGAGTGATATGCGCATCGTGTATGCTGCTGAATCTATCACTTTTGGGATTGTTATCGTGTTTCTGATGGATATTATCTGGCCTTTTTTTAGTTCTATTTTTGGAAAACTGAACTGGTGCTGGAATACAGGCTTTTTGGCCATGAAGTCTGTAACGACTGTAAGGCCGTCGATCCTTGTGTCTTTTTTTGACTGGAAATAGTAGTTGATGCCGGCTTTTTCGCCTCTCTTCAATCCAGGGCTGATGTCATAGCCGAGAAATATGAGATCGTTTTCGAAATCGATTGTGAATGGTCTTGATATACGGATGCCTTTTACTGTATTCCCGGTCATGTCTGACATGTCGTAGACGATGTATTCCTGATTGGCGTTTTGGGACCGCATGCCTGGTCTCTCCAGGAACAGGGAATATGTGAAATTGATGAGGAGCAATAATATGAGTGTTGTGACGGCCAGACGGGTCAGTGTCTTTTTCGGGTTGCGGGTTTTGAGTGTCAGGATATTGATTGTTTTTGAATAGATGCCCATTATGGATGGTGATTTTTTGGCCTGGGTGATTGATGCAAATAAAAGGCATATTCCTGCTATCTCGATGATTATTGTTTGTGTTGTTATCGGTATTTTCAGGTAAAGGTTTGAGAACATGACTGTGAGGACGACGAAGGATATGCTCAATCCTATCGATAATGCTATCCGCTCTATGATGTCTATATCTCCTTTTTTGAAAAAGGCGTGGGTTGAGATATAGCCGGGGATGAACAGGACTAAAAGGAGGCCGAATATGGCTCTTGCTATTGATGGAAAGATGAGGGATAATACAGCCACTATCAGTATTAGTAGCGCGAATGTCTTGTTCAGCACGTTATTTGTACTCATATAGTAGTACAACTGAAAAGTGATATTTATATTAGTTTGGATGAGATTGATTATTCTTTTTTCTTCAATAATTTCGAGAATATTGTCAGAACTGCTTTTGCTTCTTTTTCTGTGATGCCTGATCTTGCGATGATGCGCCTGAAGGAAAGCTTTATGACGTCCGGGTTCTTGAATGAGCCATTGTCTACGTGGGTGTTGAAGTAGTTGAGCAGCCTTTTTTTTGTGGCGATGGATGCTTTATCATTTGAACGGGAGCCGGCATTTTTAGTGAGTTCGTAGAGGACTATGGTCACTGCATGCGAGAGGTTCATTGTCGGATATTGTGGGTTGGCGGGTATTGTCGATATGATGTCGCATGTTTCAAGTTCCATGTTGGTGAGGCCAGTGCTCTCGCGTCCGAATACTAATGCAATCTTTTTTGCTGTGAGGATGTCTTTTAAGGCTTTCAATGGCACGGGAGTCCTCCTGATGCCGGATCCTGTGTTCACGTTTCCTGTGAAGGCGATCGTCAGATCAAATCTTTCCAGGCAGTCGATGGATTCTTCTTTTTTTGCGTTCCTGTAGACGTCGTAGGCGTGCATCGAGTATGCTTTCACTTCGTCGGTCAGGGGCGCTTTCGGGTTGACCAGAATAAGGTTTTTTATGCCGAAGTTTTTCATTGATCTCGATACTGCGCCGATGTTGCCGTCGGATTCTGGTTCTATGAGGACTATCGTGAACATGTATTGATTTTTGCCATATCTATTTAACTTCTTTTTGTCATGTCTGCATAGATATATATACAAGCGTGATTAAGAAAAAATATGGGAATTAGAGATGATGAGGGGTTAATATTCCAGGATATCAGAAAAAAAGTCCTTAATGAGGGTGAGCCTCAGAGGGCTAATCAGACCAATAATGATGCAAATGCTTTACCTGTCAATGAAGTGATCAATCATATCCATGTCAATATGCCTGTCTTTGCCGGTGTCAAGCTGGGTATCGGGTTTGTTCTTGGGGGATTTGTCGGGCTGATTATTGCCTCATTTATATTGGGTGTGCTTGGTTATATTCTTTTTTCGCTGGCAGGGGGTTCGGTGGCAGATAATAATATCTCGATGTTATCTTTATTAAGCAATTTCAGCATATAGTTATTTTTCTTTATCTTGTCTTGAATGCATGAGATGAACTCTTTTTTGGTGAATTGTGAATCGACTGATAAGAATAAACGAGGCTATCCATGCTTTGAAGCACAAAAATTACTGAAATTACTGTAGCAACGTCCTTTGGCGGCAATCGAGGGCCCTTATTTGGCTATGTGCATGACTCTTTTTTCGTCGCGAATCTTATGGTACAGTTCAAATGAGGTCTCATGTATGCTGAAATCAGGATATAGTTCAAAGAGGCGGTCAAGAGCAGCTATTGACTCACGCCTGTATCCCATGAGATCATTCGCATAGGCGAGGTCAAATATCGCAATTGTGTGGTATTTTTTTATGACGCTTATGTCTTTTGCCTCAAAACGGTATTCGGTCTTCTGGTTCAGGAGCATCTCTGAGACGGTTATGGCCATCCTGAAACCTTCAATTGCGCTGGCCAACTCTTTTTTTATCTTTTTTTCTTTCTTTTCATATTCTCTTGACTGGAGGTATATCACACCTTTCGCAAGCACGAATTTGGGGCTGTCAGGACGGTAGGGGTTGACTGTCTTTATCCCTTCTTCTATGTATTTCAGTGCTGATTGGTAGTCTTTTAATCTGCGGCATATCTGCGTCGCAAGGAAATATGCATCTGCGATATTATATCGGTCGTCATCTACGGTGTCTAATGATATCGCTTCCTGGATATTTTCGAGCGCCAGGTCCAGTTCGTTCAGATTCATAAATCGTCTTGTGCTCTTGCAGAGTCCGTAGGCTTTTTTGTTGTTCTCCAGAGTCTCGCTATCTACTGCTACAGATGCTACAGATGCGGGATTATCCTCTTTTTTTTCGGGTTTATTTAGATTGTCTGTCATTGCTTATTCTATGATTTATTATGTATATATATCTTATACATCAAGTTTTGGAAATCTGCTGTTTTGGCGGATATAGTGAATTCAACAACTTTTGATGTCATCTCACTTGCGTTCGAAGCTTTCCAACAAAGTTGGAAATCATGGCATTAATCATGCCAAGCTTTTTGAGCTAGCTCAAAAAATGTTGAATTCCCATATCTTTGCCACTTTGTGGCAAGCTCCCGAGCATTTCGCAAGTTTATTTGCGAAATTGAAAACTTGCTTATTTTGAAAAACAAG
>JBDRKP010000016.1:0-14037 GCA_043813875.1 archaeon | reverse complement strand
GTGGACATAAGATGTAACGCAACAGACGATTACGACTCTACTGCTTACTTCAACCCGCCGGGAACCATCACAATTGACAACACAAAACCGACATTCTCAGACGATAAGAGATATCCTGATCCGCCGAATGAAGAACAGGACTTAGAGATAAACATAACCATAGCCGAGATAAGGATAGACAAAGTGATACTCGAATGGAACGGCACCACGAACTATACCATCACGACAAACAGCAGCAATGAATACTATTTCACAATAATTCCCGGAAATTACACTGCACACGACACATTGACATACAGGTGGTTCGCAAACGATACTCTCAATAACAATAACTTCAGTTCAATCCAGCAATTCACTGTAGCAAACCAGATACCGACAATCACCATAACAGAACCTGACGGAGTAGATGACAAGACAACTGACACATACATCATCACATGGAACGCACAGGACTCAGACGATGAGGACACACTGACAATAAGCTGTTATGGAGATATAGATAACACAGGACTCGATAAGACTTATACATGCTTCGAAGATACTCCAGACGACAGCAGCGAAATATGTGACATGAGTTCATGGGTTTCGGATACATATTACATCTGGTGCAATGCAAGCGACAGTTATTCTTACTTCACAAATTACTCCATAGGCGAAATATTAGTAGATAATACAAACCCTACAATCTCAGGAGAGACAAATACATCAGTGCCAAACGAAGATGAAACCATACAGATTAACGCAACAATAACAGACAGCCAATCACAGATAGACACTGTATGGGTCAGAGTAACCCTAAATGACTCTGTATTCAACAACTACACTGTATCCGAAAACACAAGCACAGAATACCACATAACACTAACATCAAGCAACTACACGGCACACGACAACGTAACATGGCAATATTTCGCAAACGATAGCCTGGGAAATATAGGAAATGGCACAATCATAAGGTTCACAGTCAAAAACCAGATCCCGACAATCAACCCACAACCATATCTAAACGACACGATACCAAGAACAAACGATGTGCTAAACTGTACAAACGGAAACTTCAATGACAACGACCAGGAAGATTCAGAGCAAAACAGGGAATACAGATGGTACAATAATACGGAGATTATTGCAGGACAAAATGGACTGACTCTGGACCTGTCAACTCCAGGGTTGGGAAAAGGAGCCACAATCAACTGCTCGGTAAGAGTGTTCGACACATATGAATGGTCGACATGGTATAATTCATCCAACACAGCAACCATAGAGAACACGCCACCCACTGCACCGGCCACGATCAACATGCAGCCCGCCGGTGCAGTCTACACCAACACCACAATAACATGCTCTGCGGGCGGATCAACAGACGACGACAACGACCCGATAACATATTACTACAAATTCAACAAGACAGCAGGCACCCTGCAGGACTGGTCAACAACAGACACATACGACTGCAACAGCCCGGGATGCGACAAGGAAGACACAACATTCTGCTGGGCAAAGGCAACTACAAGCGACGCAAATTCTTCACTTGTAAGCGACTCAGAAGTCGTCCTCAACAGCGACCCACAGATAATACTCCTGACACCAACCGACCACGACTACAGAAGAAACATATTCAATTTCACATACAATATAACCGACGCAGATGGAATATCAGACGTCGACTACTGCGAACTGTGGAAAGACAATGGGACAGGATGGACATTGCTATACAACGAGACGATGCCGCAACTGACAAACAATGTGACATACGCTGTAGGGCCCGGCCAACATATAGAAGACATAGAATGGTATGTGAACTGCACGGATATGTCGCTTGCAGAAATCAAAAGCACACAGTACAAGGTCTATATAGACAACGTGAATCCGGTGCCCCACTTCTATTACCCCGAGGCAGACAACAGCACTGTCCAGCCGGACTGGAACGACACATTCAATATGGATGTGAGGGCAGAAAACGACCACCTGATCGAAGTCAACCTGACGATAAGAAACAGCACAGGTTACATCGTTCATCAGAACCTGAGTGGAATAATAAGCGACTCAGAGACATACATAGAATGGTACAATATGACATACCCGATAGACATAACGTCATGGCTGCCGGGAAACTACACGATGATGATGAACGCAAGCGACTACGCAGGAAACAGCGGGTCATGGGTAAGAAGATTCAGGATAAATGACAGGCCGACAATGACAGGTGTGACAATCACGCAATCCGTTGTCGCAAACGGGCAACCGGTAAATATCACAACACAGAACGCAGACGACAATGACGGAGACCCATATGTATTGAGATGCGGCTCATCATCAGAATCAGAAGACTTGTGCAATTCAGCATCAACTCCAGCAGGAACAGAAGCCACATGCGGCTTCATCAACGCATGGACCGACACTGGGACGCACACTATATACTGCCGCCTGGACGACAGCTACGACAACTCAACCGAATATACAGACACTGTGGATGCAGACAACAGTCCACCGCAATTCAGTAACCTCGGGATAAACGACACCGACATCAAGGTTAATGACTCTGTATTGTTCTACGCATTCTGGAGCGACATCGGATCAGCAGGACTGCAAACCTACACTTTCAGCTGGAACGACTCCGGAGTCTGGACAAATACGACTGCAGGCCTCACCGAGTGGAGCAATATCACGAAATCTGTATTCTCGACGCAGGGAAAAGACATTGGATGGATCATATATGCGAACGACTCTGTGGGCAACACAAACAGCACAGGCATACAGGTGTTCACGGTGAATAATACTCTGCCGGCTGTCTCACCTGCACAGTTCAACACTAGTGTGTTCTATATAGGAGACTCGATTACATGCAATTCGACTATTACCGACGCTGACTTCGACAGCCTCACTGTGACCTACGACATTTGGGACCAGACAAAATCTGAAGCCGCACCGAACTATAACGAATCAAACAACGGAGCACCAGCACAGAACACAGATACATACACCGCAACTGTGAATAATGTTGTGGGTGCAAAAGGCATGTGGACCTGCAGGTTCCATGTATACGACGGAACTGATACTGTAGATTCCGCAAACGATACCGCAACCGTGCCAAACACACCGCCGACAATACCAACAACACTGACGCCCACAACAGGCCTGTACGGCGGCGACAACTACACAATCACAATAAACTGCTCTGGATCAACTGACCCAAACTCTGAAGATACAGTCAAATACAACATAGAGACAAACAGGACAGGCACATGGCAGAGCCTCAACACATCAGACCCGGACGGGATATACGATTGGGACATCTCATCATATCCATCAGCATCAGGGGTGGACATAAGATGCAATGCAACCGACTCATATGACGAAAGCCCATACTTCAACCCGCCGGGAACAATAACAATAGACAACAGTCCGCCCGTAATAGCCAACACATTCCCACCGAATAATGCATATTTCAATTACGCTCCACCCCTCAACGGTACCTGCACCGACAACACGAACATCGAGATAATATGGACAAATTCAAGCGCTTATACAAATATCATTACAACTAGCCCGTACAGCTTTGCAAACACAAGCCCGATGGCAGACCAGCGATACGACATAAGAATCACATGCAATGACACCCTGAACAACACAGCATACACAGACATCTGGTTCACCTATGACAACATACCACCTAAAATGGAGTTCGTATATCCCACACCAGAAAAAAATGCAAATATCAGCCAAAACTACTCATACCTTAACTGGACAATAGAAGAGCAGAACATACATACCACAATAATATCCTGGAATGGCACAAATACAACAATGTCCGTCAATTACATAAACAAGACAGATCTTGCAGATGGCGTATACACATACTACTTGTGGATCAACGACTCTGCAGGCAACGTAAACCAGACAGAAACAAGAACATTGACAATCGACACAACATCACCCAACATTAACATCCTATATCCGACAAACGACACCTGGTACAACACATCAACACTGAACCTGACATTCTATGTCGAAGACAACATAGACACACTCATAGAATGCAACAGAACAATCGACAACATCAACGAATATTTAGGACTCATACCAGACGAAACCCAAAACACAACAATCATGGCAAGCTTATCTGAACTAAACCACTACGCAAACATAACCTGCATTGACGACACAAAAAACACAAAAACATCAGACACTATCTTATTCAAGATAGACACAATCCCGCCGGCAACTTCAGACAACATAACAAGCGACTGGAAAGATAACAACCAGACAATCCTTCTCTCCTGCTCTGACGCAGCATCAGGCTGCAACACCACAATGTACTGCATAGACGACGAGACAAACGACTGCACACCGGACATGACAGGCAACCTGCCGGAATTCACATGCCTGCAATACTCAATATGCAAAGGCTACATCAGATACCGGTCAAACGACACAGCCGGCAACTACGAGGTCACAAAAAACACGACACTCATCAGGATTGACACAACACTCCCGGCAATCTCGAACTGCACAAGCGCCCCCTACATGATAGACAACGACACAAAAACATCAATATCCATCGAAACATCATGCTTTGTGAACAGCAGCGGTAGCGGTGTGAAATCAGTCGAGTTGATAACAGAACAGCCATACGGAACAATCCTGAACCAGACAATCATGGACACAATCCAATGCTCCACCCCGGAACCAGAGAAACACTGCGCATTCTACAATCCAAACACAACCACAGGCATAGGCAAACTCTACTTCCACATAAACGCCACAAACAACATAAACAACAGCAACTATTATCAAAACGCAACCATCTCAGTAATAGATGACCTGCTGTTGATCTACAATATCACCAGTATAAAGCCAGCATACTATTCATTCCAGAATATAGAACCAATAGTGAACATTTACTTTCAGGCAAACAACAGCTTGGTAGACAGCGCAAACGCGACAATCGAACTGAAAAACGCAACATCAACAATCAACTCGACAGCCTCTAACATAACCAACGGCCATGCAAACGCCTCATTCTACCTTGGATGCATAGACGAAACAGAAACAATGTACCTAAACACATCCGCAGAATTTAGCGTACTAAGCGAATCCAACACCACACAGCAATTCGACGTCTCACCACTTACAACAAAAGTCGACTGCTGGTTCGAACAGACCAGTGGAATAATCAACATATACTGCACATACAACGACACAATCAACAATGCATACATAGGATACGCAAACCTTTTATTAAACATCTCGCTCACCGGCACATGCAACGTCGAAAATGCAATAATGAACTATAATCCTGCAAAATCCAGATACAACTACACATGCGACCCCCTGAATTCACAGACATACTGCTCTATCCCGCTTAGCGTAATCGGCCAAAAATCATGCTACGAAGAGTCAAACTATAGTGCAGACGCCACCACGACAATCGGAATCAACGTAAACGCCTACTTTGCACCAAACAGCATCCACACAATGGAATATACAACCTTATGGATGAACATCACAAGCACAGACAGCGACGCAAATGGTGTGAACGTCAGCATAAGCCAGACCGGAGGACCATCGATATACGGCCCATGGAGCATTATTGATAACCACTACACATTAGGCACTTTAGTTAAGGACAACCCTAAAATTGTGAACTCAGGCATCTCTGTCCCGTCCCGCGAGCAGATAGGAAACTACACAGTAGATGTGACCATCTCCTGGAACAACACGAACTGTAACGGCATAAACACAACAACTTCACAAGACCTGAAGATATTGGAATCCTATTACGTCGACTTTGTAAATATGAGCATCAACAAGAAAAAACTGACCACAGGCGACATATTAGTGGTCGACGGCACAATAGAGAACATAGGAAACGTCCCCGTCTCAGGAAACCTGAGCGGCTCAATAGTAGACCATATAGGAAACAAAGTAGGCACGCTAGCCTGCAACGTCACAGAACCATCAATAGCATTCAACAACAACATAGACATAGAATGCAACTGGCGCGTAGTTGGCCCAGAAAGAGGCATAACGACAGGCGAATACAGGATCTGGCTCAGATTCGATTCACCACAGGTTTCGCTATTATATGAAGAAGATATCGAGATTATCATACAAGAACAGACACCAAAAAACAAGAACGTCTACGTAACTCGATACCCCATCACAGTAATCGACAGATACGGAAGAACCAGCCAGAGAATAGTCAAGATATACACATGGATGGAGTGATAAAGATCAAAAAAGGATATATGAAGACCCTGGAAGGAGCGCTAAGCATCTTCGTCTTACTGGCATTCCTCTTCTACGTCATTCCCCATACCCCATCAGAAGACAGGATAAGCAAATCAACAAGGAACTTCGTCATGCTCTCGATAAAAAATATGGATAATAGCGGCATACTGGACGAATATATGGCCGGCAACACAACAGACCTTGCCGCAATCAAAAGCGCATTGAACAACACTATATCCTCAAACATAAACTATACCGTCGGTATCTCAAAAATCAACTCAAGCTATGGCATGCTATACCCGAAAGAATTTTATAATGGCACAAACATAAGCTATATCGTAAACATCACTGATTTCAGATATGCATCCCTCACCCTTAACTTCATCAACGCCACAAATCCCCGTATCTACACTAATTCAATCGGGGTATTTTCACATGACGGCGACTACTCAGGCCTATCGGCAAGACTGGACATAACATCAGGCACAATAGACGGCGAAAATAAAATCGAGATCAAGACAGCAAACAACGCAACAGTCGAATACATACTGAACATCAACAACCAACAGATACTATCCCCCATACCAGAAGACAAGGCAATAGGAGTCGCAACATACATCCTCTCAGGAAAAGAAGGCAACTTCCAGCCCACAATCATCGAAGTATATTTATGGAAATAAGTGATGGCATGAAAAAAAGAAAAGGACAATGGCTGCTGATAACATCGCTTATTTTGATTATAAGCATATCAACAATCATACTCATGACAGCCGAATCAAAAGACATAACAGAAACCAGTTATAGCAACAAGGAACTGTTCGGAAACATAGAGAAAGAATCCCAAAGCGCAATAAACGTGATCCTAAGCGAAAACCACACCTCGGAACACCTGACCAGCAATCTGAAGATATACATCGAATTTTTAAGGCAATATGCCAACGAACACAACTCAAAACTAAGCGGCTTCTACATCATCGGCATGCCGTACAATAGTGACTTGAACATAACCATCGCCAATTTCCTCGGGGTCCCCATGAAAAACCTCAATATTTCAGTAGAGAACAATCAGCTACAGAACCTGCACATGGACGACAGGAACTTCACCACATTCCATTTCGCACCAGTCGGAAACGACATCATCTTCAACTATAATTTCACATACACAGACTCAAGCAACGAAATGAAAACCATGAACCACACGCTCAGCACAAAAAAAAGAGTATTCTCCATCCTCGACCTGAACATGGAATCACCGGGCGAGACATGGAAGAATTACCAGATAAATTGATATACGTAAGAAAACAAAACAAAATCATAAAAACAATAAAGCTGATAAGATGAAAAAAAAAGCAGTCTCTGAAATGATTGGAGGTGTATTGTTCATCGCCATAGGCCTGGCAGCGGTAATACTCGTCATCCAGCTTTCCACCCCAAGGATCAATGACATGAAAGACAGCATCGCAATAGACCAGTCAAAAGATACGCTCGCAACAATCGACAGGGTGATAAGAGACATAGCATCAGAAGGTCCCGGCTCCACAAGAATCCTGCCGATACAGGTAAAAGGAGGAAAACTGACAATTGACGGCGACAGCAACAGGATATATTACGAGATAGACACCAACGCAGAAATAATCTCCCCGAGAACCAAAAGAAGAATCGGAAACCTCTGGTTCACATCCAACACAAACGCAAGCCTATATAATGATTCTACTCACTATTATCTCGAAAACGAGCATCTGCTCGTGAACATCACCAAATATGGCTCCCCCACAAATCCGGCATCCATGAACCCTGACTTCCTAATAGACGGCATCAACTTCAAAGACAGGAACCAGGCAATCACAGACAACATCACAATCCACATCGACGGCAGCGCTCTTTCAGGCACCGGCTACAACTACGCAGAAGAAGAAGGAAACGACATCGCACGCGCCACAATCTACAACATCATCAACACCGCAACAATCAACTACACAATAAAGATAACACTAGAAAGCGGCGAAGACTTCATCCACATACAGGTCATAGACATAAAAGACTAAAAACAAAGAACAACAATAAAGAACAAAGAATCAACATTTTTAAGTATTATACCGTAATTAATGAAAGTGGTCATCATGTACACAAAAGAGATCGAAAAAATCCTGAAAGAAAAAAAGATCGCCCTGGGCGACAAGATCCGCATCACAAGAGGAGAAGAAGTGCACGAAGGCATCATCATCCCGCGCCCCGAAAAGGAGAGCAGCACGATAATACTGAAACAGGACTCGGGCTATAATATCGGCATAAACTATAAAAATGGCGCCGCAATCGAAAAAATATCCCCCGGAAAGAGACTAGAGATATTCCCGTCAATCGACATAAAATCAAAAGAGGGCCTCCCAAAGATATCAATGATAGCAACCGGTGGAACCATAAGCTCAAGAATCTCCTACGAGACCGGCGGCGTAAAATGGCTGATGGAGCCGGGCCAGCTCTTAAGCATTGTCCCTGAACTCGAAAAGATCGTAGACATGCAAAAGATTGAAAAACCGTTCCTCATCGCATCAGAAAACATGAGCGCCACCCACTGGCAGCAACTCGCAGAAAAAACAGCAGAACTATTGAACAACGGATCAGCCGGCGTAATCATAACCCACGGGACAGACACGCTCCACTACACAGCAGCCGCCCTATCATTCATGCTGAAGAACCTCTCAAAACCGGTTGTACTCACATACTCCCAGAAATCAACAGACAGGGGAAGCACAGACACAGTCCTTAACCTGACATGCGCAGCCTACGCCGCTGGACACTCCGACATCGCAGAAGTCATGCTCTGTGGCCACGGCGAATCATCAGACACATACTGCCTCCTCAACCGCGGCACAAAAGTGCGCAAGATGCACACATCAGCAAGGCACACATTCAGGCCGATAAACGACCTCCCCATCGCAAAAATAGATTCCACAGGCAAAATCGAAATCCTAAACGACAACTATCACAAAAGGACAGACAAAAAGACAGAGACAGACACAAAATTCGAGGAAAAAGTAGCGCTCATCAAATACTATCCCGGCGCAAGCCCCTCGCTCATAGATTTCCTTGTAAAAGACGGCTACAAAGGCATAGTGATCGAAGCCACCGGACTAGGCCACATAGCGACAGACGAATCAAGATACAACTGGCTCCCCGCCATAAAAAACGCAATCTCAAAAGGCGTAGTCATATGCGCAGCAGCCCAGACCTTATACGGGCGCCTAGACCCGCTAGTCTACAGCGAAGGCCGCAAAGTCGAGGACCTGGGCGTCATCCACCTAGAGGACATGCTCCCTGAAACCGCCTATGTAAAGCTAGGCTGGGTTCTCGGCCATACATCTGACCAGAAGCGCGCAAAAGAGATGATGCTGGAAAACATAGCAGGCGAACTCACCGAAAAGACCGACGTAAGGACCTTTTTGTACTAAAAATAACAGTCCTGCCATCTAAAAACCTATAACCCCAGAATATTTTGCTCTCACATCTTTCTAACAATACAATATCATATTGTATATACCAAAAAACATGAATCGTAGGCTTTTTACCCGAAATAATGGTATTAAACGTAATGAGTGCGCTTTATCACCCAGACAAGGACAAAACAGACAAAAAAGTCGTCTTTATCACCCAAATCAGGACAAAATAGCCAAAACATTCGATTTAATAGTTGTTAAACTCCAATAAATTTGAAGTCCTAACTTTTGCAGAGGGCAATTTTTCATCAAAGTACCAAAAAAAATTTAAATCTCAAAATCAAATCATTATAAATGTTAACTGAAAAAGATTTTGTTTCCAAAAAAGCGGGGATAAGAATATTCAAAGGGTCTGGTTCCACTGATAACAACCTAAATGTTTCATTAAGAAACGAGATTAGTTTTGAAAACATTGAACAAATTAACAACAAACAACTAAAGCAACATCTGAAAGACTTAAAACAAATTAATGAAAAAATCTATGCATGGGCTGCCTTAACGCGGATTCAAAAAGAAGCATATCCACGTATGAAAATATTCTATGTTATCGTTGACACTAAAGAGTTATTAGTCTTTGATTATATTAATTCGTTTCCCGATGACGGGTCTGAATTTCAACAGTTAGTTGATTGGAAAATGAGGGGTTCCAGCGAGGGCTTCCAAAATCTCGTTTTTTTAAATAATAAGCACGAAATGCAACTGTCTAACGAACAAGTAGAACAAATATTGAAATTACTGGGTGCAAAGTATGTGTCTGCTGGAAACGGTAAGAGATATGTGTATAATCCAATACTATCTAGTGAAGACGTTAAAAATTTGAGCGATATCGTCTTAAGGAAAACTGCCCACTAATTCACAGACTTCAAATTTACTTGTCCGCTCCTCGCTTGAGGGCTGCGATGCTCAACCGTTAATGCAATTGGTTACGGGAGTGTAACATAGAATTTTACGATTTCGCTGTCGCTTCATCCACATTTTCCTTCGGAAAACGTCGTAAAATTCCAGAAGTTAAGTTCAATAAAATTTGAGCCCCCACGACGACAGGCAATCCCTAAATCCTAGCGAGAAAGTGGCTTTTGCTCTGCAAAAAGGAACAACAAAAATATAACCAACAAACTCAAGACGCAAATACATTCCACTAAAAATAAAACCTTGCAGAACCAGATATAACACATGTCCATAATAGAAGAATCCAGAAAATTCGCTGTTACAAAATACGGCCCCGACCCGATGACCGGCTATCCGCATGCGATGCGCGTCATAGAACACGTGAAATGGCTCTCAAGGCTCCACAGCGGCAACGAAGAGCTTCTCGAAATATCCGCGATATTCCACGACATAGCCTTTGACGGCAAAAACATCGCGACACACTCAGTCGAAAGCGCAAACATCTGCGATACATTCTTAAGAGATCAAAACTATCCAGCAGTCAAAAGAAACAGGATAGCAAAAATCATAAAAAGACACACCATAAGAGACTGGACAATTGAAGGAAAACCGGAATCTTCTGAAGACAAAATCCTTTTCGATGCCGAGGCGCTCGAACGCATCACGATGCACGGCTTCCTGCGCTTCGTAACAATGTCCTTCCGCCTCCCCTACAACAGCACAAAAGAAGTGATAAACGCAGCAGAAAGATTCATAGACGAAAACTATCAGGCAATGTTCTTCGATGAAAGCAAAATAAAGGCGCAGGAAAACTATCTTCTCGTAAAAAACGCAATATCGCACATAAAAGACGAACTGGACATCCAATAAAGATAAATAGTTACCAACAAGTTATTATAACAGAGGTCTACCTCTGGTGACTACGATGAGCAGCCTTCACACATTTGACAAAGCCATTCATACATACTACAACAAAGCATGGCGACTACCTGAAAGAACACCTTACGAACAAGTTATCAAAGCAATCACAAATTTCAAAAAAACTCTTGATGATCACGACGGCACTGACCCTTTCAGGATATACGTTTCAGCCAGAGGCAGAAGCGGCGCAATAGGCCGTTATGGAATGGAAGTTTGCAAAAAGATTGCAAAACAAGCAGGAAAAGAAATCGAGATATCTTCAACACACGACAAAAAAGAACTGGATGACAAATACGATTTCGCATTTCTTTTGACATCCTCCGGCACAACAGGCACTGTCTATGAGGACTTAGACCGAGCCATTCTTTACAATATTCCCGGAATACTTCTTGTCGGAGACGAGACATCAATCATACCCAAATACTTAGACTACAACACCAACAGCAGAATCATCACAGTTAAGAATCCATCTCAAAGCAAATTATCCAAGATAAAGTCTAAAGATGACACAATAAACATACAGGGTACGTCATTCGAGCAGGACATATATCCGTTTCTCATAGCAACAATATATAGTGCACTCAGTAAAGAAAACGAGTCAATATACACATCCTTAATCAACGCACTTGCTAAAAACATACTTGAACTAAAAAACATTGATTCAGATAGAATCACAGAAATCACATATTTATGCGCCACATATTTAAAAGAAAAAGACGACTCCAAAATAAGATTAACACTGGAAGGTAAAAAAGACACAAACAACTGTTACATCCCATATGCTGTAAAAGTGCGATTGAATCAGAGTGATGAACTGGACGTATCATTTAACGAAGAATCCGAACCAGACATGGTGATATCATACACTGACGGATGCATAGAAATATCATATAAAACTAATCACAAGCCAATTAAAATCGACATCCCATGGCAACAATATCACAAAGAACTTGATTCGGGTATATCTAAGCTGCCAGAAGAGCTCTGGAAAGAAATACAGACATCAAATAACACGATCGTATTTAGTGATGCTCTAACAGCAGCTATGTTAAAAAGAATTAATTCAGACACAAAAATAATGCAAAAAAAACACAAAAAGGATACAATAAAACACTAAAACAAGTTAAATATATCAAAGGTAATTGTGGTCGAACCATAACCATAATTTAATAAACAGCCGTCGATAATGTCTTAAATATGAAAGAATTGCTCGAAATATACGATTTAAACGGAAAATTAGAAAAAATAGAAGAAAGAAAAAAATTTTATTCTGAAATCAAAAAACGATATGCATCAGCCATTTGAAGAGATCTTCAACATAACAGACATAAACCTCCTCAGATCCTATTCAATAGATGAATCCGAAAAGATAGACCGCATATTATCAGAGATTGAAAACACCAGCACCATGACCAACCTCTCATGGGACATAAGATTCCTCTTCATAGACCTCTACGAAAAAAAACTAGGCGAGACAAAAGAACCCCATAAAAAGAATATATAAAAAAGATAATAACACAGCTGAAAAAACAACTCTAATAAAGTTAATTTACCAAAATCTAAAAAACATGAAAATACCAGACATATCAGATAAAAGGTAACCAACATGGACACTGACAACCTGATAAAAGCAGCGCTCAAAGAAGACATAGGCACAGGCGACATCACGACAGAAGCGATATTCAAAAAAGACATCACTGTCGACGCATACATAACCGCAAAACAGGACGGCATCGTCTCAGGCCTCGACATAGCAGAAAAAGCATTCAAAGCGCTCGACAAAGACATCGCCTTCGAAAAGCTAAAAAAAGACACGGATAGAGTTAAAAAAGGCGAAGACATAGCAAAGATCACAGGCAGCGCAAAAACGATACTTAAAGCAGAGCGCACCGCCCTAAACTTCCTCGGCCATCTCTCAGGCATCGCGACATACACAAATGAATTCACAAGACTCTGCAAAAACGCACAAGTCCTCGACACAAGAAAGACAACACCGCTCCTAAGAGAGCTGGAAAAATACGCAGTCAGATGCGGTGGTGGCAAAAATCACCGCAGAGGCCTATACGACATGATGCTCATAAAAGACAACCACATAAAAGCAGCAGTAGGCATAAAAAATGCTCTTCGGTTAGCAAAGGAAATACCAGGCAAAAAAATAGAGATCGAATGCACGACAATAGAAGAAGTGAGCGATGTCCTGAAAGACGGGAGCGCAGACATAATCATGCTCGACAACATGACCACCGGCGAAATGAAAAAAGCAGTGAAATTGATAGGCAGGAGAGCAAAAACCGAAGCCTCCGGCGGAGTAAATTTAAGTAACATCGCAGAGATAGACAAGACAGGCGTAGACTACATATCAGTCGGCGCAATCACCTCCTCAGCGCCGCGCTTCGACTACTCATTGAAGATAAGGACGTGACACCATGCAGACCATGCTGAAAATCGGAATCATCGGCTGCGGAGCCATCGGGACGACACTGGCAAGAGCGATAGACAC
>JBDRKP010000015.1:0-3352 GCA_043813875.1 archaeon | reverse complement strand
TAAAAGATGGCTCTGTCTTCATAATAGCGCGAGCGAGCGCAATGCCGAAATATTTCCGAAAGACACCCCGCCCTTTTTCACCCACGGTAACATACAGGGATTTTTCGACTTCATCGTTCTTGAGCCGGAGGATTTTCGCCTTGAACTGCTCGACCGTAAATTCGGGTCTTTGGGTCTTTAGTTTATCCAGACTCATCCTTACCTCAACGAAATGAACATTTTTTTTGTATATTTCCCATAATGCCCTTCTGTTGACCCCTGTCTCAACTGATGCCCATGGTTTTGACATGCTGTCCTCAAATGAAGAACATTCAAACAGTTTTTCGATTTTCACGCCTTCTTTGTTCAGCGCCTTCATGAATGCAGAAAAGAAAGGTTCTCGAACAGCAGTATAATAAGTGAATCCGGACTCATTCACTGCACGCAAAAGGGCCTTTTTGATCTTGTCATCCGAAGCCCTCACCAATATCTGCGATACAACATACTCATTCGTCCCCATCGCCTTGCGGACTTCGAACTGCCGGGCTTCCACCTCACGGTATATCCGTGAAATGACATTATCGTGCATATCCGGGATATACGCCTTATCAAACTCCAAAGGTGTCCAGGGAAATTTTACGACTGGCGTAATGGAAAAGATAACTCGTGTTTTCGCGTGAGCCGCTTCCTTGATCTCGCGTGTCACCTCAAGGAATCTATTGAATTCTGCAAAATCGTTGTCATCCTCTACGCCTGTAGAAAGAAGGAATATCTTTAATTCTCGTGCCTTTGTCTTAAACACTAATTCCAGGCTTTTACGCAGGTTCTTGTCGTCGAGGTTTTTGTTAAGATACTTTCTGAGCCTGGCTGATATGCCCTCCAGGCCGCAGCTGAAGGTCGATTTCCCGGCCGCGTGCTCGTATTCAATCATTGCCGGATCCATGGCAAGCATATCAAACCGCTGGCTCTTCAGCCCTACATGTTTAAAAAAATCTGAAAAGTCCCAAAGGATCTTATAAAGCTCGGAATGCATATTAAAATTGAAGCTGGAAAGATCTATCCGTTCCAACCCCATTTCAGCCTTCATGCTGACAGCTTTTTCTAAAAGCGAAGGCGCGTTCGATTCTTTATACGGCTTCCTTAGCCAGTTTTCGGCGCAAAAACTGCACGATGCCCTGCACCCCTCACTGATCTCGAGGCATCCCCTGCCAAGCGCCTCTTCATCATATGGGACAATGCCCTTTTTCAATATTTGCTGATCTTCCAACCGGGTTCTCTCCTTGTTTCGCGCTGTAGTCCGTCTGTCCATTGCGTAAAAGTCAGGCAGATATTTTAATTCCTCCAATATATCTTTCTTAATCCTGCCGCTTTTTCGTCCGGAAGCGCAGATCTCGAGCAATGCTCTTATTTCGGAAGTGCTGCACCCTATGAACACGCCATCGACCCATGAATCGTTTCCCCATATGGACGTTGTGTAAAGGCTGTTTACACCTCCGAGTATCACAAGTGGAATATCTTCTCTCTCCAAGCGCTCACTTCTATTTAATGGTATGCCGCTTGTCTCGAGAAACTTAGGGATATTCATTATTTCCTGAACAATAGAATTTGAAAAACCTATAAGATCAAAAGCTTTCGCGCTGAATTTTGTCTGGGTCCCTAAGATCCATGGGACATTATCTCTTTCAAAGATCCTGGCATCGTTATGAGGAGGCAGGTAAGCAATATCAGGGAAAACATCCGGTATCGAAGCAGCTATCTGGTAAAGCGTAGAATGAGTTAAAGAAGATACTACATCCTTATATGTAGATAGTCTCGTAAATAAAACTCTAAATGGCCTTAAGCCGTATTCTTCTTTAGGCAGGGTGTTTATCTCACCGCCTCGAAGCCATAACCCATAATTGGATAACAGAGGATAAACAGTGTCATACCATTTGGAATGATCATAAAAGTTGTTCATATAGTGCGATCTATATTTTGTTTATCGGTCAATTTTCCCGCCAGCTACTGTTTTGTCCAATAATTAAAAAGCCTGCTTAAACTTTCTTTATGGAGTATCTTAAGGGCTCGAAGTATATGCTTTCTGTTCTGCGGATTCTTGTATTGTAATAGCGCCCTTTGCATTGCCCTCTCGCTCTGGGTCTTAGCTACATACATATTTTTACCGGTAAGCGGATTTTTTTCGGTGTAATACATGGAGCCTGAAATGGTCATAGGCAAAGGTATATAATCCTGGACCTGTTCGGGATGAATATGATTTTTTGCCAGATATACAGCCAGCTTAAGGGCATCTTCCAGGCGCGCTCCCGGATGACCTGATATAAAATAATTCACAAGGTACTGTCTCTTGCCTAACCGCTTATTAACCGTTTCAAACCTGTCGATAAATTTTTCATATTTCGCAAATGCGGGTTTGTTCATAAGTTCCAGGACCGAAACGGTGCAATGTTCCGGAGCAACTTTCAGCTGTCCGCTTACGTGGGAAGCGCACAATTCATGCAGATATCCATCCGAAAAGCGGTCGATTAATAAATCGTATCGCACGCCGCTTCCGACAAATACATGTTTTACTCTGGGTATCCTTTTTAACTCCTTCCAGAGGTGGATTGAATGCTCATAGCCTAATGTAAAGTTTTCGCATTTTTCGGGCACGAGGCATCGCTTGGTACGGCATGCGCCAGTTTTTTTCCATGAAGGGCATATTGCCATATACATATTTGCCGTCGGTCCGCCGATGTCTGTGATCGTCCCTCTGAACTTTTTATCTGCGGCCATGCCGGCCGCTTCTCTCGCTATCGACTCGATACTGCGGCTCTGCACGATCCTGCCCTGATGCAGATACAAGGAGCAAAAGCTGCATCCGCCCGAGCATCCGCGATGAGAAGTACTCGAATTTCTTACCGTTTCAAATCCCGGGACGCCGCCGTCTTTATCATATGCGGGATGCCAATTTCGCGCATACGGCAGGTCATATATCCTGTCTATTTCTTCCGTGGTAAGGGGAAGGTCCGGCGGATACTGCACGAGGAATCTGTCGCCGCACTCTTGAGCAATCGCCTTGCCGGAAATCGGATCAGATTCAGAATAAATAGTCTTAAAAGCGGCATTAAATACATCCTTATCTTGGACTATTTCCTCAAAAGAAGGGACTAAAACATAATCCTTGAGGCCGTCCAAGGACTTTCGGGTAATGACCGTGCCGCTAATATTTTCCAGGCCGGTTACGCTGGCTGAGTCTTTTAGGCGATAGGCTATCTCTAAAATCTGTTTCTCGCCCATTCCGTAAACAAGTATGTCAGCTTTTGAATCTATAAGAAGTGGGCGCCTTACCCTGTCCGACCAATAATCGTAGTGAGTGAGCCTTCTCATACTCGCC
>JBDRKP010000014.1:0-43210 GCA_043813875.1 archaeon | reverse complement strand
TGTTTTATTAATGTCGCCAATTTTTACATGGCCGCCGTTCACGGTTATCTCTTTTGGCATCCCTGAGACGATATCGTCAAATCGTTTCGCAAGTTCATCGAGTTCACTACAATATTGCGTATATTGTTCATCCTTAGAAAGCAGATTGTTCTTTTGTTCGTTGATATATTCATCGTCTGTTTTCCCCATAAATCGATACGATATCTTATTGTACCATTTTTCTGCAATATCCTTTGCTTCATCTTTTTTCTTATTTTCTATACTCGTGATATTATTTTTAATATCTGATAGATTCGTGGATAATTCCTTTATTTCATCATTTTCAGCACCAAGATATTCCAGGAAACCTAATGTTTTCAGGGACTTCTCGTAAGTAATCGCTTCCAATTTTCCTGTACTTTCGCCTTTTAATGCGTAAAGAATATGTTGAACAGTCGGGATATTAAATGAAGATTTGCCTTCAATCACAAGTTTTCCATCCTTGGCATCAAACTTGGAATCATCCAAACATAATATGTCCTTGAAGTAACGATATATGCCATTTGAATTCATATCCCAAACTTATTTCGGCAGATATTTATACTCTTCCTGTTCCACCAGATATCGGCATATCAATCCCCACGATTTTTTATCGCATATAATGCATATCCCGGCGATAAAAAAGCTTGTAATCCCCCAATTGTCTCGAGATTACATGATTTTTTAAATCTATTGACAGCACAATATAAATCCATGAATGAAAAAGACCTGAGTCAAAACAAGAAAGACATGATAATAATCAAAGGCGCCCGCGAGCACAATCTAAAGAACATAGACGTAAGCATCCCAAGAGACAGGTTCACAGTGATCACCGGCCTCTCCGGCTCAGGCAAATCCTCGCTCGCCTTCGACACCATCTACGCCGAAGGCCAGAGGCGCTACGTCGAATCATTGTCCGCCTACGCGCGCCAGTTCCTCGGCCTCATGAACAAGCCCGACGTCGACTCCATAGAAGGCCTCTCACCGGCGATATCAATCGAGCAGAAAAGCATCTCAAACAACCCAAGATCAACTGTAGGCACAGTGACCGAGATCCATGACTATCTTAGGCTACTCTACGCAAGGATCGGGATAGCCCACTGCCCCCAGTGTGGCGACCCGATAAAAAAGCAGACCTCAGAAGAGATAACAGAAAAGATAATGGCGATAAAAAAAGGCACAAAACTGATGATCCTCTCCCCAGTCGTCCGCCAGAAGAAAGGAGAATACGCCACATACGTAAAAGACCTGGCAAAAAAAGGATACTCAAGAGTCCGGATAGACGGCATCCTATACGACATAGGCGAAGAATTCGAGCTCGACAGGCAAAAAAAGCACGACATCGAAGTCATAGTCGACAGGCTCGTGATGGGTGACGACATCTCATCAAGGCTCTTTGACGCGGTACAGAAAGCCCTAAAACTCTCAGACGGGCTCATAATCGTAAAAACCGGCGACAATGAAAAACTATACAGCTCGCACTTCGCATGCCCCAAATGCGACATCAATCTCCCCGAATTCACTCCGCGCATGTTCTCATTCAACAACCCCTACGGCGCATGCCCCGAATGCCACGGCCTTGGCAACAAATTCGAGATAGACCCCGACCTCGTCATACCCGACAATACACTCACAATAAACGAAGGGGCGATCCATCCATGGAAGACCCAGGTCTTCGGCTTCCGCGGCCAGATGATACGATCAGTCGCCGACCACTATGGATTCGACCTAGACACACAGATAAAAGACCTGAAAAAAGAGCATCTTGATCTCCTCCTCTACGGCACAGAGGATAAGATACACTATCATTTCCAGGCAAAAACCACGCCCGCGCACTGGGAACACTACGGCGGCTTCGAAGGCGTGATATCCCAGATGATGCGCCTCCACAAGGAAACAAAATCAGACTACCGCCGCCGCGAGATAGAAAAATACATGACCGATAAGCTTTGCCCTGCCTGCGGTGGCAAACGATTGAAAAGCGAAGTGCTACACGTGACTGTAGGCGGCCTTTCGATCGCAGAATACAGTGACCTCTCATGCAAACAGGCGCTGGAATTCATAGAGACATTGAAACTCAGCGAAAGAGAGCATCTCATCGCAAACCTCATATTAAAAGAGATAAAAGCCCGCCTTACATTCTTAAACGACGTCGGAGTCAATTATCTTACCCTCTCGCGCTCATCAGGTTCACTATCCGGCGGCGAAGCCCAGAGGATACGCCTTGCGACCCAGATCGGATCGAACCTCGTCGGAGTCCTCTATATCCTCGACGAGCCATCGATCGGCCTCCACCAAAGAGACAACCAGAAACTGATAAACACCCTCACAAGACTAAGGGACCTCGGAAACACAGTGATAGTAGTCGAGCACGACGAAGAGATGATCCGCTCGGCAGACCACATAATCGACATCGGTCCGCATGCAGGCATCCACGGTGGAATTGTGGTCGCACAAGGCGATCTCGAATCCATCTTAAATAACGGGAACTCACTGACAGGCCAGTACCTCTCAGGCAAAAAGAAGATAGAGACCCCAAAGACTTACAGGTGCTCGAAAAATCACCTGGAGGTCATAGGCGCCAAAGAAAACAACCTGAAAGACATAAACGTCGTCTTCCCCTTGAACGTCTTCACATGCGTCACAGGCGTCTCAGGCTCAGGAAAAAGCAGTCTCGTGTACGACATATTATACAAAGGCCTCATGGTCAGCCTCTACAGGACAAAAGAGATTCCGGGCAGGCACGAGCGCATCAAAGGCCTCCAGAACGTGGACAAGGTCGTCCTGATAGACCAGTCCCCCATAGGAAGAACCCCGCGCTCCAACCCCTCGACCTACACCGGCGTATTCACCTACATCCGCGAATTATTCTCAAGCACCACAGATGCGAAAGTCAGCGGCTACGCTCCCGGCAGGTTCAGCTTCAACGTCTCAAGCGGCAGATGCTCAGCCTGTGACGGTGACGGCATGATAAAGATCGAGATGCACTTCCTGCCCGACATCTACGTCCCCTGCGAAGTATGCAACGGCAAAAGATACAACCGCGAGACATTATCCATCTACTACAAGGAAAAAAACATTGCAGACGTCCTAGACATGACCGTAGAAGAAGCAAGAGACTTCTTCAAGAACCTCCCTCGCATAAAAAAGAAACTTGACACTCTATACGACGTGGGCCTCGGCTACATAAAGCTCGGCCAGTCATCAACAACACTATCCGGCGGCGAAGCCCAGCGGATAAAGCTAGCATCAGAGCTATGCAAGCGAGGCACCGGAAAGACAATCTACATCCTTGACGAGCCGACCACAGGCCTCCATTTCGACGACATAAAGAAACTCCTGAAAGTCCTCAACCAGCTGGTCGACAACGGCGACACAGTCATAGTCATCGAGCACAACCTCGACGTCATCAAATGCGCAGACTACATAATCGACCTCGGCCCTGAAGGCGGCGATGCCGGCGGAAAGGTAATAGCCGAAGGCACACCTGAACAGGTATCGAAATCCTACAAATCCTACACAGGCCAGTTCCTAAAAAAGTTCTTCGAAAAAGAGAAAGATAGAATATGATTATTTCTAAAATCCAAGTTCCTTTTTAATATCAGCAGCTTTTTAGTATTTCCTGCCTTTGCATGCTCTTTTCCTTTTAACGCTTCCTTCCTTAATTCAGGATCAGAAAGAATTTCACTTGTTGACTCCAGATATCCAAACTTTAATTTCTATTCCCACCAACAATAACATATGCATCCCGAAAACATAGACCTCAAAAATCCCCCCCAAGGCCCTGGCATCTACATCTTCAAAGACAAAGAAGACAGCATAATCTACGTCGGCAAAGCCAAATCCATAAAGAACAGGGTAAAATCATACTTCCAGAACACAAAACAACACTCAATAAAAACAGGCATGATGCTGGATGCCGCAAACTCCTTAGAATACATGCTCACAGACACCGAACTTGAAGCTCTCATCCTCGAATCGAACCTCATAAAAAAGCACCATCCAAAATACAACATCCTCTTGAAAGACGACAAATCCTACCCCTACATCCGCATATCTCTGGAAGAAGACTACCCGCGCGTCTTCATCACAAGAAAGCTCGGCCAGAAAGGCTCAAAATACTTCGGCCCCTACACAGACATCCACGAGATAAGAAAAACCCTAAGATACCTGAACCAGATATTCGCCATCCGCACATGCAAAGACAAGATATTCAAACGCCTCCGCCCATGCCTCAACTACGACATAAAACGATGCAGCGCTCCATGCAGAAACAAAATCACAAGACAGCAATACAAAAAAAACATAGACGCCCTCATGCTCTTCCTCACAGGAAAGAACACAGAACTCATAAAGCATCTTAAAAAAGAGATGCTTGACCATTCCAAAAAAAATGAATTCGAAGCAGCCAAAGTCTACCGCGACAGGATAGAAGGCATAAAAATGCTTGCCACCACCCAGAAAATCGTATCGCAAAAAAACAAGAATATGGACATCATCGCATCCCTGGAACTTGAAGACACAATCATGGTCCAGCTACTCTTCATCCGTTCAGGTGCACTCATAAGCAAGATGAGCTACCCATTTAAAGAAAAAGGATCAACCCAAGGTAATGTCCTTAACTCATTCCTGAAGCAATACTACTCAAAACACGAAATCCCGGACATCATACTCATCAGCCGCGAGATAGAAGACAAAGACATAATAGAGGGCTGGCTTACAAAAGAAAAAAAAACATCAGTAAAAATAACAATCCCCAAAAAAGGCGAAAAATACAAGCTGCTGCAACTTGCGAAAAAAAACGCATCAATGAGCCTTGAAGAACACCTGCACCGAGAGATAAAAAACCTCGAGTCATTAAACACATTAAAAGACGAGCTTGACCTTGATAAGATACCGAAGCGGATAGAAGCATTCGACATCTCAAGTATCTCAGGCAGACACGCAACAGGTTCTATGGTTGTTTTCCTGGACGCAGAGCCAAAAAAAGACGAATACAGGAAATACAGGATACGGACCGTGAGAGGTATAGACGATTACGCCATGATGCGGGAAGTCATCGGGCGAAGATATTCAAAACACAAAGTCCCAGACCTCATATTAATCGATGGCGGTAAAGGTCATTTGAATGCGGTCCTTGAGGCGCTTGATACACTGAAAAAAACAGGCGTACAGATATTGGGCCTTGCAAAAGAATTCGAAGAGATATATCAGCCGGATAAAAAAAGTCCGACAATCCTGGATCCGGATTCAGAAGCATTGCATCTCCTTCAGAGGATCCGGGATGAAGCGCACAGGTTTGCGGTTTCATATCATCGGGTATTGCGCTCGAAATCGATGATATATTGATATATTGATATAGTATCGCATTTATATATCTGGATATCGACCCCTAGAAATATCTACATTATCATACAAAAGCATATAAATGGGTTGAACAGTAAATAGACTAGGTGATAATCCAACACAAGGAAAGAAATCTCTGTCTCAGTAAGGGAGACATTCTTTCGGAAAGGAGTTTCCAGATTCTTGAAATATAGGATTTGGATTCCCTGATCACCCATTTTTTTCTTATAAGATTCCATACTCAGAGATAGATGCTTTTTTAAATATATTTCCTAAATAAGCAATTAGTGGTGTGATTTACATGAAGTTGATAAAACAGGGCGCAGAAGCAGACATATACCTCGACGAAGAGAAAGGGACAATAACAAAAGACCGGATTAAAAAAAGCTATCGTCTGGCTGACATTGACAGGAAGATCAGGAAACTGAGAACAAGATCAGAAGCGAAACTTCTGGAAAAATCAAGAGAGCGGGGTATATCTGTACCACAGGTACTTTCAAAAGATGAAAACAAGATCGTGATGGAATACATTCCCGGGAATAGGGTAAAAGACATACTGAAAAAAGAAAATGTCAAAGATATCATGGCGCGCATCGGAAAGATCATAGCGAAACTGCACTCAAACGACATAATCCACGGCGACCTCACGACCAGCAACTTTATTTTGAAAAAGAATCAGATATACATATTTGACTTTGGTCTTGGCAGCATATCAAACTCCATAGAAAAAAAGGCCGTTGACATTCATCTTTTTGAAGAGGCCCTGGACTCGACGCACACGGATTTGTATGAAGAGGGCTTAGGATTCATGATAGATGCATATAAAAAGAACTATGATGGCTCTGATTCAGTACTGAAGAGACTATCACAGATAAGGACAAGAGGAAGATACGTAAAAAGATGAACTCTCCTCAAATCAGGAACTGCACTCTATCTGGCAGTCCGCCAGGTTGGGATGCGTTTTTGTTCCTGTATCCCCCGGTCCGCACGCAGCCTCTTTCCATATACCACATGCCGCATCATTTGTTGTCGGTGTAAGATTATTGTCCGCATTTCTTATATTACCGAGGACAATCGTTATCACAGCCAAAGCGACCACAATCAGCACAACAATCGTTATGATGACGCCGATTGTCATTTCAAAACCTTTTCTTGCCATGGATGGTAATATGCGCATAACTCATATATAAACATATTTCAAAGCCAAAGAAAAAATAATGGGACCCCTGCGACTTTCACCCTTTTTCTATTTTGACAAAAGGGATTTGAACGCAGGTCTCCGGCTCCCGAAGCCGGAAGGATACCATTGTAGCATCCAAAGAGACTCTTTGGATGAAGCTACCCCAAGGTCCCGTACAAGATAATCGTGGTGGGGCCCCTGTGATTTTCCGCAAATATTTCCTGAAAGGAAACAAGCTGCATTTGAACACAGGTCGCCAGCTCCCCGAGCTGGAAGGATAACCAAGCTACCCCAGGGCCCCTTACCTTATGTTTGTAGCTTTCTTTTTCACTATTGACTCACATAGCTTTTTTAATGTTTATCTTGTCTGGAAATTATATCTGAGACACATCAGGATTGATTAATCAGATATAATCCCTTAAATCTCATTTTTAGCCTAAAAGATGGAACTCCTGTCATTATCCATAAGGTGCATTTATATACTACTTCGACACAAATATCATTTTAATGATTAAATGTTTTGGGTGATTCAATGATGGAAATAACAGATCAAGAACGAAAACAAGTTGCAAATATGGCGGCTTTTGACGGATATGTAAAACTCGTGGAATATCAATACGATCAGACTGTAAATAGTCTTTTAAGAATGTGCAAGAGTGCCATCAAACACAAAAATAAGGATCTTTTGAATGCGCTTAAAGAGACATCGTTCGCATGGATGAAATACTTTCAGGCATTGAAAAAAAATATAACAAAGGGATCGAAAGGAAAAAAGACAGAAGAAGAGGATCGAATGCTTTCTTTTATCGATGAACAAATCGCGTTTTTTGAATTGATGACCAAAGAGATAAACGCCCAGATGAAACAGATTAAATAAAAGGAGATGATTTCTATGGCATTATTAAATAAAATAAAATCAGAACTGTCAAAAAAAATTGGAGAATATAAATGTGGACTTAGCAACAAACTTTATGGATTAAAAGAAAAAGCAAAGAGTGCCAGTCCAACAACATACGGAGTCCTCGGAAGTGTTACTGGTGGTCTAGTTTCATATGCAAGTAATCCCGAAGCAATAAACCTACTTAAAGACGGAGTATACTACGTGAAAGACGGCGCTGAAAGCACAGGATTGATTGCAGGGCTGGGCATATTATCTGCAGTAGCTAAAAAAGGATACAATATCGCGACAGGCAGAGACGCACGCGACAAAATGCTCAAGGAAGAGGGAGTATATAAAGCACGCACACATTTAGAAAAACAGTTGGATCATCTAAATAAACTGATTGTTGATGCCAAAGATGATAAAGAAGATCCGGATCTTGTTAAGGAATTAAGAATAAATCATGCTCAGGTCAAACAACTATACTTACATACAATAGCGGGTATTGAGGCATTCAAAAACAAGAAAACAGACAGCATATACATGCCAACAATAACTGACAAAAAAAGAGGCAGTGTAGACATAGATCAAAATGCTGCTGAGACATACCTTGTAGATCTCAAAAAAAACAATTTATATCAAGAGATAAGTGAACTTAAAATTAAAAAAAAGAAAGTAGACGATTTAAGTTCTAAGATAAAGGCCTATGAAATGAAGAAATCTGATATCTATGAGAAAATGCGCATTTTATCTGATGTCATCAAACCCCTGGAAAAAAGTGTAGCTAGCGGATATAAAAGTACCGAACTTAAGAATTTACGCACAGAATATAAAAAAAATGAACGAGTGGCCAATAGATATGAAACGAATCTAAAGGAACTTCGAAAACAAGTGGATGAAATAAATACAAATGACGTGAAAAATGCAGATAGTACCATCAGGAATAGAGAAGGAAAAATAAAAAGTCTTGATAAATTAAGAATAGAAGGATTGTAGTTTTGAGCAGTTTGTGATATTATGCAAAAAGCGAAAGTTGATATTATAAAAAAGCTTTTTGCACAACTCACAACACTCAAATATATCAAGGCAATTTATATTTCCGGATCAGCTGCTAGAAAAGCGAATGTGAAAGGATCGGATATCGATATAAACATCGTCTATGATAATGTCCTCTACAGCAATATCAACTTAGAGCTTGTTGAGATGCTGCAAAACAATGTAAAAGAAACATCCAACTCCATGGACCTAAACCTCCACATTCAGCCCCCTAAAGCACTTTCTGATTTTTGGGATCTCGTGCGTTCAGGAGAACCGTGGATATTAACCGAACTCGAATCTGCGCTTGTCTTATATGACCCCGCCGAGTTGATAGAACCCCTGAAAACACTTCTGAAAAAACATCAGCTATACAAAAAACATGAACGCGCAGCGATATTGATTGACCGAGCCAAAATACATTTTCACGAAGCACAGAACGCGCTCTTTTCAGATGCAATCATATATCTTACAGATGCTGCTGTATCGAGTACGCAGGCAATACTTATGTACTTCAACAGATTTGCGCCCAACAACGAACTCCCTGATGCATTGAAAAAATTTGTGCGGGAGGGATTAATTGATGAATCTCACCACAAATTTCTTGTACTTCTTTTGAAACTATACAACACAGATCAAACGAAAAGAAAGGAATACTGCAGCAGAAATAAAATCACCCTTGACAATCTGATAGACGGTTCCTTAAATTATCTTGAGAAAATGGAAGAGCTCTTCGAGCTGCTTGAATCTCTCCAAAAAAGAGAGCAATCACTAAGCAATTATAATACGGTCCTCGAACTTGTTAGCATGATAACGAACAATAACGACTCAGACGAAGAAAAAATCATACTCGCTTTCGAATCAGAAGTTGCAAAAAAAATGCATCATATTCCGACAGCCTACATAACTACTCTTAAAAGGATAATACATATAAAACATCTTTCAGACGAGAAAAGATTCGCAGAAATATCCTCAAAAGACATTTATGAGACAAGCGCTTCCTTGAAATACATGGAAAAACTCATCAAAATGAGGCATGATTGAATGGAAACAAAAGAGCATCTTGAAGAGATAGAGCGTAAAATATCGCCATTATACCGATATTCCTCTATAAAGACTGTATGGCTCACCAAGTCAGGGCACACGGAGAGCGACAACCTAGTCTGTGTCTCTATAATTGTCAATGATACGAAAAAGGGCTATACGAAGGAATTCCGGGAAATAAGAGCATATCTGAAAAAATTTGAAAATTCAAACAGACAGAAATACGTATTTGACATATATAAACTATCTGAATACTGGAGGAAGCTTGTTTACGCCGATCCGAAACTCTACGCAGAGATGCGCCTAAGCATTATACTCTACGATCCCGCCGGCTTCTTTGCTCCTCTCAAGGTACTCCTTCTTGAAGGGAAAATGCCTTGCACGCGCGAGTCCGCATACGCTCTTATGACTTCTGCACCTGAAAAGATAATGCGTGTACATAAGAACATCAAACTTGATGTTCTCACTAAATTATATAATCTTGTAGTAGATGCCGCTCAGGCACCAATCGTCTTGAAAGGATATGATCCGCCGATACCAAAAGCACTTCCAGGCGCGTTAAAATCCATTTTTTCAGGAAATGAATTGCAAAACAAAGATATAAGCATTCTAGAGAACATAATAAAATACTACAAAGACGTAGAGCACGGAAAGATAACCACGATCTCCGGAAGCGACCTCCACATCTTCCTTGAGGCATCCGAGATTTTCATAAAAGACATGGAAGACCTCATGAAAAAAATCACCAATCCTCAAAGCACCAAAAAATCCACAACAACCCGGTAATGATAAGGCCCGATGTTCCCGCATTTGCGCACAAGCAATATCTTGACCTTTACACCCGCCTTCATGCATCTTGAAGAAACCACCTCTCCTACCCCCTCAATCTCTTCCTCTGCAAGAAAAGTATAAAGATGGACAATGGTGCCCTTCTTTGAGAGAGCAAGCGCACCCTCTAAAAAATCAGCCGCATTCTTCGGCGCAGGCATCATTATCCTGTCAAACGTCCCATCAATTGCGCCAAGCACCTCCCCAGCATCACCCAAAACAATATCGATCTTATCATCAACCTTATTCATCACCGCATTCTCCTTAAAAGATGCCACCGCATCCGGATTGATCTCAACCGCAGTTATCGACACATCCTTTGCGCGCGCGACCACAATCGGGAACGGCCCGACCCCTGCAAAAAGGCAAAGAATCCGCTCGCCGTCCTTCACCTGCTCCCTTATCCTCTCCCTCTCGCCTGCAAGCTTTGAAGAGAAATAAGCCGTAGTAGGATCGATCTTGAACCTGCATCCATGCTCCCTGTGTACCGTCTCTGTAGCCTTCACAGGCCGAAAACCTTTCGGCACCCATGAGAAATCCCTATCCTTGCTCTCGAAAATCACCTCGAATTTCGGGACCCTGTACCTGCCGGAGACATCATCTGTCTTCAGAAGGACGACCTTGATATTCCTCTGCACAAGCACAAGCGCTTTAGCGATATCCTTTTTCTTGCTCAGAAGCTTCTCATCAAGCTCGATGATCCCAATATCCCCGATGACCTCAAAAGAGCGGTTAAGCGCATCAATCTCATCACTAGACAACTTCTCCGAAAGCGCATCCTTAAGATTCATGAACATCCTATTCATTACATATTATTTTAAAATTACAGCATACAATTTTAATCATGCTCTACATCATCGGTACAGGCATCTACGACGAGCGCGACCTGTCCATAAAAGCCCTGGACGCCTTGAAAAAATGCGTTAAGATATACGCCGAGTTCTACACATCCCCCATAAAAGTGAACCTCCCTGCCCTCGAAAAGATGGCGAAAAAAAAGATCACCGTCCTCGACAGAAGCGAAGTCGAAGAACAAGACATCATCATCAGCTCCGCAAAAAAATGCGACACCGCATTCCTTGTAGGCGGAGACGCCCTATCAGCCACAACCCACATAGGATTCGCCCTCGAATGCAGAAAGCAGGGCATCCCGATAAAGATAATCCACTCTTCATCGATATTCACAGCAGTAGCCGAATCCGGCCTCCAGCTCTACAAATTCGGCCGCACAGTATCCCTTCCGTACAAAAAAGACAACTATTTCCCCGAGTCCCCATACGATAACATAAGAAAGAACTTAAAAGACAGCCTCCACACCCTCCTCCTCCTTGATATCGGCATGACCGCAAACGAGGCGATAGGTCTCCTCATGGAACTTGAAGAAAAACTAAAGAAAAAGTTATTCTCATCCAATACAAAAATAGTGTGCCTCGCCCACCTGGGAAGCGACCAGGGTTCGACCATAAGATACGGCAGTATGAAAGACCTGAAAAAACAGGACTTCGGCGCACTCCCCCACACGATAATAATCCCTGGCACTCTTCACTTCACAGAAGAGGAATACCTGGAAAGCTTATAGGCGCTCAAGATGGACACAGAAAAGACCCTCATAGATGAAACCAAAAAATGGCAAAAGAAACTGGAATCCCTGAAAATACAGCCATCAACCAAAAAAGGCGAACAATACAAGACAAACATAGACGCCTACATCTCGGATTCGAGACACTTTCTAGAAAAAAAAGACTACGTCCGCGCATTCGAAGCAGTCGTCTGGGCCTGGGCCTGGTGCGAGATCGGAAAAGACTTAGGGATTCTTGACTACAAAACAGATTAGTCGAGGCCTTTCGTTCCCATCGAATGATTCAGGCGAAAACCTTTCGTTCAGAACGAAAGATACTCGGACTCACCTATTTATACTAATCCATTCAAATATACTTTTCATGGTAAACTGGCACCTGCTGCCTGGCGAAAAGAAGATCCATGAGACGACGATGTCAAGAAAGGTATTCCTGAAATTCTATTTAGCCGGAATCGCACTCATAATCCTTGCTGTTGCAGTTTTTGCGAGCCCGTTGATTCTTCCGCTCCCGGTTTCACCAGAAATTCTGGGTGTGGTCCTGATTGTCGCATCCCTGATACCTCTCGGCATAGGCGAAAACAACAAGAGGCGCGAGATGATACTTATAACGACTGATCGCGTCCTGGTGCGCAAGTCTGACAACGCTATGGGCGGCATAAACATAGAGGCCATACCATTCGACAAGCTCACAAACGTAAGGGTGAAGCAGACCAGGTCTCAGCGGATGCTTGGCATAGGCGACGTTGAATTCGTCGTCGTCTCGACAGCCCATGTCCTGAAAGATATCGACGACCCCTACAAGATAGAAAAAGCAGTCTACAGGATAATCGAAAAAGAGAAAGAGCGACAAAGGCGATGAATCTGTCCGGTCTAAAGTGTCATTGAGCGCTTTTTTTGCGCACATGGCCGCCCGTTTTCCAAAAAACGCAAATGGCGCAGCGAAACATACTGTGGCGCCCCAGTTCACCCCGTTGAAAGAATACGGGATTCTAAAGAAAACGCATTAAAAAAACGTATAAGCGCACATATTTGCATATATTAACCACTTTTAAGTGAAAAATGACCGATAGTTTTATATACTTTGACAACCATAAAGACGTTAGTTTGAATAGATTGTTACTACACCAAAGTTACAATTGATTGAAATCAATAGTATCAAAAAATACAATAAAATAAACATCAGCACAAATCAAATAATAATTATATCTTGGTGAAGAAGAGGAAAAATAGGAGGGATATAACATGGCAAATGGAAATGCGAGTATCATGATGAATTTGGGTGATACCGGTGAAGCAGGTCAAGCAAATGTAAGTCCTACGTTTTTCCCTTCAATAAAGAAAACGACCCCTAGTAGTACAGGAATCCCCTCCAACATCACAGATCAGGGTATAGTATATATGCCTGCAGAGACCGTTCAAGAATACGTAAAGCTAAAAACAGAACTTGCAGAATATAAAGGGGTTGAAGAACTATATGCAAAGAAAGCAAAAGGCTCCAGATCACATACTGTCGAAAATAGCCTCAGTTTCCTTGATAATGTTGCTACATTTGAGGATAATTACTTCGTAGATTGGGTAGGTGACTCATTTACTGAACGCAGGGATGCCCTGCAAAAATTAGGCGGTTGGACACCACTGTCAGAATGGTACCTTGAGAAATTACCTATTTACAAAGGATACCGTGCGATCAAAAACATGCTTGAGAATATATGGAAAGGTGCAAAACCCGGAGAAAGAGAGCCCGCAGTCCTGCCGGGAGGCGGAATGGTATGGGACGCTGAAAAATACTGGGATTTTGTCAGATTCATCAAAGAAAATTATACTGATCAATTCGTAGAACACATGGAAAGAATCAAAGAAACAGAGAATCCAGAACTAAGAGAGGAAATGGCAGGTTGGATGGATAGGCTCGGCAGATTCTATTACGGCCTGATTGCAGAAGCAGCAATACCATTTACAGCTGAGTCATCAGATGATATCTATCGCCACATACATAATTTGACCGAAATTGAAAAAGATATCAATCTATCAAGGAAGGATTATAGTACTCCACGGGAAATAGAAGATTATCGTAAAAAAGTGTTTGAAATACTTGGTGAAGATACAATAAAAGATTTAGAATCAAGATATGGAGAATCATCTCTTCGTTACGAGCCCCCATCAATTGAACCTCTGTATGGTGCCCCTCCTGGCTCGCCATATGAAGTTCTTTTAAAGAAATAGGTGGAGCAAGAGGAATTCAAAAAGACTACAATATTTTTTTGGCTGGATTGCCGATTAGAAAAAAGCGAATTAAATCGCAACAAATAAAAAGATAAAGAAATATTATGTACTCACTGGAGGTAGTGAATATGGCAAATGGAAAATTTAACCTGGAAAACTTTAAAGGTAAGTTAGATGCTGTAATGGAACAGGAAAGAAAAAGTACAGATGAACTTGTAAAATATGCACTGGATGGTAATCTATATCTTGGTGTGATGAAAGCTGGAAAAGAGAACGATGCACTTTATTTCATTCTTACACAAGATCTGATTGATAACAACCCAGAAATAGCAAAGGATGGAATAGAATTATATCAAATAGGTACTGACAGCGTGAAAGGCTTGTTATATGGAGCATCATATATAGGTGAATTAATGAAAAGCGATCTTGGAACAAACAATAAGTTTGATCGCCTTGAGGATTTGATTTTTGCATACAGTTTCAACGGGAAATCGCAAGAAAAGTATTTGCCTCGTGATTTTAAAGAAAGGGTAGAAAAAAGACATCCTTCCTATGAAGATATTCCGGAAAAAAGAGTCACGGCTGTAGGTCCTGAAGATAAACCTAAAACAGCAGAGACACCAACAATCAAAGTCGAAGAGCCTAAAGTTGAAGTTCCTTTACCAGCTTCACCAGAAACTAAACCGAAGCTTCCCACTGCAGATGAGTGGTTTGCCGCACGACCACAGATTGTCTCATATAGAGGACTTGCTAAAAAGGTTGTGTGAGAATAACGGACAATACTCTATTTTATAAAATCAAAATATAACCAGTCCAACAAGAACTCTTGGCATCAGGAGTTCTTTTTCTTTCTTTTCTTCTTCTATTCTTGATTCATTTTTCAGATTTCTTATATTTCCGACATTTCCAAAAAAAACTTTATATATTCCTAATGACTATATTTAAGTCATGGCATCGAGCATTTATGATTTTGTATTCTACGAGATATTAAAATACGATTACTCAAGCTCGGTACTTACTGGCGAACTCCAGAACGACATCATATTCGGTCTCCTCGTACCAACGATATTCATCGCGATTGTCGCTCATCAGGGCGTTCATCGCCTGTTTGGCGATTCCAGCAAATTTGTAGCTTATCTCTCTTCCATTACCTCGGTCGGCGTCGTTATTACACTGGGATGGGTGCCGATTATTGCAGGCATTGGTGGCTTCATTTTTGTAGCTTTAATCGCAGTTTATTTCATGTATGCATTCTACCGAAGGATATTTTCAGAAGGTCACGAGAAAGCAATATCAGATAAATTGGGTAAGGCAGGTGAAATAATCGGCAACAAAATAGACTTTGCCGGAGTAACGTTGACCAAGAAAGAAATGAGAGAAGCCGAGTCAGAATTAGGGGGTTGTTTTCACCGATATGGAGAAGCTCATGACACAAAAACATCTGCGGACCAGGGTCTTTCTAAAACTACTGCACATTCATCAATTAGTGCTGGTGGCGGTGGAACAAACAATGAACAAGGTTCTAGTCTAGGTCGTCAATCTAATGATGCTCAAAGGATGATGGATGATATAGCTACACAGGCAGTGGAGATTGTGAAAAGTGTACCTTCATACGAACGTGGCAATCTGATTGCTCGATGTTTAAAAGATTATAAAGGTAAGAAGGAAGATATTCACGGATTACTTGCTAGATTACGACCTTGGACTAAAGAAGAATAAAACCCGCTTAATCCCCATGTCCTTTTAGGTCCGGGAAATATCTGAGATAATCATCAACTATCTTCCGAAAAGATAATCAGAAACTGCTTTTGCTCCTTGATCCACCCAAGGGCAATCTCTTCATAAGCATTCCCCAGCATCCGCTTCATTTTCTAAAAAAAAGCTAAACCCTTCAAAAGATGGCTTAAAAAAGCCATATCTGACCAACTTATATAAACCCCCTCACCCACAGATAAACCCATGAACATAAGCATCTCCTATCTTCAGTCATCAGGCATCTACGAGTTCCTTCTTCCCTTTCTTCTGATAACCGCCATAACTTACGCCATATTCAATTACGTAAAGGCCAAAGCCGAAAAAAAGAAAGAAGACTTCGTCCTGAACGACAAAGCAATAGGCATAGTATCCGTAATAATCGGCCTCTTTGCGACAAACCACAAGCCTCTCCGCGATATGTTATTCAAGTGGATGCCGTTTTTCATAATACTCCTGATAATCCTCTTCCTCATTTTGTTGTTCCTCAAGCTCTTTGAGAGCGAGTCAAAAGACTATCTTCCCTTGATGATACTTCTGATCATCATCCTTGTCACACTCGGCGCATACGGCACAGACAACATCTCAAGAGCCCTTGGCATGGACTCAGAAAACATCATGTGGTCTGTTGGTGTTATACTCTTTTTGCTGATTCTCTGGGCTGCCTACCAGCAACATAATAAAGAAAGCGGAACATCAGAACAAGGCGGTGACGATGAAGAAAAGAAGAAAAAAGCAAAGCGACAGGAGAGAAAGCATCAGTTGAGGATATAAGCTATCACTTCAAAAGAGAGTTCGCAATCTCTTTTGGAATTTTTTGCATATTATTCCTTTGGAATATGACTGTGGGACAGAATTCCCTTGAATCTTTGATTGGTGTAAACTCAATGTTTACAGATACCCAATAATAAAATAAAACATATCTCTTAATAAAACCAATATAGTGCATGGGCGCGGGAGATATTAAAACAAAGGATGTTAGATCTGTTGTTGCTTCTTTGGATGGAATCCTCAAATACTACAAAGAGGTTTACAATCCTATTAACAAAAAGGAGAAGCGGGACTGGCGAACCTATGAGCAACAAAGAACATACAGGATGAGAATAGCTGCAGAGGAACTAAAAGGAGTAATACACAAAGCATCGGAAGGCTTGCAGATAATCAAGGATAATAATCGCGGTGCAAAGCCATTACTAAACCCCGAAGAAAAGACACTGATACTTTTGCTTAAAGAAATATTCAAATTAAGGTATTTGTTTAGCTAATTCTACAGAATAACCACAAACATATATACTCAACCATAGAAAAACAGATGGATGAGGTTGTTTTTTTATAAATTATGGGAGATATAATATGTTTTGATATCATGAATAGAGATGATTTGATTGGAAAAATACTTGACCAACAAAAACAGATTGATCAACTTCAAAAAGAGCTTTCTAAGTACAAAAATCCCAACACTCCTCCTTCAGCAAACAAGCACTTGAAACCGAACACGCAAGGCAAACATAAAAATGGCGGCAAACGAGGTGCTCCAAAAGGTCATAAGGGAACAACAAGGCATCAGAAACCGACAAAAGCACTCGAAATCGATGCTTGCACTTGCCCAAAATGTCATGGCTCTAATCTTAAAGACAAAAAGATACATAAACGACGTGTTGAAGAGGTTGTTGAGCCCCCGGAACCAGAAACAATTGAAGCAAATATACATCAAAAAGAATGCAAGGATTGCGGATATGTATTTATTCCTGAAGACAACACGATACCCCTCAAGGGTAAATTTGGGATAAATCTGATGGTTCTTGCTGTATTCATCAGATTCATACTGAGAGGCGTATTGAGAAAAGCAGGTCTTTTTCTTGAGACGGGATTTGCACTCAGGATAACTCCTGCTTCATTCAATATGATCCTTGATAGAGTTGCAAAAGCAGCAGAATCAGAATACAATGACATCAAGATGAGAATACGATTGTCAAAGATAGTCTATGTTGATGAGACAAGCTTTTCTGTGCTTGGCGATAATCAATGGGTTTGGGTTTTCAGAACCCAAAACGATATTCTGCTTGTCATACGACCAAGCAGAGGTAGTGATGTCCTTAAAGAGATACTTGGAGTGGATTATGCAGGAACAATTGTTTGCGATTGTTGGAAAGCATACAACGTAATGTTATTTGCAAATTTGCAGCGTTGCTGGGCACATCTCTTAAGAAAGTCCGAGGATTTGACAGATACGTTGGCTGGAAGACATTTCCATGAAAAGCTCAGGAAGTTGTTCAAGGAGATAAAAGAGTTCAATAAATCGAATCCAACTGAAAGTCAAAGACTGGAAAAATATCAATCTATGACTGGAGAACTCAAAAGATTGATAACATATTATTCCAGATATGAGCAATTGATGCCGGTTGTGAAATATATCGACAACAATCTCGGTAATTGGCTAACGTGTGTCAAAATCCAAGGGATTGAGCCGACAAATAACTTTGCTGAGCAGGCGATAAGAGAGACAGTTATGGTGAGAAAGATTATAGGTGCGTTCAGGTCTGAGAATGGAAAAGGAAATTATGAGTGCTTAGCATCGATTTTGGCGACATGGCAACTAAATGGACTTGAAATAAAAACAGAACTCAAAAAGATGTTGGTAAGAAAATTGTGCTTTTGCTAAACAAGTACAAATTAAGTAACAGGGGCATGTCAGATATGCTTTTTTTCTTTTCTGTTATGACTGGCAAAGATCCGAGTTATAAGACCATGGAACGCCTTTATTCTGACGAAACAGTAGAATTGATATTACATAACATGTTCGTGCTTTTGGTCAAAGAAAAGAAGATAGAAAATCCTGATTTGTGTGGTGATGGCACCGGATATTCTTTGTTTGTAAAGAAAAGTTACCGTGATGAAAATGACACGAAAAAGGATAGAAAAGACTTTGTCTATTACTTCAGTTTACTTGACTTGGACACATTGATGTATGTTTGTTGCGGTTATAGCAGAAAATCCGAAAAAGATGCATACAATAAGGCATTAAAAATGCTAAATAATAGTGGTATAGACGTAAAGAGCATAAGGTTAGACAGGTATTATAGCAATCATTCAATAACAGATGACTTCGATAAAGATACGACAATATACGTCATACCAAAGAAAGATGTTACAGTAAAGGGTTCTTTGAAATGGAAAAAAATACTGTCCGATTTTGCATTGAATACTTACGCATATCTGAAGGAATATTTCAGAAGAAATCTATCCGAGGCGATGTTTTCCGTAGATAAGCGGTTCTTTGGAGGATATGTCAGACAGAAACTGGATGGAAGAATTGAGCAATGCCTGTTCGCAAGAAGCGTTCTTCACAACTTATTCTTTGCATTTTGAGGTATGAACCAATTATGTCCCACAGTCACTTTTTCATGGCACTTATATGCCACGCTTTTGAACTTACGTTCAAAATAGACTCATGAGACTGCGTCTCAAGCTTTTCAACTTCGTTGAAAATAATGGCTTTTCCATATCATTAAAAATCGTAAAACGATTTTTATGAGCCAGCGAATCAGAGATTCGCCAGGATATTTTGATGTCTATCAGTTCATGAATCCTATTTGTCCAGCTAGTAACGACATCAACTATAATGAGAAAAAATCATTAAAATCAGAATTCTAAAGAAAATTATAGCATTATACTCAACAATAAAAAAATCAGATTGTCTTACCTATCTTTTTGGCAGCAAGTTTTATGTCATCATTGATAACTGTTTTTCTTCCTGCGTGTTTTGCAAATACAATCGCTTCCCTGGATATATCTGAGGCGATACCTTCAAGAGCAACGGCAAACTGTCTTGCACCTGATTTGGATACTCTTTTTGCTCCAGCATCACGCAATATGCGATCCATCGGGGCGTCCGGGATTTCGCTTTTATCTTTGACCATATCTATCAACCTCTAATATTGAATTATTGAATTCAATCTATACTTGCATATATAGATTATAGAAATAATTATTTAAACCTAAGTTAAACCTATTGCTAAAAACTAAGTTCGCTTTGCTCATACCGCATGATTGACTCATCACGAAAGTTTTGAGGTATGTTGAGCGGCATTGATTGTCAATCATGCAGTCTCTTCAAAATTATATATAGGACAAATACCCTATAATTATATCATGGGAAGACACAAGGGTCCAGATCAGGCGAAGATCAAGAAGATCAGAAAATCATTAGAAGGCGCAAAAGAAGGTCTGTGGGCCATGGAGATATCCAGGAAAACAAAAATATCGAAATCCACGGTCCAACGCTATCTCACAACCTACATGAAGGACGAGGTCGATGAGATCAGATCTTTTTCCGAACTTGTAAAGCTATACAAACTAAGGTGAATATATGGAAAAGCTAACTGAATATGATTGCCGCCTGTTCCTGAAAAAATACAAGATAAATCTCCCAAAAGCACATCTTGCAAAGAGTGAAGATGAAGCTGTAGAGCATGCACAAAAAATAGGCTATCCCGTTGTATTGAAATTAATATCCAGAGACATGCTGCATAAAACGGATGTCGGCGGAGTTATCATTAATATTGATGAATCAACTCTCGTCAGAAAAGCTTATCAGAAAATATTGCAAAACGCAAAAAAACATGGGAATATACGCGTCGACGGCATCCTTGTGGAAGAGACATTAGCCGGAAGGCAGGTCATCATCGGGGCTACACAAGACCCGCAGTTCGGCCATGTTATCATGTTCGGCATCGGAGGCATATTTGTAGAGTTGTTGCATGACGTAACTTTTCGAGTAATACCGATAACACTGCATGATGCCAAAAAGATGATATATGAAATAAAAGCGCATGATATCCTTGGGAAAGTCAGGGGCCAAGCAGCAGTAAATATAGATGCGATTGCAGATACTCTTCTAAAAGTATCGAATATGATTGAAAGAGAAAAAAATATCACTGAACTTGACATAAATCCTTTGTTCGTGAATGAAAAAGAGGCAATTGCAGGCGATGCGAGAATCATAATGGCATGATTGACGGAGTTTAACAAAAGGGAAACAAGATGAAGAAAAAAGAACATCCTCTGAAGGAAAATCTAAATGTGAAAAAGATGCCAATTATTCCTGATACTCCGAGTTCTTTTAAAAAAACAGAATGTGAACTGAGCAATCCGAATATTAAACAGAATGTGCCAACAAAGATTTTTAGCCCGATGGCCATTGTAAAAGGAAAAATTGATACGATTATCGGTGGAATTCAAACGGATTCAAAGAAGTTGAAAAAATTCCATGATTTTAAAGATCAAGCTTTAAAGCAATCTCAAAATGATCTTGCCAAGATAAAAGAACATAGAAATACAAAATTGATGTCGCTGGACAATGAATCTCTTTCTCGCCGGATATATGAGCTTGAAGACCATTTAATTGAATTGCATTCTGCATTTGATGATTTTGTGCTGAAATCGGATCAGTTCCTTAATTATGAACAGTTTGTTGAACTTAGAAAAGATAGTGAGGAGAGAATACGAACTCTTGATAACCTTCAGAAATCGATTGAAGAGTCTAAAAATCAAATATTGAAGGACACGTCTTATATGGACGATATTATCGAAGCATTTGCACATGTCAAAAAGAAGATAGAACTGCTTGAAAAGAAAACAGACGATATTTCAAAAAAGATTGGCTCTGGTGCAAATCAAGCGAATTTTATGGATAAACTGTTAGGCAAACCGGTTGTGCAGAATATGGGCGGCAGTGAAAGTGTGACGTTGGCGAGGCTAAAGAAAGATATTGCTGAACTGCATAGCCAAATGGAGAACATGAAAAAGAGCGAAGATATGGTCAGGAAAGAGGTAGATGAGCTGAAGGGAAAACTGCGTCTCACCGACCAAAAATCAAATGATGCACCACATGAAAATCCGGATAAATTAAAAGAGCAGATAGACATATTGGAAAGAAGAATCGATGATGATGGGAAACTCAAGAATAATGGGGAAATCGCGGAACTGAAAAAGAAACTTAGCGAAATATCGGCTAATGTCGCGGAAATCAAGAAAATCGATGTTGATGAAAAGATCAGATCAGAGACAGTGGCCATAAAGAAGGAAATGGATAAGCATTTTGAGACCATAAAGAAAACAGAAGAAGAAATCGAGAAGAAGATGAAAGCAATCAATAAAAAAAATGGCACAGGACAACCAAATTTCTTCGGTAAACTGCTTGGAAATACGGAAACATCACCAGCGGATAATGGAGGTACTGTGAAACTGGCTGCTATAAATAAACAGATATCTGAATTACAGAATCAATTTGAGAACATGAAAAAGAGTGAAGAAAAGACCAATATTGGAACCGAAAGTATCAACCTATTGAAAAGGCAAATGAACGAGATATCGATGAAACTTGATAAAATGAATAACAATAGGCCAAATAAAGAAAACATTGAAGAGGATATCATAAAACGCATTGATATCGGAACGAAGTTAAATAAGGCCGTCAATGAAGCAAAGAATGAGATGAAGTCAAATGTCGATTCAAGAATCGATGCCTTACAGGTGCAAAGCAATGTCATTTATCGTGCGGACTTGGAGAAGTTTGTCCATGATTTTAATAAAAGCCATGATGAATTAAAAGAAGAGGTATCCAGCCTTAAGAGCGATCTTGAAAATCAAGCATCAAAATTTGCAGATTCCAAGAGAGAGCATAATGAATCAGTAAAAAACTTAATGGCGGAAATCAGAAAAGAAATGAATGGGAAGATGCCACGCGAGGGCAAAATTGTGCGAGAGAAGGATATTTCCGATATCAGAACCAATATTGAAAAATTGAAAGCTATTTCTCAGGAATTGTGAGACTATAATACGAGCAGGAATAATTTCTTAAAATATCAAGCAGAACAAGATCAAGATATTTGCAAGGGAATCTTCTATTCTATGAAGTCTCTGGAATCTGTGAATTGTGCATCGGTTATCCTGAATGTGTGAGCGCATTTGGGACATGTTACAGTCCGTTCTGTTCTTTTTATATCACATGACGAGTGGCATCTTGGACAAATCGCTAGCATGCAGCACTACCTCCTGCCAGTTCTATTGCGTGCGCAAGCTTTTTCCTGCGCCCGGAGATGACCAGATGTATTATCTTGTTTTTCATGTTTTTTCAACTGTCCTTTCGATTTTTTCGAGGGCCCGTGCATGTTCTTTTATTGCAAAAAGGACCGATAATTAAATCCATCAACGGATTAAGTTTTATGTGGGTTGCTATGATTGTTGATCCTTATCCTGCTGTTTTGAGAGTATGTCAGTAATGCACTCTGACGGGTCGAATACTTTTGTGATGCCGTCAACTGAAGAGATAAATGATTCGATGTCTGTCACATAATTACCCCATTTCTTTCTTAAGACTCTTACAAAATCCTCGTATGATTTAAAGCCTTCGTGGGCGGAGATGATTATATTTGTCTTGCCTCTCATGCCTTCGCCTCTTGAAAGGGAGAGCATCTCAGGCATCTTCAGGATCTCTTTGCGGGCGTCTTCCTGCTCTTTTTCTATCGAGTAGTCAGCCCATTTGAACATCGTTACGACAATCATGGTGATGCCAACTTTCTTGAAGTCTACAAGGATGCTGTATTTTTTGATGTAACCTTCTCTTTCGAGCTTCTGTCTTATTCTTGTGACTGTCGGCTGGGTGGTCTTGATTCTCTGTGCGATATGCTTGTCTGGCACCCGGCCATCTTTTAGCAGTTCGAAAAAAACCTGTATCTCTCTTTTTTTTAGCGGCATTGTCATCAGTCCATAAAGGGTATGCAATAATCTGATATTACTTTATTGTTACATCAAAATTAAATAATTTACGATTAATTATGTATTTAATCTAATTCTAACCTTAAAAAAGGTTACATTAATACAAAAAATCTAGTTTAACTATGCAATAAGTATTTATATAATGTCCGGCAAATAGTCAATAACAATCTCATAATGAAAACAATAGACCAGAGAAACTTGGTTTATTGGGGGATGAAGAGTTAATCCGGACCCCATTTAGAGAGAGTATCCAGAAGTCCCGGATGGGTAAAACAATGCTTGAGGAGCAAATCCTAAATTAAAATGTATTTGGTTTCCACCTGTCCGGGTCCAAGTTTCATTTTTTTCTGCTAATTCTTATTTATGTGACAGATATTGTGCGCACTATTATTATCAGGTAGAGCATGAGCAGTAATCCGCTTTCAAATCTGGTTATTTTTCTGTCACGGATCATGTAAGATAACAGGATGGTCAGGAATACCATCGCAGGAGCAACGGAGTATATGAACTGGCTGCCTGCTTTGACGTCTGCTACCAAGGCGCTTGCGCCGAGGACGACCAGGGAATTGAAGATGTTAGAGCCGATAATATTCCCCAGCACCATGTCTATTTTACCCTTCCTTGCTGCGACAATGGATGTCGAAAGCTCGGGCAGGGATGTTCCGACGGCTATCAAGATAAAACCGATGATCGCTTCGCTTATGCCAAGTGAAGACATCATGTCGACTGATGAGATTATTAGATACTTGGCGCTGTAAATCAGACCGGCCAAGCCCAAGAGAAACCAGACAATCTGAATATATTCCAGTTTTATCTTCTTATGCCCGTTGTGCTCTTTGTGCGTAATCATCGAGTTTGCAAGATAACTAAAATAGACCACGATCAGGATAATTCCCTCGCTGAATGTCACTTTGAAATCCAATAAGACTATGAGGGTTATTATTGCTGATCCTATGAAGAATGGGACATCGGTCTTGAGTATGTCCCGTTCGGTCTTCAGGACATAGAATATCCCGGTGAGACCGAGTATCAGGGCGATGTTTGCGATGTTTGACCCGACAACGTTGCCGATTACAATCTCGGTGAGACCAGACGACATGGCTGCGAGGGACGAGGATAATTCTGGGAGGGATGTGCCGAGTGCTACGACTGTCGCGCCGACGATGAATTCGGATGCTCCGAAGACGCGCGCGAAGTGGGATGCACTATCTGTGACGAGTTTTGCGGTGTAGATGAGTACTGCAAGGCAAATTATGAAGATGATTAATGAGAGCATAGCATCACAGGTTGTATGAACATTTGTTTTCGGGGATTTAAATAACCTATTTCCTGCTGTGAAAAGATTTATCAAGCTTATCAGGAATGATTATTTATGCGTGAAATCAAAACGAGTTATGCGAAGTCTTTGTATGTGGGCGCGCTCCCGCACGGCTGTGTGCAGTGCATCAAGGGGCAAAAGCTTGTTCTTTTTGTTACTGGGATCTGTCCTCATTCATGCTATTATTGCCCGCTTTCTTTGAAGAGGAAGAATGTGGATAAGACGTGGGCTAATGAGGCGCTTGTGCTGAAGGATGATGATGTTGTGCGTGAGGCGAGATTGTGTTCTGCCAAGGGGGCAGGCATCACGGGCGGTGATCCGCTGGCCCGATTTGAGAGGACGATCGGATATATACGATTGCTCAAGAAGGTGTTCGGTCGCAGGTTCCATATACATCTTTATACGTCGGGTGATCTTTTGAGCGATGAGAGGCTCAAGGAGCTCGCGGCTGCAGGGCTTGATGAAATCCGGCTGCATCTTCGCAAGGATTATGGGCTGATCGACAAGTGTCTTGGATATAAGTTCGATGCCGGGGTGGAAGTGCCTGTTGTTCCGGGAAAGGAGAAGGAATTGCAGGAGATGATCCTTTATCTTGAGAAGGCAGGGGTGAAGTTCCTGAATCTTAATGAGCTTGAGATGTCGGAGCTGACGTTTGATGAGATGACGGATCTTGGCCATGAGTCTAATGAGGATATTTTCAATACGGTCAACGGGAGCCGGGAGCTCGGGGTTCGGCTGCTTGAGTTTGCGGCCAGGAATACCGAGAATTTAAGTGTCCATCTTTGCACGTCCAGTGTGAAGAATATCTATCAGTATGAGAACAGGTTGAAGATGCGGGCGAAGAATATCCTGAAGGGTTTTGAGAGGATTGTTGATCATTGCCTTATCGAGAAGGGGATTGTCGAGGCGGATGATATTGATGCTGCAAGGAAGGATCTGGCGGCCCGATTGAGGCTGAAGGATTCGGAGATTTATGTTGATAAGGAGAAGAAGAGGGTTGATGTCTCTGTGAAGAATGCGCGGCTGGCGAGGAAGCTTGGGTATAAGTGCGCTATCGTCAAGGTTTTTCCTACTTCGGATTCGTTTGATGTCGAGAAGGATCCGCTTTGACTTAAATGCGCTGACTGAATAGAGGGCTCATCAGCTACTCCAATAATCATCAATCTCTCTCATATTGGGACGGCATAATCATCGCCCATTACTATTAGATGAGGATTAGTTTTTAATAGTTACGGATTTGGATGTTGGGCTGCGCAGATATATAAACGGAAATGACCTATAATTAATTGTGATTTTATGGAATTGATTGATAACTGGTACAAGACGGCTAGAGAGGTTCTATTCCATCCTAAGGAGTTCTTTTCTAAGATGCCGACTACTGGAGGGCTTGGTGAGCCGTTCAGGTTTGCGCTTATAAATATATTCATTGCAGCGGTGTTGTCAGCAGGAGCTATGCTTGCTTTTCCTAGCGCGGATATTAAAATGATCCTTCTTACATCTGACTTGGCTATTCTCGGATTTATGGCAGGAGCAGTCATTACGACTTTGATTGTCGGAAGCATCGGAATTTTTATTGTAGCTGCAATATATCATCTTTTCCTGAAACTCACTGGCGCCAAGAAGGATTTTGAGGCGACGTACAGAGTGCTTGCGTATGTGTCTGTCTTTAATATACTTACAGCCATATCTTCGGCAGAGATTCCTGCTCTGCAAGGAATCGCGTTTTTCATATCACTTTATGTTATTTATCTGATTATCAGGGGTTTCAGCAAAGTGCATGAAATCACGATGATGCGAGCGGGAATTGCGGTCCTGATACCGATCATTATCGCAATCGTGCTTGTTGTTGCGGCGATGGTTTTGCTTTTGGCTACAATTGGAGCACAAAATGATATTATGTTCCAGACAGCATCGGATCTTGAAAGAATGAATCTGCCAATGCAGGCGAAGGCTATTTCCGGGATGCTAAAGTGAGGATGGTTTATCTTCTAATTCATATCGTGAGAGCGTGAAATTAATCAGCTATTGGTATAAGACGGCAAAAGAGGTCATATTTCAGCCGAAGGAGTTCTTTTTGAAGATGCCGACGACCGGAGGGTATCAAGAGCCCATGAAGTTTGCGCTTGTCAATATTTTTGTCGGGTCGATTCTTTCTCTTGTCGCTTTTCTTCTGCTTACAATGAGTTCTCTGAAATTAAAGTTCATCGAGCAGGTACTGCAAATACTAGGGTCGGATATAGTCACAATCATCTGGATGCTGATACCGCTTGAGCTGCTTTTGAGTTCTTTTAGCTTTATGGCCCTGTGGTTCTTGGCAGTCATGATTCTTGGCGCTGCCAGCATATTCGTATCAGCCGTGATATATCATGCCGCACTCAAGATTGTGGGAGGGAAGAGGGATTATGAGGCGACTTTCAGGATCATGGCGTATGCATCGGCGTTCTATGTTGTGACGTGGGTGCCGATCGTCAATATATTCATTCTGTTCTACGCTTTCTATGTCATCATTGTCGCTTCGGAGTATGTGCATAAGATCACGTTATTCCGATCGATTCTTGCTATTGTGCCTATAAGGGTCGCAACAATGATGATAGGACTTATTGTTACAGTAATCATGTATGCCATCACAAATGTATGGACGGATATGTCCGGCGGGATTGGGCCGCATGTCAGTCCCGATATGATGCCTGAGCCGGTGAAGGCGGTTGCAGGGATGTTGAAATAAATATCTTTCTGTGCAATCAATCATATGAATATTGCCGATGGCATTCTGATGATTGAAGGGGTCAGCTATAATTCCAATTGCTACCTGGTTTCTGGCAAGATAAATGTTCTTGTGGATACGGGGACTGAGGAGAATTTTTCGCGGGTCAAGGGGTTCGTAAAAGAAGGGCTTGACCTGATTGTCAATACGCATTGCCATTATGATCATGTGGGGGCTAATGAGCTGCTCAAGAAGGAGTTCGGGGCGCGGCTGGCGGCGCATGAGGATGATGCGCCTTTTATTTCGTCTGCTGACGGCTCGTATACGTGCGCGGGGCTTTTTGGAAAGGGGATTCCTCAGGTCAAGGTTGATGCGGTTCTTTCTGACGGGCAGGCTATTTCTGGCACTGATTTTGTTGTTGTGCATACGCCGGGACATACGCCCGGAGGGATCTGCCTTTATGATAAGAATAGAAAAATCCTGATTACAGGGGATACGGTTTTTGCTCACGGCGGCGTGGGAAGGACGGATCTGCCCGGCGGGAATCAGATGGCGCTTGTTTCTTCTCTACGCAAGATATCTCTGCTTGATGTCGATATCATTCTTCCGGGGCACGGGGAGCCTGTTCTAACGAAGGGTTCTTTGTATATCAAAAAGCTTATTAGAGACATGAATTTTTAAAATGCAAAGCCAATTACTTATTATGGGCCAATGGGATTTAGTTATCGTATCGATTAAGGAAAGCGACATGGTGCTTGAGGTCATTGATGCGCGTGTCGCGCGGGAAACGCGGTCTCTTAAGCTTGAAGAGCTTGTTGAAAAAATGGGGAAGAAACTGATCATTGTCATCAATAAGACTGATCTTGTGTCGGCTGATTTTGAGAAGAAGATCAGGGCGGAGCTTAAGAAAGAGCACGAGATTGTTTCTGTTTCTACTAAGGACAGGAAGGGAACGGGATTCCTCAAGGGTGCTATAAAGAAGTATAACCCGAAGCTCGTGTGTGTCGTCGGGTATCCGAATTGCGGCAAGTCGTCAATCATCAATATGCTTGCCCATACGTCAGGGGCAAAGACGTCGTCTGTGCCGGGTTATACGAAGCATGCGCAGTGGATCAGGCTTTCGAAGGAGACGAAACTGCTTGATACGCCAGGGGTGGTGCCGTCTGATGAGAAGTTCAGTGTGTTCACTGGTTCTGTCAGGCCTGAGAAGCTTAAGGTGGCCGAGGTTGCGGCGGCGCAGTTACTTGTGAAGATTAAGGATGATGCAGAAGGGACGAATATTGAGGAGTTTTATAAGGTGCCGCTTGATGATGTGGATGAGTTTCTTTCGGCTCTTGCATTGAAGCGCAATTACCTCCTGAAGGGAGGGTTTGATGTCGAGAGGGCGGCGCGGCAGGTTATCCGTGACTGGAATACGGGGAAGCTTACTGCGTGGTGGTATGATGCCGGTCGTGACAAAGACGTTTAGTGTCTGTACTTCTGGTAATTCGGATGTTGTCGATGTCACTGCTGATGTGGCTCGGGCGGTCGCTTCGTCTAAAATCAATGCAGGGATTGCGGTTGTGTTTGTCGCCGGGTCTACTGCGGCGATTTCTACGATCGAGTTTGAGCCGGGGCTTAAGAAGGATGTGCCGCGTGCGCTTGATAAAATCGCGCCTTATGACGCCGATTATGAGCACCACAAGAGATGGGGGTGCGATAACGGGGCGGCGCATGTGCGGTCTACGGTTGTCGGGACGAGTTTTACGGTGCCGTTTTCTGACAAAAAGCTGATTCTTGGGACATGGCAGCAGATATGTCTTTTGGATTTTGATACGCGGGCTAGGGAAAGGGAGGTTGTTGTGCAGGTTTTGGGAAGTCAAAAATAATGATTATGTAGAGGCGTGTTGATTCGTGAGTTTTTAGAGATATATTTAGAACGTAACAACCCAACAAAAAACGATATATTTAAAAATGAGTATGATTAAGTGGTCATATCGTCATAGAACTGATATTAACGTTTAAAAAATTAATGGGTGATACGATGAATAATAACGGTGGAAACTCTGATGAGCAGGAGATATTCTTTCTAGTCGCTATTTTGGAAGGCAAAAATGCAGACGATATTAACTGTAACCGCGCGAATTATAAAAAGACGTATGGAATTCAGGGATCAATAGCATATAACTTTGAGGATTTTATTATAGACTCTGCAAGAAAGAAGTTAGTATATAAGAGGGAAGGCATATATGATTTAACATGCACTTCGGATACACAAGCAGACACATGGAGAAAGATAAATGATTATCTAGAAAAACATAATACAGAGCCCAAGAAATATAATGATCAGTGCCCAGTGATTGTCATCTTACAGGGTGAAGAAGAACGCGTAACTAAAGCCATTAAAGGTATTTGTAAGGAACTACCCCTTGTTGACACGACAACATATTTGACCACAAATCTAAAGCCGATAGAGCAACTCCATTAAGAGCAAAATGTAAATACATAGAAAATAGAATGTCATATTCGAAAGTATAGGTAAATTATATATCAGTGTAGCTGCCCTAAAATTCTTACTTTTTCTAAAAATCCTATAAACTATATATGCCCGGGCGCATAATAATATATTGATTGTTATGTCTATACATAAGTTTTTTGCTCCCAAGTCGGTTGCCATCATCGGCGCGTCGTCTAATCCTAAGAAGTTCGGGCATGTCATACTGAAGAACTATCTGGATATGGGTTTCAAGGGCGATATATTTCCAATCAATCCAAGCGGGGATGAGATTCTCGGGCTGAAATGCTATAAGAGCGTGCTTGATGTGGATGGACCGATTGATTCTGCGGTCATCGTGGTGCCGCCGAAATTCTCGAACGAGGCGCTCAAGGAGTGCGTGAAAAAAGGCATCGAGGCAGTCATCATGATCACTGCGGGCTATCGCGAGACCGGTGGCGCGGGCATAACGCGCGAGGAGGAGCTAAAGAGCATCATCAGCGGTTCCAAGACGCGGGTTGTCGGGCCGAACTGTATCGGCATCTTTGATGCGTTCGGGAGAATAGACACTCTGTTTCTTCCAGACTATAAGCTCAAGAGGCCGCGCGAGGGGAATATCGCGTTCATATCGCAAAGCGGGGCGTTTGCGCTATCGCTTATTGACTGGGCGGCTACTGAGGAGATAGGGATATCGCGGTTTGTGAGTTATGGAAACCGGGCGGATATTGATGAACTGGATCTCCTCAATTATCTTAAGGATGACAACAAGACAAAGGCAATCGCAATGTATGTGGAGGGTGTCAGGAACGGGCGCATGTTTCTTGAGACTTTGAAGAAGGTGACTGCCAAAAAGCCGGTCGTGATACTTAAAGCAGGCAAATCTGCATCCGGCACCAGAGCGGTGCAGTCGCATACCGGAAGCCTTGCGGGGTCTTATGATGTTTTCAGGGGCGCTATCAGGCAGGGCGGCGCGGTGGAGGCAGAGAATAGTGAACAGCTGTTCGATTATTCTAGAGTGCTCGCTTACCAGCCGCTTCCGAAGGGTGACATGATCGCAGTCATCACTAATGGCGGCGGGTTCGGAGTCATGTGCGCTGATTCCATCGAGAGGAATCACATGCATATAGCTGAGTTTTCTAAAGAGACTGTCGATGAGATCAAAACGGTCATGCCTCCAGAATATTCTACGATACATAATCCCCTGGACTTAATAGGCGATGCAGATGTCAGGAGATACGAGGTTGCGATTAATGCGGTTCTGAAGGACAAGAATGTGGATGGGCTGATTATCGTTACGCTTCTACAGACGGCGAGTCTCGGGCCGGAGATTGTCGACGTGATTGCGAGCGCAAACGAGCGGTCGAAGAAACCGATCATCGTTTCTGCGTCCGGCGGGGAATATACACAACTGCTTCTGCGCAGTCTTGAAAAAGACGGAATACCTGCATACCCGTCACCGGACAGGGCAGTAAATGCTATGAAGACACTCATAGAATATAAGGACCGCTAGATTTTTTTCTTTTTGGATATCAATGATGTTATCAATAATATCATTATCATTCCCAGCCAATGGAGTCCGGGCGTGTTTGAATTTACGCCTTTTTCCTGTGAGATTATAGTTATGTCTTGTTTACCTTGCCCATAGAGAGTAGGTATCAATAATGAATTTGCATAAAACGTCATCTTATAGGTGCCGAGTTCACCTGCAAATACTTCAATCGGGATTGTTTTCTCTTCATGGGCGTATAAATGGACTAAAATCTCGTTTTCGCCGTTCTCGAATGTGACCCAGTGAATTATCTTTTCAGGCTCTGTATAAAGGTTTATCTTTATCGTGTCCTCTGTTGGCAGATTACTCTTAAGGGTGATTGTAGCACGGATCTTTGAACCTAATTCAGCACTTACGCTTCGGGGAATAATTGTGATGTTGGGTGTCAGCGGCTCAAGGCATATACCGGCTATGCATTGGCCAGAATCACAATCCGTGCTGTCGAAACATGAACAGCCATCAGGCATCTGATTATACCATGCAGAGCTGTTCCAGTATAGTGTCTCTCCACAGACGTTCATACTATCACAATATTCTGTGCCCAGGGTCCCGCCGATTGTCGAGCCGCCGTTGCATATCCATGTCTTGTCGCCTGATACCCAGCAATCTGTGGAATCGCAGCAGCCCTTGCCGGAAGGATCCCATGCGTCGGTTCTTCCTGTATAACACTGGCAGCTTGCGGCACTGTCGTCAGACGTATTCGCCATGATTATTTCGGTCGTGACTTTCTGTGCAGAGGGGGCAGTGCATGCGAGATCATAGCCGTCGGCGGCATCAAATGTGAGGTTGATAAGATAGGTGTTTGTCGAATAATCACAAGGCAAGTTAAATTCTGTGTCAATAATCAGTTCTTCGTCCTCGTCAAGTGTCGTGTCAAATGTAGGAGATGAGGAGCAACTCAATTCCGGAGGGCATGTGACTGCTATATTTGATACTTTCAATTTACCGATACCATCATTTTTTATGGACCAACTATGGACCCTTGTTGCAGAGGGATCAGCGAAATATGTCACAGAGGCAGGATTTTCCGATAGGTTGACTGAAGGGTCGATTATCTTGATGTCGTAACTTTGCAGGCCGACAAAACCCTGTGTTATGAGACTGCCAACATTACACAAAATACCGTTGTTCGGGCAGATGTAGTCTGGCGAGTCGCAGAAATTGTTTATGTAATCAAGATATGCCCTATAGGTACCGTTTGTGTTGAATGTATGGAAGTCGCTTACTTTGTTTGTTGATGCGCCTCCAGTCCAGCCAAGGTTGCTTGTCCAGCGATACCCAGATGTTGAGGCAAAGACATCGTTTCTGCGTGGTTTGGGCGTCATGTTAAAGGTGCCATCCTGAAAACGGTTATCTGAATAACCGAGATAGTTACCCATGTTTAACGGGTCGTAGACCCATACAAGGAGTCCAGGATTTACTGTACTGGAACTGGAACCATCAGAACATTGAGCGATGTATTGATTCACATTACTTATAGTGCCGGTGGCGCCCACGCAGGCGATGCATATCGTTCCTTCTATAGTGGAAGGCTTGTCAAAGCTAAGTGTGCCGCCACTTAATGCGACCTGGTCTTTGATGTGCCCACCATGCTTGCATGGCGTATTAAGGGAGCATAATGTACTAATTATAAAGCCGGGTCTGAACACATCTTCAAAAGTTGGAACTGAAGGAATATCATATCTTGCGACGAGACCATAGGTGTCTGCTTTTAAATTATCGTCGACTCTAAACTCGCAATAGAACCTGCCATCCAAAATATCGTGCCAACCAAATGTTCCGTCCTCCAGACTACAGTCGTCGGGATCGTTTGCAGAATAATCGCCGGTCGCGTTCCTTAAGAAAAAACTGACGTTGATATTGTCTGCAATGTTCTGTTCGAGACAAACTGATTTTACCGGATCCACGGGCAGAGAGGAGCCAACACAAATGCTTGCGGGATTGTCTTTGATATCATACGGATTTATGGGCTTGTTCGGGCATCCGGTGGCTGCATTTATATCGTCGTCAGCAGGACCTACACTGCATCCAGCAGGGGTGTTTGGGCATTTGTCTGTGCTGTCTTGTACGCCGTCATCGTCCGCATCCTGAATACCCCAGGATCCGCCAAACTTGCATCTGTAGCCATCTACCTTTGTCCAAAAATTATATTGATTGGCAGGGAGACTAATGACCAGGTGAACGCAGTGTGAAGAGTCTTCTGCACAATACCAACCGGGATTAAAATCGCTCCTGCAAAAACCAGAGTTACAATCAGCACCTATGGCGCATGGGTAACCGTCATCAACTTTCCATGTGCCTGAAGAGCATTTGTAACTGGAATATGTGCCGCCATTGGCGTATTGGTTCGCCGGCAGAGCAGCAACCTTGTGGACGCAGCTTGAACTGCTTTGGGCGCAATACAGATCTGTCGGCGCGGTGAAGTCTGTGTGGCAATCGCCAGAAGTACAATTTGAGTCAACAAGGCATGCATAGCCGTTCCTGATCTTCCATATTCCTGAAGAACAGACATATACTCCGTCGTTCTGGCCGTCAGTATACTGGGTCGCCGGGGGACCAAACTTATAGTGAACACATGCCGAGATATCCTGGGCGCAGTACCTGACGCCGCCAGTATGGTCGTCACGGCAATAACCGGAATCACATTCTGAATCCTGATTACAGACGTATCCGTCATCTTTCTTCCAGATTCCATTGTCGCATCTGTTGCCTGCGCCATCAGAAATGCCGTCAAGAAATTGGGTCACCGGAATACCTGCGGTGTTGCGCACACAGTTTGTGGAACTTGCTGCGCAGAATCGATCCAATATGTTCAGGGAGTCATTTCTGCAATAGGCGGAATAGCAGTCTGCACCAACAGTGCAGGCATAGCCGTCGTTTGTCTTCCAAGTGCCGGAGGAGCATTTGTAGCCTGCATCTGTGCCGCCGTCGGCGTACTGGTTCGCCGGCAGTGAAACGACCTTGTGAACGCATCTGGTGGCGTCCTGTGCACAGTATTTTAAACCGCCTGTGTGGTCATCTTTACAATTGCCTGAATCACAGTCAGCGTCCAAGGTACAGGTATACCCGTCAGCCACTTTCCATGTGCCTGCGCTGCATTTATAACTGCTGAATGTGTCGCCGTCATTATATTGGGTTACTGGTAAAGAAACAACCTTATGGACACAGCTACCTGAATTTTGTGCACAATATTTATCAACTGGCCCTGTAAAGTCGATATTGCATGAACTGGAATCACATTCTGTGTCAAGGGAGCAGGAATAACCTGTCTTGATATCATAGGTTATGTTCAATTCGAAATAGTTGACTGATTCTGTGAAATTGAGGTTGTTGATTCCGGAAATAAAGCTGAATATCGAGAGCTTTGGCGGGAGAAGAGGATTTATGCCTTCGAGATTGCCATTGAAAATGATTGCGGGTTGTGAAAGAGTTGTATTCTCGACGTAAATATCATTGTCCTGTATGTTGTATGAGATATCGAGATTGAATGTCTTGTTTCCTGTGCCGGTTATCTGGGTTTCCAAGCCTAAACTCAACGGCATAGATAGAATTACCAAAACTGCTGCAAAGCCAAGCACTAATTTTGATTTTGACATAATCAACACTTCAATGTTTTCTTGTCTTAATGTAAAGATAAGTTAAGATGACTGCAACTATCACAAGAATACCAACAATTATGAAATCGCCGTCTTGATCTTTTTTCATCTCATCATCAATTGCCGTCTCATTCTTATCTGAGTCGCCTGGTTTAACTGAGGGTTCTGTGTACTGGAACTCAAATCGGTACTGCTTTTTTAGATCTTCATCGTTTATGAGCATCCGGTATGATACGTCCGGCTTGTAGGTGAATCTGACTGGATGACAGGAATCGATCTTGATGTTTTCTCTCATAACTGATACACGATTTTTTAGGTCGGTGATGCTTATGCCGGCATTTGATGATACAGGCCGGTCGTTATCGTCGCTCACACATAAGTCTGCGCTGAATTCCATTGTTTCCCTGTCGAATATCTTTTCGTTCAAGCTGTATTTGCGTGATTCTGATGAGAATTTTGATGAGTCTATCTCATAACAATACTTGTCGTAAATTTCGTTGTCTTTTGAATTTACCTGAGCGCATATTTCAAATCTTTCAAGGACATCTGTTGTGACAAAGCTGTATTTTTTGGATACTGAAGGGACATCGCCTGAAAGTTCGGGTATCTCTTCGGTATTATGGAAAACAATCTTATCACTATTCAAGTCTTTTACGGAGACAAGCAAGTTAGATTTATACATGACGGGATTCGTGTAATGGTCGGGTGAGGTGAAAATAAGTGTGTTCAATTCAACTTTTTCATCAGCATTGTAATATCTTTTGTCTACCCACAGTTTCCTTACTTTTGCGCTGGTGCCTGTAACTACTAATCTGCTTCTGTAGATTGATCTTATGTCTCGTTTTTTGTCTTTCAGTTCAAGACGGATGGCATAGGCATCTGGTTTTTCGGGAGCATCAAAGGATATGCCAATCCCTTTGGTTTCAGTGGGACCTATTGAAAACGGGTATGTATTTTGCCATACATATTTATTTTCACAACCGGTGTCGTCCCAAGAGCAGATGGCCACCAATAAAGAAAGGCCGTCCTCTTCTACGGCTTTGATGTTCTTTATATAGACTGTCCCTTCGACTAATGAGCCTGGAAGTGCCGGCGGACCGACAGGGCCTGTGGCGCCCAGTATCTTTGTTGTTGTTCTTTGTATCTTTAGTGATGGTTCGACGCCTGTGCCTTTAACTGCGAATGATTTATATCTTGATGGAAGAAAAATATGCGCCATGCCAACGATTGGCGTCTTCTGAGTCCTCAAATAGACGTCCATGCGGTAGGTGCCGGTTTTCAGATCGGACGGGAGGATGTAAGAAAAAGGTACCGATACCTGTGAGAGCGGATCAAGATTTATGCCCGGCATAACCTTTTCGAAGAAGATGTTGTCGCAGTCTGAATCCTGGGACGGATATACGGGGTCCATGCATCCTTCCAGTATCTCAATCACGAGATAAGCACCTGTAATCGGGAATTCTTCCATGTTGCTTGCAGTGATATCTGTCTGGATCGAGTCGCCGGCGTTATATGTGTCTTTGAGGTCATAGCTAACATCACCGGAATAAAATAAGTCGCTTGTTTCAGTTGCATAAGACGGAGCAAAAAATAGGAGCATGACCAAAAAAAATGATACATAGAGATGTTTTTGCCTTAAAAATAACATGAATATTTTATAGTAAAAGGTATATATATAATTTATATAATTTGATTATAAGTTCATCTTTTTTTTGCTGCGAATCGTGCAAGACCTGTCTGCTTGCCGTTTCCCATGAGCTCGTCTTCGGTTATGTTGAATACTGACAGGGCGCGCATGGCTGCAGGAAGTATCTGTTTTTTTATGTAGTAGTCTTTGTCGTAGTCTTTTGCGAACTGGATCAACTCGGCTTTGTCTGAGATGCTACCGCTTCCGTTTGTTATGACGTACTGGATGGTCTGGCCGGGCAGGATCTTTATGCCTCGTGTTTCTGCTTTTCTTGATGCTGCGACGTGGGGACCGATCTGGTCATAATTTTTTAGTTCTCTTTTTACTGAGGTGTATATGCCAAGTTCGTCAAGAGGGACTTTTCCGGTCTTCAGACGGACGATTACATCTTTTACGTATGCTACTGCCTCGTCTACCTTGTCGCTTAGGACCATCCTTAGGACTGTTTCCTGGGTGTCTTTTGCCAGTCTTGACCAGTCACGGCGGACTTTTTCGAAGCCGCGGATGGTGAGGTTGCCATCTTTGTCTATGAGAGCGTATCTTTTTTTTGCGCCGCCGATTCCGACCTTTTTTTTGACGAATATGCCGCGTACGAAGGTGCCTTCGAATTCGAGTTCCATGATGCCGGGAAGCTTGCTGTTAACGTCTTTTAGGAATTTCTTTGCTACTGCAGATAGGTCCTGTTTCTGATCTGCCAGTTTCAAAAAGACGCTGTCTGTGTCGCCGTAGACTATGTCGAAGCCGTATGTTTTTGCGGTGTCGATAACTTCGTGGATGTAGTGTCTGCCGAATCCTGTGACTGATTCGCCGCATTCGCGACGGTACCAGCGGGATCCTGCGAAGCCGAGGTAGCCGTAAAATGCGTTTGAGACTGTTTTTAGGGCGTATTGCTGGGCGTATAGGTCGACGTAGTCGGGCGTGCCTTTTTTTGTTTCTTTCATCAGGTTCTTGATGCGGATGCGCTCGTCGACGAGGTCGTTTAGGACTGTCGGGATGAAGCCGTGATTCTTTGTGCAGAAGTAATAGTTCGTGTCTGGGACGCGGTTTTTTTGAGTGTCTTTGCAGCAGCCGCAGTTGAGTGTCGAAGGGTCTATGTTGTGGGAGACGATGATGGAGGGGTATAGGGAGCGGAAGTCGAAGACGGCTATGTTTTCGTGGAGGCCGGGTTTCGGCTCGACGACGAATGCACCGATGAAGGCGTCTTGTTCGCGGCGCTCGTCTATCGTCTCTCTTGTGGGGCGGTTTGGGACGATTATGTTCATCCCGGCTGCTCTTCTCATCGCGTATGATTCGACCAGCTGGCCGTAGGTCATGCGGCAGACGTCGTTTGGGACCTGGCCGGTGAGTCTTGATAAGGCGAAGATGTTCGGGAGTATGAGTCCTGCAAGCTTGTAGGCGAGGAGGGAGTCCTTCAGGCAGTATTCTGCGAACCTGTCGAGGTTCTTTTTGTGGTTCCAGTTGTCCAGCATCTCTTCCCAGGTCATGCCGATCTTGCTTTCGCCGAGGAGTTCCTTTGATACTGCATCGAGGGTGAGGACTTCGGATTTTATGGTGGCTCTCATGATGACGGAGATGAACTGGAAGAGGTCTATGTGGACGCGGCCGCGCACGACTGCAGGGGTTGAGCGGCCTCTTGTCTGGAAGATGACTTCTTTCTTGTCGCGGCCGAAGATGAGCTGGGCCTTGTATTTTTTCGAACGGTCGCGAAGGACCGGCATGTCGAAGGCGTCGCCGTTGTAGGTCACGAGGAAGTCGGGGTCTTCTTTTTTTGTTATGCGGATGAGTTCTTCGATGATATCTTTTTCGTCTATCAGGTGGAGGTAGTCAGGGTATGTGTTTTTTACGTAGCCAAGGACTTTTTTGTATCCGGCTGTTGTGTAGATACTTGCGAGTATTATTTTCTGGGCGATGCCTTCCGGGACGGTCTCGAGGTCGAATGCGAGGATTTTTGGAGTGTATACAGAGGGTTTTGATTCTCTTATTGATGATGCGAGCAGTTTGATGTCGGATTCTACTGTGTCTTTCATGCGGTCTTTTAATTCTACTCCTGTGACTGTTATGAAGGTCATTGGCAATAGTTTCCTGTCCATGAGGTATCTTCTGAAGAAGAGGATGTCGAACTCGTATTTGTTTTCGGTCTCGGGCCAGTCTTTTATCGCGTCCTTTATTTTCGGGACGTGACCGGGGAGGTTGCAGTAGACTTTGATGAGCTTTGTTTTTGTGATCCCTAGTGTCATCTCTATCTCTTCTACTTTTTTTACTGATATCGTTTCGCTGTTGTCGTTGAATGAGAGGGAGCCTATCTTTTTTTTGAGGGACTCTATGTCTTTTTTTGGCTGGACGTATAAGTAGGGTTCGAAGGTGTTGTCGAAGATGACGATTGATTTTCCATCTTTTGTGCGGCCGTAGAGGCGGACTATCGGGTTGTTGTCGATGACTGTGTAGTCTGCGTCAATGAGCATAAGGTCGTATTTTTCACTTTTGGGCATGATTTATGTTGGTGATGCAGGTTTTTATAGGTATAGAATGAGATTGTGTGCAATGAAAGAGCGAACTGAGGGGTCATCGGATGCTTCAGCCTATAAGGACGTTATGCGTTTCCATTCTTCTCGGATCATTTTTTCTATAGTCTCTTCCGGAGCGGATTCGGCGAGCTTATAGCCCTGAATGAAGCTTTCCAGAATATCTTCGGCATATTTTTCAACCCGAGATTGATTTCTGTCTTGAACGGATGACGATGCATCGCTCTTCTTTATAGCGATTTCTAATTCTGGTCCAGACAAGACGCGGATGGTCTTGCTTGACATATCCAGTCTGGAGCCTTTTTTTATAGCTCTTAACCTGCCCAGAGGTTCCAGGAATCCTTCGACAATATCATTGAAACATGCCTCGATGAACTTTTTGTCACTGTTGTCCCATGCAGAAGGATATTCGGTTATTTTTTTTATGCCAACTCTTATTGGACCGATATCCCCGTATCTAAAGTTAGATAGAGTTGCGCCTTCCAGAATAAATCCTTTTTCGTAATATTTGCTATAGGTTTCGCCTAATTCTTCAATTTTATTAATATCTTTAGGTATTCCATTTAAAATTTCCGTGATTATTTGCGTATAATTTTTACCTGGAACAAATTCTGTAACCAGAATACAAGAATCGTCACCATATCTTAATATGTCTACAGTCTTTTCAACTGGCAAACCCATTTTTCCTAAATTGCTAATCTTTTTAGATAACTCACAATCTGCCACTCGTATCACATATTTTTCATCGGCTGGGGAGGAGCATATCCATACGCTATCGTTATCGTATCTTTGTACTACTTTTTTGTCTGATAATTCCGGTATATCAAATAGATTCATAACTTAATAGTCGTTAGAGAAGTTTAAATACGTTTCTATGCCTTTTGTGATTGAATATAGCATTGAATTGCTTTTTTGGGCCTAGATAGTGCAGATGAAGAATTAGCCGGAACTGAATCTATAAAAATTATGACTTATTCAGATGATTGTTCTAAATGAGCCATCTGAGAGCCAACGGGCATTTCTGTTATTTTTGGGATGCTATAGCCTTCAGGAATATCAACACAGTATATGGTTGTTTTTTGTCCTGATCTTAACTCGTCTAAGATCCGATTATGCTCTGATAATCGCCCTAATATGAGGTCTTTATTTGCATCGCCTTCATGTATCCATCGTTTGTATTGGCTGATCTTTTTTTCTATACCTGACTCTAAGCTTCCTCTTAAGTTGCCTAATGTGTATGACGGATAGTCTGGATCTGTAAGTCTCTCTATTGCACCTTTAATAAATGAAGGATACATTTCACCTTCAGAAATCCACTTGAGGTATCCGGTATTTTCTGTACTCAAAGTCATAATTACTACTTAGGAACAAGAATATTATAAATCTTTTTATATATCGCATATCTTTGACCTGCATAATGTATGAAAGCAGTCAGTAATCTTTGGAGACGGTCCTGTAGGCGTCTCTGAACGGGATGCCTTTTTTTACTAATCCGTATGCTTTTTCTGTCGCGTAGAGTTCGGCGGTGAGAGCGCGCTTGCAGTTTTCTTTGTCGACTTTAAGGTTTTCGAATACCTTGGCCATGATTTTCAGGCATTTTTTTGTGATGTCGAAGCTGTTCATGACGGGCTCTTTTGTGAGCTGGAGGTCGCGGTGGTAGCCGGTGATCAGGTTTGAGGTCATTGTTTTCAGCTGGAATTCGCATGAGAGGACTATGTGGTATTTTGCTCTTACTAATTCCAAGACGTCGGGGTTCTTTTTCTGGGGCATTATGGAGCTGCCGGTTGTCATTTCGACGGGGATGATGAAATAGGCGTGCTTGGGCATGCTGAATAAGATGATGTCTGATGAGATGCGGTTGAGGTCGAACATGATCTGGGTGAGTGCGTGAAGGATGGTTGATTCGAATTTGCCGCGGCTTGTCTGGGTGTAGATGGTATTCTGGATCTTTTTGAAGCCGAGGAGCTTTCGTGTGTATTCACGGTCGATATCTAGCGGTACGCCGTAGCCGGCTGCTGCGCCCAGAGGCGACTGGTCTATGATGTCCAATGAGAGGTCGAGAAGCTTCAGGTTGTCCTGCATGGATTCGATGAAAGAATCAGCCCACAGGTTGATTGATGAGGGCATGGCTTTTCTTGTGTGGGTGTAGCCGGGGAGGTTTATTTGGCTGTATTTTTTTTTGAATGATGTTTGGGATTTGATGAGAGTGTTGACCTGATTTGTGCAATTCTTCAGTTCGTCTTTGTAGTAGAGTCTCAGCGCTGTGAGGACCTGATCGTTTCTTGATCTTGCTGTGTGTATCTTTTTTCCAAGGTCGCCCAGGGTCTTTGTCAGGCGGGCTTCAATTGCTGTGTGGCAGTCTTCCTCTTCTTTTTTTATCGTGAATCTGCCTTTTTTTTCAAGTTCGATTATGTTTTTGAGCTCTTTTTCCAGAGCTTTTGATTCGTCTTCTGTCAGGATGCCTATTTTTGCGAGCATCTTCGCGTGGGCAATTGAGGCGATGCAGTCGTATTTTATTAATCTTTGGTCAAGGATGTAGTCTGTACCTACTGTAAAGTCTTCTACCTCTTTGTCCGGCTTGTATTCTTTTTCCCAGAGTTTCATAAATGACACTTTATCTTTTGTTTTTCTTTATCTTGTCGATAATATTCCTGTGGGCTATGAGCCTTGTGGCGTTTATCTTTATGAAGCCAAGCGAATCGGTCTGGTCAAATCCGCCTGCCATGTCCATGCTTGAGATGTCCTGGTTGTAGAGGGATGTCGGGGATGAGCGGCCTTTTATTATGACGTTTCCCTTGTATAAGGATAATGTGACTATCCCGTCGATGTATTCCTGGCTTTTCCTGATGGCGTTCATGATGAAGTCCATCTCCGGGGAGTACCAGAAGCCGTTGTAGATTATTTCTGAGAATTTCGGGGAGAGCATGTCTCTTAGGCGCATGACTTCGCGGTCCATGGCGATGCCTTCAAGGTCTTGCTTGGCTTTCCAGAGGATTGTGGCGCCAGGGGTTTCGTAGATGCCGCGTGATTTTATGCCGACGAAGCGGTTCTCGACCATGTCGACCCTGCCTATGGCGTTCTCGCTGCCAAGAGCGTTCAGGTACATGAACAGTTCGAGTGGGTTTGTTTTTGTCGTGCCGTCGTCCAGGTTTATGACTTTTTTCGGGATGCCGTCTTTGAAGTGGATCTCTATTGACGTCTCCTTGTCGGGTGCTGATTTCGGTGATCTTGTCCTTGAGAATACGTCTTCAGTTGGGGCGTGATTAGGGTCCTCAAGGATGCCGGCCTCGTGGCTTATGTGCATGAGGTTCTCGTCTTCGCTGTATGGCTTTTTCTTTGATGCGGTGACGGGGATGCCGTATTTCTCGGCGTAGTCGAGCATGTCGTTGCGGCCTTTGAATTCTTTTAGGAATTCTCTGTCTTTCCACGGCGAGATGACTTTTATCTTTGGATTGAGGGAGTAGTATGTGAGCTCGAATCTTACCTGGTCGTTGCCTTTGCCGGTTGCCCCGTGGGCAACGTATCCTGCGTTCTCTTTTTCTGCTATCTGTAGCTGGGCTTTGCCGAGGAGCGGTCTTGCAAGCGATGTGCCAAGAAGGTACCTGCCCTCGTAGAGCGCGTTGCCCTGAAGAGCGGGATATATGAAGCCTGTGACGAATTCTTGTTTCAGGTCGACGACGTAGACTTTTGTTGCGCC
>JBDRKP010000013.1:0-20853 GCA_043813875.1 archaeon | reverse complement strand
ATGGGTGTCAAGATTTCTGATATTGTACCCCGGAGGGAGCTTTCGCTTTCGGAAATCAGGGGCAAGACGCTTGCTGTGGATGCGCTCAACACGTTGTATCAGTTCCTTTCGATCATCAGGCAGTATGACGGCACGCCGCTCAAGGATGATAAGGGCAATATCACGAGCCATCTGTCGGGCGTATTCTACAGGTCGCTGAATCTTATGGAGGAGGGCGTGAAGCTTGTCTATGTGTTTGACGGGAAGCCGCCTGAGTTCAAGTCAAAGACTAATAGCGAGAGGCGGAAGATACGGGCAGCGGCGAAGGAGAAGTGGGATGAGGCGATTGCCAGGGGTGAGTTGAAGGATGCGAAGAAGTATGCGCAGGCGTCTGTGGAGATTACTTCAGGAATGCTTGCCGAGGCGAAGGAGCTTCTTGTCGCGCTTGGCATTCCTGTTGTCGAGGCACCGTCAGAGGGTGAGGCGCAGGCGTCTTATATGGCGAAGAAGGGGGTCGCCTATGCTGTGGCGTCAAGTGATCTTGATTCTGTCCTTTTCGGAGCGCCGAGGCTTATCAGGAACCTGAACATCACAGGGAAGCGGAAGCTTGCGGGTACGAATATCTACAAGGATATCAAGCCGGAGATCATCGAGCTAAAGGCGCTTACTGAATCGCTGGGTATAGACCAGGAGCAACTGATCAATCTTGGGATCCTTATAGGCACGGATTATAATCCGGGCGGCATCAAGGGTATCGGGCCGAAGAATGCTCTTAAGCTTGTGAAGCAATACAAGACGCTTCCGGAGCTTATGGAGAATGTCGAGTGGAATTTTGATGTGAGCGCGCAGCAGATACATGATTTCTTCCTTAACCCGCCGGTGACTGATGATTATGATATCGGGGAGCTTGAGGCTGATCGCGATAAGATAAGGCACATCCTCTGCGACAGGCATGATTTTTCAGTTGAGCGGATAGAGAATATGTTCGGGAAGCTGGATAAGCTCAAGGACCAGAAGAAGCAGACTACGCTTGGAAGATGGGGATGATTTCTATGTCTTTTAGGTGTGTGTGACTATTATTATAGTCAAAGTCATAACTTTTTCATGGCACTTCATGGAAATTCTTCGAATTTCCAAGCTTTTGAACCGAACCATATTCTTAATGGTTCAAAATCGTGCCAAGCTTTCTGGCATTTCGCAAGTTTATTCCAGTTCTGGGTTTAATACCCCGCAGCTTGCTGCGATTTTGAACGTGTGCACTTTAATGGGGGCTTTGATGAGTTGATATCTTAATAATTAGCATCGCCGTAATACCCCGTAGCTTGCTGCGGGGATAGGCGATGCCTCAAATTCGTTTTATTTGCGAAATTGAAAACGTGCTTATTTTGAAAAACAAGTTTTCAAAAAAGCCAAAAATAGACTGATGACTTTGCCATACATGTAAAAATAGAGATGCTATTTTTACTGTCCAGCGAATCAGAGATTCGCCCGGATAGATTAAGGTCTATTGGTTTTTGTTAATGTTTGGTCTTGAAAGTATAGACCTTAACTATATTAAGATTCAAGTGTCAAATAGATGTTAGGTGTTTGTGTGAAAGCTGAGATGATTGTTCATATTTTTGGTGCTGGGGGGATTTGATATTCTGCCGCAATTGGTGAAAAAGTATCCTCTTTTGAGACAGCGGATATTGAGCCCGTTTGTCGTAGGCGTGAGCCCTAATAGTGTGACTGTCATGTCGCTTTTTTGCGGCATATTGTCCGGGTATTTTTTCTGGGTCAACAGCATCTATGTTGCAGCGCTTTTTTTGGGGTTGTGCGGGTTTCTGGATATCCTTGACGGGGAGATCGCAAGGAAGAGAAACAGGTCCAGTAAAAAAGGGGATTTTCTTGATCACACTGTTGACCGGCTTGCGGATGTGTTTGTGTTCGTCGGGCTTGCGTATAATCCGTTCATGCCGAATGATGTGGTTCTTCTTGCGCTGGTATGCATGGTTTTGGTCTCTTATCTTGGAACACAGGCGCAAGCGGTTGCAAAGGAGCGTTATTATGGCGGTATCGTTGGGCGGTCAGACCGGTATGCGATTTTGTTTGCGGGGGTGGTCATGTCTTATTTTTTCCCGGGCGCGGTTCTTTTTTCGGTTTACTTGATACTGGTATTGTCTTTGGTCACTTTTGTGCAGCGTTTTTATAGCATATATAAAAAATTAGACTGATGACTATTGCTGGTTGATGCTGGTTAATTGTTGTGTCTTGTTTGTTGTCTCTAATCATGGATTGTCTCTAATTATAAATATACTGTAATCCAAAAAGGATATCTATGAGTGATAAGAACATCAAAAAAATCATGATGGATATAAAGTCGGTCAAAATCCAGGGCGCGCGGAACGTGGCGGTGGCCGGGGCGCGGATACTGATGCTTGCGGCGAAGCAGTCTCATGCTGTCGATTCAGTTGCGTTTGTCTGCGAGCTTAAAGATATCTCGCGACAGGTGGCTGCTTTGCGCCCTACTGAGCCTGCTTTGAGGTACGGGCAAGATATGATTATTTCGAAGGTAGGGGCAAGGAGCGCTCTTCCTGTGAAGGATCTGAAGGCATATGCTGCCCGGCTTTATGGGAATTATATCAAGGAGACGCAGCTGGCTCTTAAGAAAATCGCGACTTATGGGGCGCGGATGATTTCGAGCGGGGATGTCATCATGACGCACTGCCACAGCAATTGCGTGATTGAGATACTGAGGGCTGCAAAGAGGCAGGGCAAGGATTTTACTGTCGTGGTGACTGAGACCAGGCCGCTTTACCAGGGGACGATCACTGCCAGGGAGCTTGCAAAAGAGAAGATTAAGGTTGTCTATTGTATTGATTCCTGTTCTGCTTCTATGATGCGAAAGGCTACGAAAGTGCTTGTGGGGGCTGATGCCATCACTGCGGAAGGAGAGGTTGTGAACAAGATCGGCACTTTCCAGCTTGCGATCGAGGCGAAGGAGTTCAAGGTGCCTTTTATCGTGGCTTGCGGGACTCATAAGTATGATCCGAGGACTGCGTTGGGGTATCCGGAGCCAATCGAGGAGCGAGCGAGCAGGGAAGTCACAGGTACCAAAAAAATAAGGGGTGTGAAGGTTGTGAATCCTGCTTTTGATGTGACGCCAAAGGAGTATGTCTTTGAGATTGTCACTGAAATAGGGGTGTATTCGCCAGAGATTCTTGTCGGTATTCTTGTGGCGGGAAAAAAGGGATGAGTTAAATGGCTGTTGAGAACGAGGTGAAGATATGTATGGATTCTTTTGATGGGATCAGGGATGCGCTTATTGAAATCAATGCGAAGCATATGTCGACGGTCGATGAAAAGAATGTGCTGTTTGATAATAATGCGGGAGATCTTAAGGCAGAGGATGTGGGGCTTCGGCTTAGGTGCGAAACTGATTGTGTTTCGGGTTCTATAAAATCTGTGCTGCTTACTGTCAAGGGTCCGAAAATGGGGGGCGCCACAAAGATGAGGCAGGAGTTCGAGGCGTATGTGTCAGATTTCAAGAGGGCGAAGGATATGCTTAATGCACTCGGCTTCAAACAGGCGCTGGTTTATGAGAAGGTGAGGGAGAGATGGGCAGTTTCTGGTACAGGGGTATGTCTTGATACTTTGCCGTTCGGTTCATATGTTGAGATCGAGGGGAAGGAGAAATATATAGTTGGTGTTGCAAAAAAACTGGGTTTTGGAAAGGATGATTTTATCACTTCGAATTACTTTGATCTTGCGAAGGAGAAAGGGGTTCGCGGCGATATTGTTTTCAGGTCATGATTGATTGATGGTGTGGTGGGAATGCAGGAAGATCCTAAAGAACAGAGACTCAGGGACTGGGTTGAAGGCCGTCTTAAAGCGGGTTGTACTGAGGATGAGATTAAGGAATCGTTGTTCGGTTTCGGTTACAGTTCTCAGGCTGCTGCTGATGCCATCAAAAAAGCCAGGGATGTAATCAGCTATGAGGCTGATGATTTTGTCCAGATGAAGGAGTTGATACAGACTTTTGATGTTGATATAAGGAGTTATGATCTTAAGGATCATTTCGATAAGCTTGAGAAGGTTTTTTTGAATCCTATGAATTTCATTGACGGGATAAAAGAGTCGGAAGATAAAGTGACGTCAAAAATCATAATCTATGTTGTCCTGAATCTGTGCATATATTCTCTCATCACATCTCTTGGAAAATTTATTTTCGGGGAGCCGTTTCTTTCTCTTGTGGCTCTTTTTTTCTATGATATCCTGTTTTATACTGTCGTTTTTCTTGTGTCCGGTTATATCCTGAACCGGCTGCTTCGGCTATTGGGCGGAAGAGGCGCTCTTTTTGATACGCTGCAGGTATCTGCGTATTCTTTGTCTGTTGTTGTGCTTGCTTTCCTGCCGTATCTGTGGGTGATTCCTGTGATCTATGGGTATGCCATGATGGTATATAATCTTTCTATCGTTCATCGGCTTCCGAAGAAGCCGGTGCTGATTGCTGTGGGGGTGCCTACGGTTTTTGTGTTGGTTGTTTTTGCGTTGTTGAGCGCGGTTGCGGAGATAGGTTAGGTTTTCTGATATTTTTGTATTATTGCGTGTCGGGTTTAATGTATACTCGTTATGCATTTTGCGGTTATTAATTGTTGAAATTTATATGTTGCACTTTTGGATATGCATGAGGGCAAAGTATTTAAAAACATTCATGAAACATTACTACACAATACTTTTATGGTGTCATGTATATGAGTGAAGATTCTGATGTTTTAGAAGAAATCGACCTGAAGAAGATAATGAATAATGAAACACTTAGGAAATACGGGTATCTTATTCTTTTGGCATTGATTTTTGTGTTCGCTCTCTGGATTCGCATGTTTTCTGCGAAATATAATATTTTCATCGGCATTGATCCTTATTATCTTTCGCGTATGACGCAGTATGTTGTGGAGAATAATTTTCATCTGCCTGCTATTGATACGCTGCGTTATGCACCGACAGGCATTGATTTGCGCAGCGAATTCATTGGCATGTTTTATATTCCCGCAGTCATATATGTAATAATATCTAAATTTGTTGCAGTAGATTTTCATACTTTTGCAATGGTCTTTCCGGCGGTTATGGGGGCATTGATTGTCGTTCCGTTATTTTTTATCGGTAAAGAATTACATAATAAAACTACCGGCCTTTTTGCTGCTTTGTTTTATGCGGTTTCGGGTTCTGTTCTTTTTAGGACTGCTGCTGGCTTTTTTGAGAAGGAGTCTCTTGCCGGATTTTTGATGTTTGTCGGGATTTATTTTTTTATAAGATCTAGAAGGAAGAATTCGCTAATCTCTGGTATTATTGCCGGGCTTTCTATCGCTGCCATGGCAACTGTATGGGGGGGTGTTCAGCAGATATTGCTCGTGATTCTTGGGTATGTGCTTTTAGTGTTGCTTGTCAATAAACAGCTAAAGTCGCTTTTGAAGGCTTATGTGCCGATTGTGTTGATAAGCGTGACTTATTATGGTACTGATTCATCAATCGCGATGATGCATTACATCGCTCTTTCGATACTTGTTTTGCGTTTTCTTGTTGAAAGATTTAATATTGTTGAACGCGCTAAATTGCCTTATTTTGGGCCTGGTGTTTTTTTCCTCGGCGGTATTCTTTTGTTCATCGGTGCGATATTTTCTACAAAACTGGCAGGAGTTGTATTTAGCGTAAATAAATTTTTATTTTATCATAAAGAGGTCATTGAATCTACTGTTGCGGAAAATGTGGATGCCGGGTGGAATGACTTTGTGTCGCAGTTCGGGACGCCTTATGCTCAATCTATATTTCCACAGTTAACTCCGATATTGAACTATGCGAGTATATGGATATTCGCCTTTGCCGCCATATTTGTTATTCTTCACAAGGTATATAAGGAGAAGGATAAGTTCTTCATGCTGGGTGCGTTTTCAGGACTTATGAGCATAGTCACATATTATCTTTTCATGGTGTCTAAAGCTCCTGAGATGCAGACTTATTTTGTATTCTCGTTTATGCTGACGCTTATACTTGTTGCAAGGAAGAATCCAATGAATGCTTTGATGCTTCTTTTCATGTATTCGTCGATGCTTGGGTTTGCGTCAAAGATAAGATTGTCATTTATGCTAGGTCCTTATCTGGCTCTTCTTGCAGGATATTTTATGTCTAATTTTATCCGGTTTGTCCAGAACACAAAGCTGATGAGAGAGGCGAAATCGTTTGAGGAGAAGATAAATGTTTATTCTGTGGGTGCAGGGTTATTTATTGTCTTTGTTCTTGCTGTGAATATGGCTTCCGGATATGTGCTTGCAAGCAATCTGGGTCCGTCGTTTTCTCCTAACTGGGGGCAGGCGATGGATTTTTTGAAGACAGAGACGCCGGAAGGATCAGTCATCTTGTCGTGGTGGGATTTCGGGTACTGGTTCGAGACTGTGGGGGAGAGGCCTACGAATCTTGATGGCGGTAATAATTATGCAGATCGTAACAGGCCTACTGCTCAGTATTTTACGGGCATGATGAATGAGAGCCAGCAGAGGTTCTACCTGAACAAATTCAATACTGATTATATTATTGTTGATTATTCCATGATCGGAAAGTATGCGGCCATGTCGAAGATCGCAAATTATGGCGATAAGGTTGAGTCATATCTTGGGATGCAGTATCAGAAAAAAATTGAGCAGGGGAATGTGTCTATATTCATATATTCGGCAGGACCATATTCATTGTGGGTTCCTATAAATCAGGGCGGACAGCTTGAGGGCAATATTGTCTTGTCTACAATGCAGGGGCAGGAGGCATATATCAAATCCATCTGCGGTATGGATGGTCTGATTCCTCTTAATCCGCCTAATGATAAGGCTGTGATTGATAATTGTGTTTTCCTTACGCCCCAGTTGGTCTATCTTGCGAGTGAAGATATAGGAAATTCTGTTTTCACGAAGCTGTATCTTATGAATGGTGCAGGAGTGCCTTATGTGGAAAAAGTGTTTGATAATCAGGAAATCAAGATATTCAAGGTGAATCTGAATAAGTCTACGCAGGAAGAGCTTTCTCTATGGTGGAAGACGCATACTTCAGCAGATCTTCGAGTAAAGTAGTGATCTTATGATCATATTTCTGATTTCCGTGGCCGTCACTTTCATCACGACCATGCTTGTGACGCCGAAGGCGATTGTTTTTTTAAATAACATCTCTGTTGTCGGCAAGGATATCCAGAAGAAGAACCGACCGGAAATACCCGAGATGGGGGGTCTGCCTGTTTTGGTGGGGTTTCTTGCAGGAATACTTCTTTATACGACGAATAATACTTTCATATTCAGGAATGAAGTCTATATAACACTTCTTGCGGCCATGCTTACGGTTACGCTTATAACGCTTATCGGGATGCTTGATGATCTTACTACTCTTTTGAGGCTGAATGTCTTGAATGTTGATTCCAAGGATCATAAATCGATGAAAAGGTCCGGATTCCGGCAGCGCCATAAGTTCCTTTTGCCGCTTCCTGCTGCTGTGCCGCTTATGGTGACACAGGCGGGTGTCTCTGTGATTTCTATCCCTTTTTTCGGGCCTGTGGATATCGGGATTTTCTATCCTTTGTTAATGATTCCTCTGGCTATATTCGGTGCGTCCAATGCTACGAACATGCTTGCGGGAATGAATGGCCTTGAAGCGGGTTTAGGTATTGTTCTGATCAGTTCTCTTGGACTGTATGCTTATGTCCAGACCGGCAGTACTGTTGCAGCCGCAATCGCGTTCATATTTGTTGTTTCGCTTGTGGCTTTTCTGATATATAACTGGTATCCTGCAAAGATGTTTGCAGGCGACAGCCTGACTTATACTATCGGGGCGGTGGCTGCCACTGTGGCGATTTTGGGTAATATCGAAAAGTTTGCTCTTTTCTGTTTCATCCCGTGGTTTATCGAGTTTGTCCTGAAGGCTAGGTCACGGTTCAAGGCTGAAAGTTTCGGGGTCTTGCAGAGGGATGGGACGCTTCTGGCGCCGGATAAGAAGATATGTTCTTTGACTCATGTTGTGATGAAGATTAACAGGTATAAGGAGTGGCAGATTTCAATGGTATTGATTGGGTTTGAACTCATCATATGCATGATCGCTTTTTTGATATTTCTGTGAGATCTTTTTACTGTGTTTGTGGTGTTTCAATCTGAGAGGTTGGTTGTTGTTCGTTCATTCTTTTTAGGAATAGTCCTGCGGGGATGATTAGTGTCGATGCCTGATAGGGCGCTTTCTGGAACTGCATTATCTGTTGCGCGTCTTGTGGGTATTTCAGCATCCCGTTTTCTGTGAAGCGTGAGGTGAAGAGTTCTATGATGTATGGTGGCTGCATCCTTTCGTAGTTATCGATTATAATATAATCTACTCCTTTCTCGTTTATTGTGTCTACAAGTCGTTCTTCTTCTGGGTAGCCAACTGTCTTTCTATAGCTGTACCACTGATGGCCCGGTTCGCTTGCGGTCATGAGGATGGCGTCTTTTTCTGTGTTTTTTTGTATCCATTCTCCTGCCAACTGGAGGGAGGGGTAGCCGAGGGCGTGGACTTGCTGGAAACGCGGAAGGACGTCGGTGTAGCCAGCGTACATGATGTATATGAGCATTATTGCGGGTACTGCAAGCTGCGTGATATTGCCGCTTAGTTTGAGGTCACGGGTGATTAGTTTTGCGATGATATTGTATGCGCCAAGGGCAGCGAAGATCGTCAGCGGGGCAGCTATCGTGTCTATCAGGCGGAGGTCTTTTAGGATCTGCGCCGAGAAGTATGCCAATGGGATTATTGCCCAAGTTAACATGTATATCCCGAACCTGTCTTTTTTGTATAATGTCCAGGCAATACCTAATATTGTGAGTATGAATCCGAGCCATGTGAGGTATTGTGGTGCCTGAGTGATGTAGGTATGCCATGGGCCTGCACCCCAGGTCATGTCGAGTGCGCCTCTTGCTTGTTTTATGCCTATGAAGGCGTCGCCGAAGGTCAGCTGCTGGTAGATGAAGTATGGCGCAAGTGGTATCAGTGCGGCGATTGGTGAGAGCATGAAGTCCTTGTTATCTGTCAGGTCTTTTAGTTTTGTCTGTCCGGTTATTATTTTTATGGCTAAATATGCTGCGACTGAGGCTATTATCAGTACCGCGTTGTATCTTATCAGGAATGTGAGGCCGAATGATAGCCATGCGATGTATAGGTATTTTTTGTTTTTCTTTTCGATGCCGATGTAGAATGAGAGCATCGTCAGTGTGTAGAAGAGGACCGACGGGATGTCTGAGAGTATGTTTTCGACGTATTGAAGAGTCAGGGGGATTGCGCCAAGCATAGCTGCTGAAAAGAATGCTATTTTCCTGTCGTATATTTTTTGGACCAGCATGTAGATGACAATCATTGCCATGAGCGCTGATATTATTACCGGTATCTTTGCGGCGGTGTATGATATGCCGAATATGAGGAATGAGGATGCTATCATAAGTGGGAACAGGGGCTGGCGATAGGATTCTTTTGTGCCCTGGACATCTATGCCGTGGTAGTGCTCGACTGCGAGCGTGCGGCCCATGGTGATGTAGCCTGCCTCGTCGTACATGAGCGAGTCGTAGGCGTTGATGTTTGATAAGTAGATGTAGCCGAAGAGCCCTATGATCAGGATGATTGCGAGCAGGTCTGTGTTTGACAGGTTGAAGATGTTTTTTTCTATGTGATCCTGGACTTTTTTGTCATTTCCGGCTTCTTTTTCTTTTTTTTGGTCTTTTCTTGAACCTGTTTTTCTGATTTTTTTCTTTTTCATTACTTATTCCTATATTATTGTTCTTAATATTTCTCTTTTTGATTAATAATGCTGTAATTGTTAAATATCCTATTATTGTTATAATTCCTCCTATGATTTCCCATATTGTTTGTTTGACTGTTATTTTTGTTTCACCTTTTGCGTCGACAATCATAAAGCCGAGGTAACTTTCTATTATGTCTGCATTTGAGTGCCATTTTTCATAGTGTGTCTCTTTTATGAGTGTCAGGTCGTTGTTGTTGAATGTCCATGTGTTTGATTTTCTTCCTGCGTTTATTGGTGTGTCTATAATCCTCATGTTTTCCAGTATTTCGTTTAGTTCTGTCGAGTTTTTCGGATATTCTTTGTATGTGTGGAAGTTTGGGTTATCTATCTTTATGTCGTCTCTGAAGTATATCACGGTGCTGTTGTTTTGTAGGTATGTTTCTATCTCGGACTTGGTGGCTGTGCGGTTGATTATGATGTTCGTGTAACGGTCTATAGGCAGAGCGAATTCTTCTGCTGTGAAGTGGAGGTGCTCTGCTGCTGGGACCTGCAAAATGGCTGTGATTGCTTTTTCACGGTTGTTTAAGAGTTTTGGGAGGAGGCTGTGTGAGCCGTGTCTTTTTACTTCATGCGACAGGTCGTCTTGCGGATTGTCCACGAGTATTTCTGTGAGTGCTATTGTTTCTGCTTTGGCAGGATTTTCTATTGTTGTGAGTATTATGCATTGGCTTCTTATGACCTCTTTGAAGCGTGTGTCGAGGGATAATGTCTCATATGCTTTTCTTCCGTTGTCTTGGCATATGTTGAAGATCAGTACTTTTACGTTGCTTTGCTTGAAGATGTTGTAGGCATAATACGGGTTGTCTGTCAGGAGGTTGTCCATTGTTCCTTCCTGGAAGGGAAGGATGCGTTTCTCGTATTGCTGGAGGGTTGTGTGAGAATCGTAGCCGTATCCGCTGAATGCGTTTACGCTCGTGTACTTTGTTATTGCCGGAATGATGCCAGGTCCATATATACCAAATATGACGAATGTGCCGCCTTTCCCGTAGATGTCTACTGCGTTGTATATTGAGTCGAAGCTGGCTCTGTCTGTAACGCTTGTCTCTCTTAGGAATTGGCCGAGATTGTGTGAATATTGGATTGTCGGAATCAATATTACTAATGTGATTATTATTACCAGCCATACTGTGTCTACTTTTAGATGTGCTTTTGTTTTGGTTGATATGATGTGCATGAATAAACCCAGGTTTATGCTCATGAGTATTGCAAGTGGGAGGTATGGGTATATCTGGCCGTATATTGCGAAGTATGCAGGTATTATGTCTCTTAATGGTGTCAGCTGGATGGTGATGAATAAGAGGACCCCGATTGACATTATTGGGTAGGCATACTCGATTTTTTTTTCTCTGAGCGCATAAATCAGGGCAACTATAGCTGCAATGAGTCCCAAGTAGAACATTGCGGGTGTGAGGGTCGTGAATGTTTCGATCTCGAATTTTAGCGCGGTCTGGGTTTCCGGGGTTGCGATGTATTCTATCGGTTTTGCAATCCACTTCATGAATTCCTGCAGATTATTTAGCGGATATCGAGTGAATTCGCTGTATGTTGTCAGTGCGAACCTTTTTGATGTGAAACCGTAAATGTAGGGTATTGTCCATAGCGCAGACATTGAAAGTGCTAACAATCCCGCAGAAAATATGCTTTTTAGTTTGGATAGTATTGATTCTGTATTCTCTTTTGATATTATGAAGTATAATATGAGGAACATGGTTGTGGGAAGTATCATGTCGTAGACAGAGAGATAATAGTTCATTGACCATGCGAGAAATGTCATTGTGAGGATTATGAAGTTAGCCTTGTCATTTTTTTTGAGTATGTTGTTAAGAGCATGAAGAAAGATGACGATGAGCAGCAGATCGATTGTTGTCTTTATGACATTGTTTACCTGGACAAATGCAGGAAGCGAGATAGATATGAATGCGGCTGTCAAGGCGATTTTTTTGTCTATTTTCAGTTCTTTCAGGAAGTAGAACAGGTAGAGCCCTGTCAGGAATGTGAATAAAAATATCCCTCTGTTGTGTGCTTTCCATGCGTCTATGTGAAGGGATTCGGTTGCTGTGAGGAGGTAGGATATGATTGGATATGAGATGAACATGTGCATGCCGCCAAACCATCTGTCTGACCAACCGATTGCTCCACTTCCTTCAATGATATTGTCACGCAGGATTTCTGTTTCGAAGACGGTTTTTGCGCCCATGGTGAGCGCTACTGCATCCACGTTTATAAAGACCGAAAATATGTAGTAGAATATGCTGATCATGATTATTGCGAGCATTGTCATCTCGAGGGTGCTCTTTTTGATTCGGCCGGTGAAACTGATTTTTGTTAGGTATTCTGTTGCTGTCTTTAATTCTTCTTTTTTGTAGTGGATGTAGGCTACGATTAATATAATTGGGATGATATAGAAATATTCTGATGGTATTTTCATCCCAAGGCGCGTAAGTGTGAAGTATGGCCAGTGTGATATGAAAATGCTTGCAGGTATCGCGAAGATGAATCTTTTTTTCGGTTCTATGCCGATTAGTGAAAGGAATAAGAATCCCGGGAGTATTATTGTGAATATATAATGCAGAAGCGTTGTTTTTACAGTGAATAGCAGAAATATGAATGATATTATGAGTAATTCCATAAGTTCGTTTGACTGTTAAAGTTTATAATATTTGTGTCTGGTGTCTTGTGTTTTTATTGAGTATGCTGTCTGTTACTTTCTTTGCTCAAAAATGTATGCCCTGTTTTAGTAATTCTCTTTTTAGCAGCGGAATATTCTTGTAATGGATTGTATGTATGCCTAATTTGCCTGCGGGTGTCAGATATTCTTGTATGTCATCGATGTATATACATTCTTCGGGTCTGTTGCCAATCATTTTCAGGGCGAGAATGTATATATTTTCGTCTGGTTTTCTCAGACCTGCTTCTGTTGAGAGTATTGTGTGGTCAAATAGTTTGATGTGTTTTTTTATGTATCTTGTATGCGGGGGTATTGTGTTGGATAATAATGCGAGAGTATATTTTTCTATTCTGAGGTTTTTGATCAGGTTCAGGGCATCGTGGTTGATTTTTAGTTCTTTTTCATATGTCTCTGTCCATAATTCCAGGTAGTTCTTTGGAAGGTCTGTGCCGGTTTTTGATTTGAACTCTTTCCAGAACATTTCGTCATTAATGGCTCCGGTCTGATATTTTTCCAGAATCCCTGCGATTGCTTTTTTAGTTACGTTTAACGGGACTTTGCAGGAATTGGATATATGCTCAAGAATCATTGAATCGGTGTTGTTGCTAATCACACCGCCATAGTCGAAGATTATTGCTTTTATCATAATTATGTTTTTGTTGGATATTGATTTTATTTGTGTTTTTGATTTCTTTTTGAGTATTTGTATTTCATCAGGATCATTATCAAGTTGCATGATACGCCTACAATGTTAGTTGCGATGACAGCCAGGCTGTTTATCTTAATGCCGTAGATTATCCACATCAACATTCCAACTCCTATGAGAATATTGAAGAAATAGGACAGGTCGTCCATTTTTTTGGTCATATATCCTTTTATGATCTGGGGGAAGAAACCAGAAACTGTTATGGCTCCTGCGGCCAGACCGAATAGTTCCCAATTCATTGTTGTGTATTATTAATGGTAATTTATAAATGGATATATCACTTTTGTGAAATCTTATTTCAGTTTTTCTCTTATTATCTCTTTTAGCATCTGTGTGCCGTCTTTCAGGACATTTATCTTTGAGTCCTTGCGCGTGTCCTCTACATTGGTCGGAATCTCCTTTATTTTAAGGTTGTTTTTTTTGCCATGGATTATTATCTGCGCCTGGAAGAAAGCGCTGTCTGAATCCATCTTATCGAGGTATTTTATTATGTCTTGCCTTCTCGCGGCAAATGTGCATTGGGTGTCTGCAACTTTTAATCTGAATGCATGATTGATTATGAAACTGTAAACTTTTGAGAAAAATATCCGTTTTTTTGTGCGTGTGGTGGTTGAATCATCGTGCTCTCTTGATGCCAGGACTATGTCGTGTGTCTTTAGGGCTTTGAGTGAGTTTTCTATACAGTCAAGGTCCCATGACAGGTCTATCGGGTAAAGCATCATGTAGTCGAGTGCTGCGTGTTCAATGCCTACGCGAATGCCGGCGCCAATGCCTTTTTTTCCTGTTCTGACATATCTTATTTTTGGGTTGAGTATTTCCAGTTTTTTTACAATTTCCGGGGTCTTGTCGGTGCTATAGTCGCAGACAAGAATCTCATAGTCTCTTATTATCGGGCAGTTTTTCAGGTATGTTTCGATTGCTTTGATATTCTGTCTCACTATTTTTTCTTCGTTCCGTGTGGGGACTATGGCGCTTAAGTCGTAAGTTTTCATCTGGAACATCTTTTCTTATTTCTTGTCTTTTTGATATGCTTTTACTGTTGCGGGATTGCCGTATGCGATTGCGTTGTCCGGAATGTCTTTTGTCACAACGGAGCCTGCACCGATGAGTGCGTTCTCTCCTATTGTCGTGCCGCATACTATTGTGCAGTTTGCGCTGATAGATGCGCCTTTCTTTACATGGGTGGTTGTGATTTGCCATTCTCCTGTGGATTTTGGATGTCTGTCGTTTGTGAAGCATACATGAGGGCCGATGAATACGTCGTCTTCGATGGTCACACCGCTTGGTATGAATGTGAATGCCTCTATCTTACAGTTGTCTCCTATAATGACATCCTTTTGTATCTCTGTGAATGATGCAATCTTGCAGTTCTTTCCGATCTTGCACTTGTAAATGTTCAGGTAGTTCCTTAGAATGGTACCTTCACCAATCTCTGCGTCTTCCACTATCTGTATGTTGTTTTTTTCGTTCAGTTTCATGTCTTTACCTGATTTGGATTGTTGTTGAATATTTTCGCTTTTGTGTTATTTGTCTTGAGTCAAAGCATTATTATCTTTTTTTCAATAAGCGAGTCCTGCGCTGCTTTAATGAGTTTCTGGACTATTATGCCTACTTCGCTGCTTGCTACGGAATCTGTGTTTGTTTCTGCGCAGTTGATGAAGTTCATCAATTCAGATTGTATTGTGTTGTTCGGTATTATGTTCAATGTCTTGAAGCCGCCGCTTTCGTAGATTTCTATTTTCTGGTTCGTGCAGTCAATGAATGCTGATCCTTTTGAGCCAATCACTTCTACACTTCGTGTTTTTCGCGGGGTTATCCAGCTAAGCTCTATGTTTATCAATGTGTTGTCTATCCGGCCGTTTATGAATACTGCTTCGGCACCTTTTTCACGCCTGTATGCGCTGCCGATGCATGATATTTCGGTAGGTATTTTTCCTGTGAGGTAGTTTATGATGTCAAAACAATGCGGCGCCAAGTCGAGGATTACGTCCCGGTCGTCGAAAAGGCGTTCGATGTTTGTCCATCTCAGTTTGATTATTTCAATATCTCCGAGTGATTTGTTGTCGATCATTTCTTTTACTTTTTTTAAGGCATTGTTAAAACGGAAGATGTGCCCTACAACCAGCAGGACTTTTTTTTCTTTTGCAATCTCTGATAGCTCTATGCAATGTTCGACTTTTGTTGCCAGCGGTTTTTCTATGAGTACATTTTTCCCGTTTAGAAGGCATTCTTTTCCGAGCTTGTAGTGGGTTTCGTTCGGTGTGCAGACGTTTACGTATCTTATCTGTTTGTCATCAAGGATGTCTTTGTAGTTCTTTGTGGTTTTTACCTTGTATCTGTCGGCGCAGTATTTGAGATTTTCGGTGCTCAGGTCTGCAACTGTTGTGTCTATTCCCAGAAGTGTGTATTCTTCTACAACTTTCTTGCCCCAGTACCCTGCGCCTATAACTCCTACTTTCATGATAACACCTCATGTATTTTCTCACAGATTGTGTTGATGTCTTCATCTTTGAGGTCGGGGTACATGGGGAGCGATATTATCTCTTTTGCAAATGATTCTGATTGAGGCAACATGCCTTCAGTGTAGTTGTAACGTTGTCTATATGCTGGCTGGAGATGGACCGGTATCGGATAATGGATGCCTGTCTGAATCTCTTCTTTTTTCAAGTGGTCTATGAGTGCGTCTCGCAGGCTTGCTTCTACTTTCAGGATGAACAGGTGATATACACATTTTGAATCTGCTGTCTCTTTGAGGGTTTTATCCTCGCCGAGCAGTTTTTTGTATCTTTTTGCTATTGTTCTGCGCTGTTCGTTCCAGTCATCGAGATGCTTCAGATGGATTCTGCCTATTGCGGCATTTATTGTGTTGAGCCGGCTGGTGTATCCGATTACGGAGTGTTCGTATTTGCTTATCCTTCCGCAGTCTCTTAATACGGATACTTCTTTTGCAATCTTTTCGTTGCTGGTTGTTATCATGCCGCCGTCTCCAAGCACGGTCAGATTTTTTGTTGTGTAGAATGAGAAGCATCCGACATCACCGATTGAGCCGACTTTCCGGTTCCTGTACTCGGCTCCGTGTGCCTGGCATGCGTCTTCAAGTATGAATTGGTTGTTTTTTTCTGCTATCTCTTTTATGGTGTCCATGTTGCATGGGTTTCCATATATGTGGACTGGCAGAATTCCACTTGCTTTCGGATTTTTTTTGATGGTGTCTATCAGCTTATTTTCGTCAATATTACCTGTGTTTGGATCTATGTCTGAGAATACAGGTGTGGCTTCTGCGTGGATTATCGAGTTTGATGTCGCGATGAATGTATTCGGTGTCGTTATCACTTCGGTTCCTTTTGCTTTGAGTGCAATCAGCGATAGTTGGAGAGCGGATGTGCCTGAACCGGTGGATATCGCATGGTCTGTGCCGATGTATTTTGCAAATTCCTCTTCGAATTTGTAGACGCTTTCGCCCATGACAAAGTATTCATTGTTTATTGTGTCTTCGATGGCCTTTATGATTTCTACTCTGACCTTCGGGTTGGATAATGGTATCATATTTATCTGTCTCTATAGAATGCTATGCTGCAGATGTTTGGTTTGTTCGGGATATTTAAATATCTTGTCTATATCGGCTTTGCTTTGAGTGTTCTGTATCAGTTGTTTTTTGGTGTTGTATGTGTTGATCTGCATCAATGTCAATCCAATAAGTGCAAAAATCATGTTTGTCAGCAATATCAATGTCGAGAAGACGAATGCGCTTTCTGCTCTTATGTTTATCAGTGAGAAAAGGATTATTGTCGTGGCGTCCCTTGTTCCGATTCCGGATATGGATATCGGTATGAGTTCTACTATGTAGATGATGGGCATGAGGAAGATGAAATGAATTATGTCTGTGTGGATGTTGATTGAAAGCGCTATAAGGTATGATGCTATGAGGATTATTATCCAGGAAAGTAATGTGAGAATAGATGATATGATCATTGTTCTTTTATCTTTTGCGATGGTGCTTAAGCTTCTGTAGAAGTCCAGATAGTTTGATTTTACGTCTTCTTTTTGCTCTTCCTTTATGAAACTGTTGAATAACGGTCTTAGTATTTTTGATATGGCATCTTTTTTGAGGATTATTGTGATCAGTGCTGTGAATGCAAGCAATGCCATTGTCGTCATTGTCTTTATCTCTGTCTTTGCTGTCAGCAGCGGATTGAAGATAATCAGACCCATATATGCAAATATAAAGAGCGCTACGGTGTCCTGCAGGCGATCGATAAATACTGTTGAGATTGATTTACCGTATGAAAGACCTGTGTCTTTTTTCAGGTAAATTGCTCTTGTGAAGTCACCTATCCTGCCAGGGGTTACTATACCTATCGCGTAGCTTGTGAGCCAGACGTTTATGCTTCTTACTGCTTTGTAGCTTTTGTTCAGGGGACTTATCAATAGACGCCACTTTTCTGATTTTATGTAGACGTTGAGTGATTGCAAGGCAAGGGCTGCAAGGAATATCTCTATGTTTATTTGACGGAGTGTGGCTAATGCAGTGTTAAGGTCTATGTTCCGAAGAACTATGACGATCAGTATGATCCCGATTATTGAAAGATATCTTTTTTTGATGTGTCTTGTTCTGCCTTTGGTTTTTTCTGATTTGGTCTTCATATTCATTTTTCTTCTGGTTTTTTTACTATAGGATGTCTTTTCCGTAAAGAACCAGGATAACTATCATGAACCATAATCCCATGGATATCAACATTCCATTGTCCTTGAATATCATCTCTGTTTCGCCACCGAAATTTTTTGCGTGAATCAATAGCATATATCTGAAGAGACCATAAATCGCGAATGGGATGGTTATCATCATGTATATGTTATCCTGGAGAAATGTGTACAATGCGTAGGATATTATCAATGTGCTTGTCGATATGCTTATCATCTGGTCAAGAAGAGATGTTGTGTAATCTCTGAAGAATTCACGGTGACTTATAGCATCTGTTCCTAAAAGCATCAGTTCATGCCTTCTTTTTCCAAGCGCCAGAAACAATGCCAGCAAAAATGTACAGAGAATAAGCCATGGGGATATGATGACGTTGATTGCCAAGCATCCGGCTATTGCCCTGATCACAAAGTTGACTGATATTGTCAGTACATCGACCAGAATGATGTGTTTTAGAAATACGGAATAAGCAATGTTTAGTGTGAAGAATGCAATTGTTATGACGAAGAATTCTGTGTTTATGAAGTAGGACCAGCCTATAGAGGATATAATCAGTATTATGGATGAGATGAGGGCGTAATTTTTGTTCAGAGAGCCCGATGCGATCGGTCTCTTGGTTTTCTTTGGATGTATCCGGTCTTTTTCTATATCAAGGATGTCGTTGATGATGTATGATGCACCGGATATCATGCAGAATATTATGAATGCGGACAGCACAATGGACCACATAGGAATATTCAGAAGGTTCTGGGAAAAGATTATGCAGACGAATAAAATCAGGTTCTTGTACCATTGTTGCGGGCGCATCGATATTATGAGTTCTTTTAGCATGTTTATCATCTTTTGTTGTTTGTTCAGGGTTGTGTGCCTGACTTAATAGGGGTCCCAGTTTTTTACTTCTTTGTGTTTCGGGTATGGGCCGTATCTGTATTTTTCAAATAATGTTCCCCATCCTGTTTTTTTGAATTCGTCTATGTGCTTTTTGCCGGTCATGTTGTACCATATCCTGTCGTGGTATAGTTCGGATGCGAAGATGAATGTCCTGAAGACTGGTGAGTAGAACAACAGGTGGTGGAGCCATCTTATTTTAGCTGTCTTTTTTCGCAGAAACTGGTCGCCTGCGACGATAGGGCTTTTGCTTGTCCTGAAGTTGAAGTTAAGTTTCCTGAAGTCTTTTTTGTCCATGCCGACTATCTCTATCTGGTCTGTGTCGCCGGTCCCTAGGCCTCTGTCGTGCGCTGTCTTTATGTAGTCTATTTTCATGGGGTCGAAGCCCATGATTTTTGATGATATCGCGTCGATCGCTACCTGGTCGTCGCTTGCGAGGATGATGTTGCCGATGTATGGGGCCATTGTTCTTGGGCCTGCGCCGTTTCCGCATACTGTGCCGTCCATTACCGCGAATATGCCTTTGTGAATCTCTTTCTGGAGCGCCAATAGATCGACGAGTATCTCGTGGATTTTTTTGTGGGCATGGTGACGGTATTTTGGTATCAGGCCGCCGAAGGCGTTTTTCATTGCGCCGGTGGTTGTCGTGTGGCCGTGTGTCTTGACTGTGGGCAGGTGTATGATGTTTGAATTCCTGAATAGTTTCGGGATCAGGATCTCTCCGAATATGTCATGCATCGCGAGCATCTCTGCTTTTGGCTTGTAGGTTATCCATTCTACGTCTGTCAGGGGCTTGTATTCTACGTTGTGTTTTTTCATCACTGGGAGCCATTTGTTGAGGTATGCTCCTTTCCATGGGTGGGTGACCACTGTCTGGTTTTCGACGCCGATGATGTCGCTGTAGTTGTTGTCTTTCAGGGTTTTTAGGACGCTGTCCAGCTGCCATGGAGGGGTGGAGCATGAGGGGTAGTATAAGCTCCATGAGAGGTTTATCTTTATTATTGTCTTGTTCTTTTTTGGTATGTGTTTTTTGCAGCCTGCCAACTGCATGAGTCTGCTGTAGTCGCCAATTACTGTTTTGGGTGATGTTTTCAGGATAGCTACTTTTGACATTTTTAATACCTCTTTTTTCGTTGGTCGCTATGTTTTAATATTTTTGCGGTCATTTTGGGTGTCATGGTTTTTTATGTGGTATTTTTTCCTGTATAGGAAGTATACTGCCATGCCCATGAATGCGCCGTACCAGAGCGTTCCAAGCCTTACTATCAGCGCTATCCCGACGGCTGTGGCCTGGGGGATTCCTTGTGTCTCGAGGAGGCTGAATATTGTGGCTTCGGCGATGCCCAAGCCGCCAGGTATCATGCTGAGTGCGCCGGCAAGGGAGGCGAAGCTGAAGATGAATGTCGCATATAACAGGCTTATCGATTCATGGAAGCCCAGTACGACGAGGTACATGCCGATGCATTCGAAGAGCCAGGCGATTGCGCTCAGTATAGACATCACTATTATGCCTTTTGGCTCCATTGTCTTTTGGAAGGTCATGTGCATTGTCTTTATGTTTTCTGCGTGTCGTTTCATTTTCCTTTCTAAAATCGATATGATTTTTCCTGATATTTTTTTGGATCTGATGATTGCGAAAAATGTTAACACGAGCGTTATGAATATCAATATTATGTCTATGCTTTGCTTGTAGTACAGAATCCCGAATAATGAGAGTATTACCAGTCCAAGAACGTCTGTGATTCTTTCTACTATCACTACTGGTATGGTTTTGCTTAGTTCGGTTCCTTTCATGTCTTTTATGAGCCATCCTTTCCATATCTCGCCCATCTTTCCGGGGGTTATGATCATGGAGAGGCCGCTGAAGAATACGAAGAGGTTTTCCTTAAGATTGAGGTGGATTCCTGCTTTCTTCAGGAAGAAGTCCCATTTTATGTATCTTAGGAGGTAGTTTGATGTTGTCAGCAGGAACAGGATGGGGAGGTATGGCCAGTAGAATTGTTTTATTGCGCCTGTGAGCTTATTGAGGTCCGCGTAGATAATTATTAACAGATATATCGCGATTGATAGAAGTATTGGTGACCAGA
>JBDRKP010000012.1:0-31802 GCA_043813875.1 archaeon | reverse complement strand
AGGAGCGCTTTCACTTCTTCGACCTGTATGTCGCCCATGTGGGCTATCCTGAATGTGGTATCCTTGATTTTTCCGTAGCCGTTTGATATGGTGTAGCCGCGTTCGCCTAGTTTTTTGTTGAGGTCGCCAATGGATATGTTTTTGGTGTTTGATATTGTTGTCAGGGTGTCTGATTCGTAGCCGGGTTCCGCGTATAGTTCGAAGTTTTCTTTTGCCCATGACCTTACGATCCGTGCCATGTCTTTGTGGCGTTGGAACCTGTTTTCGAGGCCTTCTTTTAGTATGTCTGTGAGCTGCTGGTCGAGGGCGTACATGTGCGGGATTGAGGGGGTGTAGGGGGTCTGGTTTTTTTCGTAGGATTTCATCAGGTCAAGGAAGTTGAAGTAGTGGCCTTTGTTTTTTACGGTCTCTGCTTTTTTAAGGGCTTTTTTGCTGACTGAGCATACGGAGAAGCCGGGCGGGAGCGCCATGGCTTTCTGGACGCTGAACAGGAGGATGTCTATTCCAAGCCTGTCGACTTCTATTTTTGTGCCTGCAAATGAGCTTACTGCGTCGACCATGAATATTATGTCCGGGTAGTCTTTCATGACTTCTGCTACCTCAACTATCGGGTTCATGACGCCTGTCGAGGTCTCGTTGTGGGTGAAGGTGACTGCGTCGTAGCTGCCGCTTTCGAGTTTTTCGCGGAGCATTTCCGGTTTTATCGCTTTTCCCCAGTCTACTGTTATCGTGTCTGCGGCTTTGCCGTTCGCAGTCGTTATCTCATGCCAGCGCTCGGAGAATGCGCCGCAGCAGAGGTTCAGGCATTTTTGGTCTGTGCAGTTTCTTACGGCGGCTTCCATGAGGCCTGTGGCTGAGGATGTTGATAATAGCACGGGGTTTTTTGTGTACATGATCTGTTGCATTTTCGGGATGATGCCTGCAAATAGTGTCTCGAATTCCTTACCTCTGTGTCCGATCATCGGGGTTGACATCTTCTTTAGGATGTCTTCTCTTACTTCTGTCGGGCCGGGTATGAATAGTTTTTTGTGCATCTTTTTCACCTCAACCTTATGAAAGGTTGATCATCAAGTGCGTTTCACTTCGTTCAAGCGCACAATTGTGCTGTTTGTACTGTTTTGGTTTAGGTCACAGGTCGCTTTGTTTAATCACGTGTGTTTATTGTGGGGAAAGGTTTTTATTTTGGTCGGAAGAATTAGTCTCCGGCTCATTGGGTGTTCACGTCCTCATTTGCTTTCGGGGAGGTTCAGTTCGCCCAGTGCATCGGGTGACGATCTTGGAATCATCGCCGGAGTGATTGAGTATTTGTCACTTTATTTTAATTAGTTACTGGTGTTTGTGGCGAACCCGGGGGGATTCGAACCCCCGACCCCTAGGTTAGAAGCCTAGTGCTCTATCCAGCTGAGCTACGAGTCCATGTTTTGGTTATGCTTATTTTGGATGAATTAGTTTTTTAAGTGTTTGCGGCAATTGGTCTTGCATTCACTATAGATTGGTTTAGATGAGTTGATTGAATGGTGTGTCAGAATTTAGAAGAGTGTGGTTATGTATGGCCTTAACAAGAAGCTCGTGACTACGATGAAGATGGTGGCGCCAACTACCCATTCTGGTTTGATATGGACTGTTTCATGAAAATCGTCGAAGTATCTTACCAGGCCTGCTGTGCCTGAAGGAAGACCTTGTTTTTGTTTTGCCATTTTATCAGCATTTTATTTTGGTATTGGTGTGGAGAGTAAGCCCCCTTTTGTTGCTTCTGTCATCAAAACAGTAAGTATTAACTGTTTCTGGTAAAAGGCTGTTAGCATTCGACTGAGCGCGGTTAACCGCTTGCTCCTAAAAGGATGCCCGTTTCATCCAGATCCGCAATAACATCTGAAGTTATCGTCATCTTTGGTTGCGGCTGGTATCGTTTCTGATGCATTGCCAAGCCTCTCGGCTTCCATCTTCTGATGGTTCGCGGAATCGCTAGGATTCCGGGAGGGGGGACTTTCCTCAGCCAATAAATATCTTGCAATAGCTTCTGTGTTACCAGAAGATGTTGTTTTTATATATTGGCCGGTAGCTAACTTCCACTCCAATGAGCATTATTTGATTCTCAAAAATAAAAATACATAGGTTTGGAATTACAAGTTCGCACATATACGCTAGGACGATTAGTGCTCCTGGACTTAACTTGTTACCAAGCTTACATCCGGAGTCTATCAAACCTGTCTTTTACAGGAGTCCGAATATCTCTTTTTGGGGTACACTTCGAGCTTAGATGCTTTCAGCTCTTATCGATTATGGCGTGGCTATCCAGAAGCCTTGTCAGACCACTGGTTCACTAGAGGCCACGGCACGGTGTTCCTTTCGTACTCTCCGTGCCTTCCCCTCAGATACAGACACTTCCAACAGATAGCAACCAAACTGGCTCGCGCCGTTCTGAACCCAGCTCACGATCCTCTTTAATGGGTGAACACCCCCACCCTTGGCTGCTTGTGCACAGCCAGGATGAGAAGAGCCGACAGCGAAGTAGCAAGCCACGAGGTCGATATGGACTCTCGCTCGTGACAACTCAGTTATCCCCGGGGTAGCTTTTCTGTCATCCATGGGCCTCAATAGGAGGCTTCATGGGTTCGCTAAACCACACTTTCGTGGCAGGATTTCTCGCTTTTCAAAATCCTGTCAGGCATCCTTTTGCTTTTACACTCTACGACGGATTTCTGTCCCGTCTGAGGATACCATTGGGCACCCCTGATAAATTTTTAGGGGTGTGCCGCCCCAGCCAAACTGCCCGTCTGCAGGTGTCCCCTGAAAGGGTAAGCAGCATGTTTCTAGAAAGGTAGTGTTACATTGTTGACTCAGCTGAACCTTGCGACTCAGCATCGAAGTCTACTACCTACGCTATATATCTAGACTCATACCGCAACTACAGATTGCAGTGAAGCTCCACGGGGTCTTCGCTTCCCGTTGGAAGTCTTTGGACTTTGCACCAAAACAGTGGGTTCACCGGGTTCCAGCTTGAGACAGCGGAAATCTCGTTACTCTATTGATGCGGGCCGACAATTAATCGGCAAGGGATTACGCTACCTTAAGATCGTCATAGTTACGACCGCCGTTTACCAGTCCTTAGCTCCGTTGAACCGAAGTTTGAGATACTGGCACTGGGCAAGAGTCACCAGCTGTACACATCCTTACGGACTAGCAGCCAGTTACGTTTTTGTTAAACAGTCGGATTTCCCTCGTTACTGTGATCCACTGCATCTACAACGAGTGCAGAGCAATGGACACCCTTTCTACCAAAGGTACAGGGCTAGTTTGCCGAGTTCCTTAAGCTGGATTATTCCCGAAACACATTAGGCTTTTCACCTAGGGCACCAGTGATGGTTCTTGGTACGGTTATAAAAAATCCGTCTTAGCTCCTTTTTTATCAACTCCAGAAATTGACTGAACTCTCCATACGGAAAGCCATTCGCAATTTCTTCCATTTCTCACCATTACGGTTCTCCATGGAGTTATATGCTTGGCACGACTGATGAGTCGTGTCAGCCTATTCCGAAGTGTCAGAAGTTAAGCTTGCGTTGCCGCGTGTATTTTTATAGTAGAGGAGTATTTACCTCTTTCCCTTTCCCAAACACCCAGTTAGGGGATTGGTTAGGACCGACTAACTCCCAGTTGACGAACATTGCTGGGAAAACCTTGCCCTTACAGCCATTAGGAGTCTCACCTAACTATTTACTATTACTACCGGTAGGATTCTTTGTCGAATAAGGTCCACAGGACCTCACAGCCCTGCTTCTGCCCTAACTCGATACCTTTCTACTGAATCATTCGCTTGCGCAAATGCCCGAAAGTGTCGGTGATCTGCTTGAGCCCCGTCCATTTACGACGCCTTAGACCTAGATAGGTGAGCTGTTACGCTTTCTTTAAAGGATGGCTGCTTCTGAGCCTACCTCCCTATTGTCTATGGTATAGGACAATCTTCTAATTACACTTAGCAAATACTTTGGGACCTTAACTTTCGCCAGGGTTGTTCCCCTCTAGTACTATGGGCTTACCCCACAGCACTCACTCCGGAGGTCTACAGTGATTACGATTTCGGAGTTTGACAAGATACCGAGGGATTTCTCCCCCAAAATACCTAATCAGTAGCTCTACATCGTTATCTTCCTCGCTCCAGGCTGAGCTGCGGCTCATTTCGAAAGGAACCTGCTATTACCGTTCTCGATTGGCTTTTCACCCCTAATCCCAAGTCACCCGAAGGTGATCCACAACCGGATTCGGACCTCCATGCAGCTTTCGCCACACTTCATCCTGCCCAGGATTAGATCGAACGGGTTCAGGTAATATCCAAGTGACTAAATGCAGTTTAATACAATGCCCCTCGCGATGCTGCGGGCGATTGGTTTCCCTACGGCTTCCTGCTTTTAGCAGTTAACCTTGCCACTTAGATATACTCCCTACCTCTTTTTTCGAAACGCATGATACGACACTGGTCAGGGACGAATCCCTATCCTTTGATGCCGTACCTTACTTTGACCATATAATTTCAGACTCTTTTCACTTCCTATTACGGATACTTTTCAACTTTCCGTCACCGTACTAATACGCTATCGGACTCAAGGAGTATTTAGGTTTAGGAGCTACTGTCTCCCAAATTCACTCAGGATTTCCAACCTAAGCTACTCTGCTGTCAGACTAGTTCCTTTAATTTTTAAAATACGGGACTATCACCCTTTCTAGTTCCACTTTCCAGAGGAATTCTTTTCAAATTAAAGGAGGTAATGTCTGAAGCGAAATCTACATCTCTATAACATTACTGTTAAAGATTCGGATTGACCTGTACCGTTTTCGATCGACTTTACTAGCGGTATCGCAATTGCTTTCTTTTCCTGCGGGTACTTGGATGATTCGATTCCCCGCGTTCCCGCTCTGTTAGGAGCCATCGAGTTGATGAGATAACCTATTCAGGGATCTGTGGATCGAAGACCACTTGCGTCTCCCCACAGCTTATCGCAGCTTGTCACGCCCTTCATCGGCTCTTGAGCCAAGTCATCCATTATATGGCTTAATGCGTATATGTGCAAAATCCTTATTCCAAACCTATGATGGATCATCATGTATGTGTTGCGTGGGTGCGTGTACATTTCCCGACATACCTATGGGTTTCAAAGGCATGTTGTTGGTTTTTATTTTTGTGAATATGCTTTTTGATGTTTTTTTAGTGGACTCTGCGCGATTCGAACGCGCGGCCTCTGCCTCACTTGCAAACGATTTTGCTGTGTCTCCAGCAAAGCTGTAGATGCAAGGGCAGCGTTCTACCAACTGAACTAAGAGCCCGCTTGTTGTTACTGCTATGGGCAGAGTCTTTTTTTAGGATTTATTTCTCTGATTGTCTGATGGTGAAAATTTGGTGCTTTGTATAACTCCAGTGTGCCAGACATTTGTCTGGCGACGTAGGAGGTGATCCAGCCGCACCTTCCGGTACGGCTACCTTGTTACAACTTAACCCCCCTTACTAAGCCTAGATTCGATTCTACCAGTTGATAAAGCCTCATCTAGACCCAATTCAGGTGGTTTGATGGGCGGTGTGTGCAAGGAGCAGGGACGTATTCGCCGAACGATGCTAACGTTCGACTACTAGGGATTCCGGCGTCATGAGGCTGAGTTGCAAGCCTCAATCTGTACTGAGTTAGGATTTCAGGGATTAGCTTCACCTTTCGGTGTTGCATCCTATTGTGCCTAACATTGTTGCCCGCGTGTAGCCCAAGGGATTCGGACCATACTGACCTAACGTTGACCGTTCCTTCCTCTGATTTGTCACCAGCGGTCCCCTATGAGTGCACAATTTCCGAAGAAACTGTTGGCAACATAGGGTACGGGTCTCGTTCGTTACCTGACTTAACAGGACACCTCGCGGCACGAACTGACGTCGGCCATGCAATACCTCTCAGCGCTTCAAGTAAGCTCTTCAAGCTGACTATCATTATGCTGTCACCCCTGGTGAGGTTCCCGGCGTTGAATCCAATTAAACCGCAGACTGCACCCCTTGTGTGCTCCCCCGCCAATTCCTTTAAGTTTCAGCCTTGCGACCGTACTTCCCAGGTGGCCCGCTTAATGGCTTCCCTACGGCACTGCATGTTCACGAAAAACACGCAATACCTAGCGGGCATCGTTTACAGCTAGGACTACGGGGGTATCTAATCCCCTTTGCTCCCCTAGCTTTCATCCCTCACCGTCGGATCCGTTCTAGTTAGACGCCTTCGCCACAGGTGGTCCCTCTAGGATTACAGAATTCCACCTCTACCCTAGAAGTACCTCTAACCCTTCCCGGTCCCAAGATAGATAGTTTCACTTGCACTTTTCACAGTTTTCTGTGAAGTTTCACAAATGACTTGCCTATCCGGCTACGGATGCTTTAGACCCAATACACGTGATCACCACTTGTGGTGCCGTTATTACCGCGGCGGCTGGCAACGGTCTTGCCCACCACTTATTCTGCGAGCAATTTAAACTCGCAAAAAGCTAACACTTGTAGTGCTAGCACCTGAGGTTCCCCCGTCACACTTGCGTGCATTGCGGAGGTTTCGCGCCTGCTGCGTCCCTTAGGACCTGGGTTCGTGTCTCAGAACCCATCTGGGGGCCACTGCTCTCACAGCCCCTATAGATTATAGGCATGTTAGGCAGTTACCCTAACATCAACCTAATCCACCGCAGTCCCATCCTTAAGCGCCGAAGCTTTGAGTGATAAACCGTTCCAGGCATTATCACATATCCAGTATTATGCTCAGTTTCCCGAGATTATCCCAGACTTAAGGGCAGGTTAACTACGTGTTACTCAGCAGTTTGCCTTGGTATTGCTACCAAAGACTCGCATGGCTTAATCGAACCCCAATAGCGGTGATCTCCGGCAGGATCAACCGGAATTAGCGGATCTTAATGCATTGCTGCACTAAGATCCAAATATCCAATTTGGATATTTTGGAGTTATACAAAGTTTCACCTTTTTCTGACTCAAACTGTGTTTGAGCCAACATCTTGTACTTATTGTTTGACATATCTACATCTATTTTGTGTGTAAATCGATAGGTTTTATCGACTTTGTGATGTGTTCGCTATATGTCTATTTTTTGCTTCAAGAAGCTATACGGAGTATAGTTCTTGCTTGGTTACGAATTTCAGAAATAAATCCGTGGTTGCGAATTATACTATATGTCAAGCAAACCTTTATATACTTTGTGGTTTTGTTGCTGATTGATGCTGTATCTGTTTTATGTGTTATCTGGTTTCTAGACAAGATGTGCTTTCTTGTGTTGTTCTCTTATGTTATTTCTTATATTCTGCTGCTTGATTGATGAAGGATGAGGGCTGGGATTTTCAACACAAGCATTTTTGGAAATGGCTTGATTTTTGAACCCAGGTATAGAGATCCACAGTCTCCAGGACTAACCAGACTATCTTACCCTCATCATTTTGTTTGAAGCAATAATTGTTTAGGAGGAATTAGATTTATAAGAGTTTGGGCTGTTTTGGTCTCAATTAATGAATTTGAAGAATAGTGCAGGGGAAGGGATTTGAACCCTCGAACTCCTACGAGACCGGGTCCTAAGCCCGGCGCCTTTGACCAACTGGGCGACCCCTGCTTTTGTGTATCTTTTAAGTGTATCTCTAAGAAATAAATAATTAATGCTCCTGCCGGGATTTTCACTCAAAATATTAGTGTGATTAGAATATTTAAGAGATTTGAACCCGAGCCACCGGCTTGAAAGGCCGGCATCCTTACCGGACTAGACTACAGGAGCAGTTGATTGTTCTTTGCGTGGTATCAGCCTTTTCTTGAAGATTGCGATTTCGTCAATCAGGTCTACGTGGGTTATTAACATGCTCCTACAGCAGTATTTTTCTACTTTGAGTTCGTCAAGTATTTTTTTGGGGTCCTTGCCAAGGGCGAGGTCGTCTCTGAATTTCTCCCATTTGTCTCCTATTAGCTCGCCGCATGAAATGCATCTGATTGGTATTATCATGTCTTCACCTTTTACTTAGCTGTTTTTTTCTTCTTGGACCTTGCTTTGAGCGGGAAGGTTTGTGTGGTTCTGTTCTTCTGGGGTCGTAGCTGATCATGGTTCTGTCGTGGCTGATGATTGTCTTCAGGAGTTCTTTGCTGTCACTCCATCTTACAAGACCGCGTGAAATTGCCTGTCTTGTTGCATCGGCCTGACCGAATGTGCCTCCACCGCTGACGGTCACGTTGATATCTAATTTGTCTTTAATGTTGCCTGAGATGATTAATGGTTCCAGTATTTTTAGTTGTGCTAGTTCTGGTTTTATGTTTTCCAATGGTATTTTGTTGATTATGATTTTGCCGCTTCCCTGTGAGATGGTTGCACGGGCTATTGCGCGTTTTCTTTTTCCGATTGTGTTGATTATTTTTTTGCTCATTTTATCACTTTGCTCCAAGCCATTTACTTACGTCTGCTATTGTTGTGTATTTTGGATTATTCAATGTCGTTTTGTTGTATTGTTCCAGTTTTGTCCGAACGCCCGTGATGTTTTTTGGCTCGCCGATGTGCACTTGTATCTTCTTGAATGCAACTTTCCCTCTTGAAGTGCTCCATGGTAGCATGCCTCTGATTGTCCTTCTTACTATTCTGTCAGGCATTCTTGAGATGAACGGGCCTTTCATTACGTCGCCGGTGTTTCTTTTGAATTTATATTTTCTTAAGATGTCTGTCTTTCTGCCAGAGATTATCGCTTTTTCTGCGTTGACTATTATTATGTCTTCGCCGTTGAGCGCTTTTTTGGCACAGTGGCTTGAAAGCCTTCCTAAAATCGTGTCTGTTGCATCTATTATCATGTTTTCGCCTTTATGACATTATTTTTATTTTTGAGCCTTTTGGGTTTTTTGTTATCATTTCTTCGTATGTAACGCATTTGCCGCCTGCTTTTTGTATTTTGGACCTTGCTGTCTTTGAGAACTTAAGTGCGCTTACGGTTATTGCTTTTGTGATGTTTCCGTCACCTAGTACTTTTCCGGGTATTATTGCGCTGTCTCCTTTATTTAAATATCTTTCGAGTTTGCTTATGTTAACTGCTGGTTGTATTCTTTTTGGACTTTCCAGTCGTTTTGCTATGTCTTTCCAGATACTTACTTTTTTATCGTTTGATTGTTTTTTTAGTTTTTTGATTATATTTTTTGTGTTTGGATTGGTTGGTCCTGTTCCTTTTGCCATATTTTTCACGTTTGTTTTTATTTTATTTTTTGATCATTATGCAGGGGAAGGGATTCGAACCCTCGTAAGACCTGCGTCTACAGGATATCTTATGGATTGTTTTTTGAATCTTAAGTCCTGCCCCTTTGGCCAGCTCGGGTACCCCTGCAGACCAGGAATGATTATTTTGTGTTATTTGATCTTTTTGGATATTTCGTCGAGGTCGGATTTTAATGTATTTAATGCACTTATGATGATGTCTTTTGGTTCCAGACCTGATACGGATTTGATGTTAAATATTATGTGTGTGCTGTCTTTTTCGAGTGTCAATGCCTTTTTTGGGCATGTCTCTGTGCATTTGCTGCATAGGTCGCATTCGTAGTTGTCTTTTAGTTTTATGTTTTTTGTTGTGTCTATTATGGATTTTGGGCATTCTTTTGCGCAGATTTTGCACATGTCGCAGTCTTTGTTTGCTTTTAGTTCTGGATAGTATCTGTATCCGATATTGGCTGATTGCCATTTGGCGTGCTCGGGCCATGTGCCTATCTTGGCTGTCGCTTCCAGGTTCACTTCCTGTCCGTCGAGCAATTTTACGATGATGATATTGTTGCTTGTCGGTTTTACGTTCTTGTCTGTTGATTTGAAATCTTTTGAGTATACTGTGCATGGGCCGCTTTTTTTGAGGACTAGTTTTACTTCGCAGTTTACGCATCCTTTTCCTTCGCATGTGCATTCTTCTGTTCTTTTGAGTGCGTCTTTGAATTTGAGTGGTATCATTCCGATGCGGTGAGCAAGTATTTCGTTGTAGAGGGCTGATGAGTTTGTGTGGATGTCTATTGTGTCGATTGCTAGTGTGTTTGTTTTTGTAATGATTGTTCTTCTGATGGTGTTTACAAATTCGGGTGTTGTGTCGAGAATTTCGAATGTGAGTTCATTGTTTTTGCTGTTTAGCATGTTGATTTTCATTTTAAATCCTCCGACCTCGCCGGCCGCCTGCTTTTCGTGTGGTGTCGTGTGGTATGGGTGTCAAATCTTCGATTTTACCTATCCTTAGCCCTCCCTGAATCAGTGCTCTTATGGCTGGTTGTGCTCCTTTTCCCGGGGTCTTTGCGCCGTGGCCACCGGGTGCACGTACGTTCACATGGACTGATGTTATGCCTTTTTCCCGTGCTTCTTCTGCGGCGCGTTTTGATGCCTGCATGGATGGATATGGTGTTCCCTGCTGGTGGCCTTTGTCTGTGATCATGCCTGAACTGTATCTTGATATTGTTTCTGATCCTGTGATGTCTGTTATGTGAACAATCGTGTTGTTGAAGCTGCTGTAGATGTGTGCGATGCCCCATTTGGTTACTCTTTTGTATTTATTGTTGTTGTCGTTTTCTTCTGCCATTTTCTCCGCCTTTATTTCTTTTCTTTAACTTCTTTTTTGGTGGATTGTTCTTTTTTTGTCGTTTCTTTTGCTTTGGGTTCTTTTTCTTTTATTGTTTTTTCTTTAGGTTGAGCTTTATCTTCTTTTTTTGGTTTTTTGCTTGTTTCTTTTTTTGGTTCTGTATTCTCTTTCCTGGGTTCTTTTTCTTTTTTGTCGTCTTTAGACGGAGCTTTTTTTACTTTTGGCTCTTCTTTTTCAGCTGCCTTGAATGTGTGGTTGAGGCTTGAGTTTGGATTGAAGATGATGTTGTTTTCTTCGTGTATTTTTACGGTGTAGCTTGGAGATATTGCTTTTATTCCGTTCACTGTTATGTGACCGTGTGCGATGAATTGTCTTGCCTGTAGTGGCGTGTTTGCAAGGTTGTGCTTTAGCAGCATGGTCTGGAGGCGCCTGTCGAGAACGGATTCTATTTTCAATCCCAGTATGGTGTCGATGGTTGCATCTTTGTTGGCGAATCCCATATCGTATACTTTTTTCAGTAATAATGATTCTTCTTTTTCGTTCTTTGTGCCTATGAGTGTTCTTGCGCGCTGTCTTAGGTTTCTTAGGATTGTCTCTGCTTTTCTGAACTCTTTTTTTCTGCGTATTCCGTATTTTTTGACGAGCTTTTCTTCGAGCAGAATCCTGTCTTTATCCCACGGTCTTTTCACGCTGTCATAGTGTTTGTGTTGTTTTTTTGGGTCTCCCAAATGTTTCACCTATATTTTGTTGGATAATTATTTCTTTTTCTTGACTACGCCGACTTTTGCTCCTTTCCTGAAGGATGATCGTGTTCTCTGGCCTCTTGTTGGGAGTCCTTTTTCATGTCTGATGCCGCGATAGGAGCGGATTTTTCTTAGGCGATTTATGTCTTCACGGACTGTTATGGTTATGTCTGTGCCTGTTATGTGCAGGTTCTCACCAGTTTTGTAGTCCTTGTTGCGATTTAGTAACCATGAGGGTATTTTTGATTCTATCGGATCCTCTATGATCTTTTCAATTTCAGATATGTCTTTTTCACTGAGGTCTTTTAGTTTTTTGGTGCCGTCTATTTTAGCGCGATATATAATTGCTTTTGCCAGGTTGTAGTTGACTCCCTTGATGCTTGTCAGTGCATAGGCTATGCTTTTGTCGCCGTTTAAGTCTGTGTTCATGACTCGTACTATGTTTTCGAATATTGCCAAAATATCACCTAATTTGTGCTGATGTCCTTATGATTCTAATGGTTTTAGAATTCAATTGGACTGATTTTATGCTTAATCTCTGATGCAGGATTGAGCAACCAATTTGAGATTTTCAAATGTAGTTTTTGTGTGTAGATACCATTGTATACTACAGTACTGTTTTATGTGCCGTTAACTTTATAAAGGTTGTTTTGGGGCAACCTTCAGAAAGGTTGATCACAAGCTTCTGAAAGCTTGAGCATCAGGTGTGTTTCGCTTCGCTCAAGCACACTGCTTTTGTTGACTTCTCTTTAGGTCACTGGTTTTTGTTTTTGTAATTGTGCGACTTAAACTTGCGTTTAAGTCACCTGTTATTGTTTGGAATAGCGTCGAGGGAGAGATTCGAACCAACCTTCAGAAAGGTTGATCATCAGGGCGACTTAAACTTGCGTTTAAGTCACCTGTTATTGTTTGGAATAGCGTCGAGGGAGAGATTTGAACTCCCGAGTCCTTGCGGACACCGGTTTGCATGGATAGAAGCGCTTTGTTTTTTCGCTTCTATGATTCAAGACCGGCGCCATACCGAGCTAGGCGACCTCGACACTTTGTTGTCCGGTTTGTTTTGGTGCTTTTTTTTATATTTTTATCGTGTGCCTGAATTTTGATTTTTTTGCTTTTTCCAGGGGCCATGCATCTTCAATCAGCATGTCGGGGATGTCAGAGTCCAGTATCGGGTATGCAAGCTTGCATTTATTGCATGTTATGAACATGCTCTCTTCTTTTACGTCTCCTTTGCATTTTGGGCATGCAAGTATCTCCATTAGTTTCTTGTCGACGGGCATGTTATTTCCTCCTTATTATGTTCTTACCATGTTCTTGGATATGTGTCTTCTTTCATTATCACTCTTGTCACTTCTGCTGCTGTGCCTTGCGTGCTGTCGTGTATTGCAGTTGAGTCCATTGTCGATTTTGCAAGGGCTACGAGTTCGTCTTTTAAGGTCATTATTGCTATTATGTCGTTTGTTTTTATGTCTTTTGTAAATCTTACGATGCCGCCTATGTGGAGGGGAGCGCCGTGGCATATTGCGGATACTGCTGAGTCTTTGATCATGATTTTTTGAAGATGCTTTACTCCTCTTTCTAATGGTCTTATTATGTCTCGGAGGTATTTCTCGTCTTTTTTTTCTTTGTAGAATTCCCATGCGTCTTTTATGTCTTGCAATGTTACTGCATCTTTTTCAAGCAATGAGCTTGCTTTTGTTCGTCTCAGTTCCTGCATGTGAGCGCCGATTCCCAGCTTCTTCCCGAAGTCGACGCAGAGTGTTCTGATGTATGTGCCTGCCTCCACTTCTGCCCTGAAAAGGACGTCTGTGCCTTCAATCTCAAGTATTTCCAGGCTGTATATCTCTCTTATCCTCAGCTGTCTTTTTACTGCGGATTTTACCGGAGGCATCTGTTCAATGTTTCCTGTGAATGATTTTGCGGTCTCAAGTATCTTTTTGTGCGGGACTTCGTTGTGGAGCTGCATGAGGCAGATGTATTCTTTCTTTCCGCGGATGAGTGCCGGTATTATCTTTGTTGCGTTTCCAAGCACAATCGGGAGCACTCCGGTCACTCCAGGGTCGAGTGTGCCTGAATGGCCTGCTTTATTGAGGCAAAAGATGTCGCGAACCCATGCAGCGACCTGGTGGGATGTCGGGCCTTTGGGTTTGTCAAGAATTATCAGTCCGTTGTTGATGTGGGTTTCTATGTTCCTGTCTTCAGGTCTGCAGCCGTATTTTGGGTCTGTTTTTGATGTGGATTTTATCAGCCATTCAGAGTCTGTTTCTATTGAGATTTTTTCCGGTTCTATGTCTGTTGTTGTATCTATTGTGCTGCTTTCTTTTTTTGACATAGTCCTTTTATAAGAAAAGTAGTTTTATATTTGTTGAGATTTGTTCTATAAGCCGAATGATTCGTTGAATTTTCTCATATTTGTGATGTCCTGTCGTAGAACTATTTGGGCTTAATCCTTTGTAGATATTTCCTTTAGGATAAAGTTTTAAGGATGAATCTATGCGGTGTTGTTTATCCAGAAATTGGTTGACTGGAAAAATTTAGAATTTAAGGCCATCTTTGAAGATCTCTGTGAGTTTTGCGCTGTCTATAGCTCTGCTTATCTCTTCTTCTGTTGCCTTGTCTTTTATCTCGATTTTCTTGTCTGTGTAGGCGAGGTGTGTGGTGTTGCATCTTTTTGGTTTTATGCCGTTCAGGGCTTTTGGTCCGCTGATATTCACAAAATTATCATCAACTACGCCTGTGATTATGCAGTATTTGCCTGCGTTTCTTCCTCTTGTCTTTACGCATATGCGCCCGATTTCAATTGCTGCCATCTTCTGTCACCGTGAGTCTGTTTTTTATCTTCTCTTCCAAGCATGCAGGGCATAAAACTCCGCCGTATGCTCGTTCTGGCCTTTTCTTGGTTTTTGGCAGTTTGTTTATCTCGAATGCTCTCATTCTCGGGACACCGCCCAGTTTTTGGTTGCAGTTTGAGCATGTCGCTGCGGATACCTTCTTTTTGCGGTAGTTGTATGTCAATTTGCCGCCAGGTGTCCTTGTTGCGATTCTTTTTACTGATTTTGTCTCGAATATCTGTTTCATGGTTATTCACTTCTCTTTCTTGTGTGTCGTGATTGGTTGTTTTGATATATTTATAAATCTTTTGTGCGTTATTCGACATTCAGGATCTTTCTGAATAAAAATGTGGTTGGCATGGAGATTATGATGTATAGCCCGAGCCAGCCGACAATGTTTCCGAATATGGGTAATTTGAATGGCAGGTCTGCTCTGAATCCTGTGAATTTTACGTTGCTTATCTTGTCATCTTTTTTTTCTATGTCTATTTTGTATGTCCGATCGGCGATTCTTATTTCATCGCCGTCTTTTGCGGGGTTAAGTGCGCTGTTTTCGAATGTTATTGTGGGTGCGCTGTTTTCTGTTATCATGAAATTCTCTGGTGTCTTGTCGTATGTGTAGGTTCCTCTGTTGTTTTCTATCGGGACGTTGATGTCCCCGTAAGCGTACCCGAGCCATGGAAGGAATAGTGTTATAAGGACCATGGATGCCATCAATGGTTTCATGTTGAGCATGAGTTGTTGATTGTTCAGTTTCAGGCTTTTGTCGAACAATGATTTCAGTTCTTTTTCTGAGCCTTTCTTTTTTGCTGCGTTCATTTTTGTCTTCAGTTCTTTAAGTTCGGCTCTGATATATTTTACTTTGCTCTGGTTTACGAGGAATTTGTATGCTATTGAGAGGAGCAACGATATTACTGTCGATATGCCTGTGATTGCGTATATCGGTCCCATCTTTATGAGGGGAGCAAATATCGCTTCTATTGCATTATATAGTATCTCTACCATTTTTGTCCTCTTTATCTTTATCATTTCTTATTTCTGCATGAATTGTCTTAGCATCGGATGCATGTCTTCAAGATGCTGGGTTGCCAGCTGTTCGTATAGCTGATAGATTATCATTACTGTCAATAGGAGGCCTGTGCCCTGGACGATTGATCCTGAAAAGTCTGCGAATGCGGAAAGGAAGCCGACGAATGCGCCACCGAGTATTGCAAGAGGCGGGATGTAGCGTAAGAGTACGCGCTCTATCACGCGGGGGTCGCGCCTGAAGCCAGGTATCTGCATGCCGGATCCCTGTATCTGTCTTGCGACGTTTTTTGCGTCCATGCCTGAAGTGCTTACCCAGAACATGGAGAATATTGCGCAGCCGATCATGTAGAATGATACGTATGTCAGCACACGTGTCATGTCCATGATTGTCGGCAGTGTTGAATATGCGCTGACAATGTAGGTGCCTATGATTATCCCGATTACTGCTGTCGCGGCTACGATGATGTATTCTTTTTCTTTGAAAATGACATATGCGAGAATGACTCCTAATATCACGCTCAAAAGGATGCTCAGTGACATCATCTCTATTGCGAACGAGCGGGGAGGAGTCAGGAAAAACATCAGTCCGCTTGTGGGATCGCCGTTTTCTGAGAATTTGCCAAGGAGCGCAAAACCGCGGTCTGACAGCATCTTGCCCCATACCTGAAGGTTTATGAGGATTGCTGATGTAAGTATAACCGGCATCACGTTTGTGTATATGAATTTTAATGGCCATTTTCTTCCGAAGCCTCTTATCGAGCCGAAAGCCAGAGGTATCTCGACGCGCATTGATTGAGCGTAAACTACTAATACGAATACTGATAAAGTGGATACTATCGGTAACAGGAATGGCAGGAGGTTCTGGAGCGTGGGTGTCCCTGACACAATCTCCTGAATCATGCCGGGTATTATGCCGTCGAATTTGCCTGGTGAGTTGGTGCTTAAAATGCTGAAGCCTCTTATGAGTATCTGCTTGCTTACGCCTGCTGCGATGAATAGCGAGACACCGGATCCGAAGCCCCATTTTGAGACCACTTCGTCCATGAATATGATGAGCCACCCGCCGAGTGTCAGCTGGGCGATTACGAAGAGCATCATCGCTGTCGTGTGGACTATTGGGTCTATCGCTCCGAACATCGTATATGCTGCTGCTTCAACGAAAGCGAATGTGAATGCGAGTATCTTCTGGGTGCCCTGGAACATCACTTTGCCGTGATGTGTGCTTAGGTCCCAAGCAATAACTTTTGCTCCGACAAGAAGCTGGAGGATGATACTTGCGGATACTATAGGACCGATACCAAGGGTGATGATTGATCCCATGCTTGCTCCGATCAGCGCTGCCAGTTGTTCGAAGTATGCCAGTCTTTCCGGGCTTACCCCGAGCAGGAATGTGTCTGAAAGCAAGAAGTATGATAATAGGATTACTCCGGTCCATTTTAGCTTCTGGTTGAATGTCTGTCTTTTTTTTGGTGTCTCAACGCCGGGCAGCTTTTGAAGGAGTGCTTCGTAGTCCATTTTGTTCACGAGATTATGTTAGAATTCTACAATGGAATTTCTTTTTTTTCAACAGGTGCTTTCTTTTGGGTTGATTCTTTTACTATTGCTTCTCCGCCAGCTTTTTTTATTTTTTCTATTGCTGTCTTTGAGAATTGTTTAGATGTTATCTTGAGTTTAGATGTCAGTTTACCCCGTCCAAGTATTTTGTCGTAACCGAGTTTTGTCGTGTCTATTTCTGTGATATTATTGCTTTTTTTTGCGTTTCCGTTTGTGATGTAGTTGTCTATATTTTTTTCTAGGTCATCTATATTTATTGTTTTTGGATTATTTATGGTTACAGCCGGTCTTTTGAATCCGTATTTGCCGATGCGTTCGCCTGTCAGGTTTTTTGTGGTCATTTTTTGCTGACCTTTTTTGCCGGAGCCTGCGTTTCCTACGCCTCCTCTTGATCCAGAACCACGGTGTTTTTTAGGGCTGCCCCAGCCATGAGTTCTTGAGCCTCGGCGTGTGTTGGATTTTTTTCTTCGGTTGACTGTCATTATATCACGGGTTTCTTTTTTATATCATTTTTTGTAGCAATATGTTTATGTTGCTTTCACGGTAGCCGAGTGATCCACCTTGCTTGTATGTCTTTTTGATTCCTTTTTTCTCGAAGCCTTTTTTTGGCGGTGTGAGTTGGAATACTGGTTTTATTCCTGTCTCTTTAAGTTTTCCTTTTTTGATTCCTTCGATTATTGTCTTTATGTTTTTTGGGTCTACTTTTTTTGCCTGGGAGATTTTTGCGCGTTTTGTGACTAATTCTTCCAGAGTTTTGTCATCGATTTCGCCCCATGTGATGTAGTCTTTTGCTTTCTGAAGCATGCCTTTGTAAATGTCAGTTTCCGGTACAATCACACAGTGGTTCGGCTTGTTTAAGCGCAGGATGTCTAATGTGTCCATTATCTCTTTTCTTATATTTGCGGTACCTCTTAGTCTTATCACGGCATACATTTTCATAATCGTAACCTTCTAATCGTCGTTTTCTGTGCCTAATGCAGGTATTATTTCTTTGATTATCTTTTCTACTGTTTTTTCTTTCTTTGTTTTGATGTCTTCTATTTCTTGTGGGATTGGTATTGTCGAGAGAGGACCGTCTACAGCGCCTGTCACTTCTATTGCATGTGGTGTTGTTTTTATTTTGTTAAGGTTTTTTAAGGCATTGAAATTTGCCATTATGAAGTTCATTCGTGTGTCTGTCTGGCCGCTTGTTTTTGCCCAAAGGTCCCGGATGCCTGCCAGTTTGATTATTTTCTTGATTTCGGGAGCTACGCACAGGTCGATTCCACGAGGGGCAGGGATAAGCAATGCTTTTACTGATCCTACTTTTCCTTCTGTCTTGAATGGTATTGAGTGCGGGCCTTTGCATTCACATTCCCAGGAACCGCAACCGCGTCTGATTGGTATTATGTTGAGTTTTGCCTGTGTTGTCGCTTTTGTGATTGCGCTGACTGCGTCTTTTCCTGTGGCATAACCGATGCCTAAGAGGCCGTTTCTGTTGCCTACCGCAACGAGTGCATGCAGGGTTCTTTTTCTGCCTGATTGATGCATCCTGGTTGTGATTCTGAGGGGGGTTCTTTTTTTGCCGCCACCTTTGCCTGGCATCCCGCCAATGAATATGATTTCATCTTCAATATTGGGTACAAGGAAGTCGATGATTTCGGATTCTTTTATGAGATAATTTTTTTTGAATATTTCGTCTATTGATGTGATTTCTCCGCTCATCACTTTTTTACCAAGGCTCGTTTTTGGTGTCCAACTTCCGGTTTGATTTTCCATGTTTTTCACTCTTATTCCTTATCCTTTTTCTTTGTTTTCGGCGTTGTTTTTGTTGTAGTCTCTTTTTTTTTGTCTTTTTTTTCTTGTTTTGCTTTGAGTATGTTTTCTTTTACTTTTTCAAATTCTTTTGTTGCATCTGTTTTTAAATGAGTTCCTGAAAGTCTTTTTTCATCAGGAAATACTGCATCATCGTGTGGTATTTTTAAGCCGCCATCGAGTGCGCCTTTTATCGCTGCAAAGAGGCGTCCTTTTGCGTGGACTGTGTGGAGTCCGAAGTCCGCGATGCCGCTTTTAATCTTTTTTTCAGTGGCTCTTTTTGCACAGAGAAGGCCAGTCAAGTATGCGGCAGATGTGTTTTTTTTGGCTTGTGTCCAACCATATGCTGTGAGATCGTTGGATGATGCGTATGCGACTGTCTTGTCTCCTTTTTGGGTGCTGTATTCTATTGTCTCTGCTATTATCTGTTTGTTTGTGATTCTTACAACTATGCGCGGCTCTTTTGAGAGCAGGAGGTTGTATCTTTTTTTATAATTTGTTTTGCCTTCTCTTCTTTTTTTGAATTTCAGCCTGTATCTTGCGTCCATAGTATCACGTTATTTCTTTACGTTCATTCTTTCATTTTTTTGATGTATAGGTGTAAATATGATTTGTCTTTGAAGACGCCTGCACCGGATTTTGTGTATAGGTGCCTGTATTCCCTTGTTGTTATCTTGTTTTTTGTCTTGAGGTCTTTTAGTTCTTTTCTTAGTGACCGGATTTTTGTTATCCACATTGTTTTTGACGGTGTTCTTGCGGTTTTCGTTCCTTTTCTTTTACCATATCCCTGCATGCGGCCTTTTTTTTTCTGTTCTTTTATTATTCTTGATCTTGATTTGCTTGTGCCGATGATTGCTTTTTTTGATATAGCGCCATCGATGATGAGCTTTCGTATGTCGTTTTTTGTTATGGATTCCTGGACTTCGTTTGTTCTTTGTGGGTCTATCCATACTTTGTTTCTGCCCACTTTCAGTATTCTTTTTGCAATATCTCGTTGGCTTCTTACGTTCAAATGTATCACCGTGTGTTGAATATCATTTCATTGCTGTTCTAGTTGTTTTCAAGTGTGATTTCTTTTTCTCCGAGTTTTAATATTATTTCGTTTGTGTATTCTGTTTCGCAAAATGGGCATTTCAGGTATTCTATCGTGTTCTCTTTTTTTTTGTCACCGATTGTACCGCAGCGCGGACAATGGTCTTTTCCCATATGTAAAAATGCGATTGAGTCCATTTAATCATTTTTTATCTATTTTTTCTTTTTGTGAGTTTCTTGTGTTGTTTTTGGTTTTCCTGATGTCTTTTTTGTTGCTACTTTCTTTTCTTTTTTTGGCTCTTTTTCTGGAGCTGGTGTTTTTTCTTCTTTTTTGGTTTCTTTTTCTTTTGGCTGTTCTTCCAGTTTTGTTTCTTCTGCCTTTTTTTCTTTCTTTGGTTCTGTTTTTTTCTTTTCTTTCGGTTCTATTTTGATTTTTAGTTTGATTTTTGGGTTGATTATCTGGAGTTTTAATTCTTTTGCTTTTTTTATTATGTCTCTTTTCTTTTTGTTTCCAACTGTGCCTCGTATGCGTATTATCTGTTTTTGGTTGTCGATGTTTTTTAGATCGTCTACATTTGATATGAGTATTTCAAACAGGCCTTTCGGATGCATGCCTCTTACTTTTTTGGGTGAACTGTAGCTTGGGCTTGCAAGACTGCCTCTAAGTCTTCTTCTGAGTTTGTTGTCACGTCCTCTTGGTCGTCTCCATTTTTTCGGAATACGTTTTATTATGCCTGCATCGGTTCTTAGAAATGTTGGTTTTTTTCTTTTGATTTCTGAGCGTTTGTTGAGTAAATCTGTTATCATGTCTGTCATGTCTATCCCTTTTTCGTGATGTATATGCCGTCCTGGTAGATTCTTATGTCTTTGGTCTTTTGCTTGCATGCTTGTTCGAGATTTGCGGCAGTCTGACCAACATTCTCTTTTGATGGACCGGTTATGATTATTTCTTCTTTTTTAATGTCTACTTTCACGTTTTCTTTTATGTGTGCTTTTCGTATGCCTTTTTCGCCCATGAAATTAGTTATTATGATTGTGTTGTCCTGTGCCTTTAGTGTCACCGGGAAGTGCGTGTAAAGTATCTTCAGCTTGTATTCGTAGTCTTTTTGTGCGCCGCTTATCATGTTTTTCAGGTGAGCTTCCCATGCACCGACTATGGCTTTATCTTTTTTCTGGTTGGATTCTGTCTTTATTATTATGTCGTTGTCTTTTTTTGATATTGTGATACGTGGATTACTGAATGTTCTTTTGAGTGTGGCGTTTGGACCAACCACGGTTATATTTTTGTTATCTATGTCGATTTTCACATTATCTTTCATGTTTATTATTGCTTCCATTTGGTGCACCTTGATTGAATATATCTAATATACATATGCTATGAGAATCCCGCCAATCCTCTCTTTTGTTTCATGATGGCTTTTTGTACCTTCAGATGTCGATATTATGAGCGTTCCCACTCCGGCTGCAGGGAGATGTCTTTTTTCCCATTTGTCATAGTTGTCTTTTGCTACTGGTTGTCGTGGCAGTATTGTTTTGCATTTGTTTATTTTGCCTATCAGTTTTATCGTGATTTGGTTGCCTTTGTTGTCGTCGGTCTGTGTGTAGTCGCCAATGTAACCGTATTTTTTCATTATTTCCAGTGAGTCTCTTAGCAGGTTTGATATGTGCCGGACTGTACATTTCTGTTTACCTGCCTTTTCAGCATTATTGATTAGCGATAGTGCGTCTGACAGTGGATCATGCATCATTTTTTTACACCTTGTTTTTTTGTTTAACCTTAGTTGTATTTTTTGAATCCCATGCTTTTTGCGAAATCTCTAAAGCAACGTCGGCAGTAGCTAAGTTTGTATTTCTGAATCACTCCGCGGCCTTTTTTGCCACAGACCCTGCAAACAGATTGTGCCAACCCGTTAGCTCTTTTTTTTGGGATGTTATTTTTTTTGAATTTGAGATATTTGGATTTGGATTTTATTATTTTCTCTGTTTTTTTATATTCGCCCATTTACACCACTTGAATGTTTAGTTTCTCTTTTGTGAAGTCTACTGCTTCGTCTTTTGTTATCCTGTGTGATTTTGAAATCTTTACTTTCTTGATCTTTCGTCTTTTAATTCTATATCCCGGTCTCTCTAAGGATATGTTTATGTTCATCCCAATCATTCCTAATTTCGGGTCATATTTTTGACCAGGGATGCTTAGATATTCTTTGAGACCGAAGCTGAAATTGCCGTTGTTGTCGAAATTGTAGGAACTGAGACGGTTGCCTATTCCTTTCATAATCTTTTTTAGGAATTCTATACCCTTTTCTCTTCGCATAGTGACTTTTACACCGATTGGAAGGCCACGTCGTATACGGAACGTGCGTGCTTTCCTTGTGGCAAGTGTGCGTACCGGTTTTTGGCCTGTCAATCTTTCAGCCAATGTGTATGCTTTTTCTACACTTTCGCCTGATTCGCCAGTGGCTATGCTCAGGGTAACTTTATTTACTCTTATCGTGCTCATTGGATTGTTATCTTGCATCTTGCTCACTTGATTGTTATTTCTGGTTTATCTTTTCCTATTACGAATATGTAGTCTTTTAGGGTTTCTATGTCCTTATTTTCTTCTGTCGTGATTGTCGCTTTGTTTTTCTGTAGCCCGTTGATGATCTTGATTTCTTTTATCTTTCCGATTTCTCCTTCGTGTTTTCCATGAATTATGAGCCCTAAGTTGCCTTTTTCCAGCTTGATGTGTTTTTTGATCTGTTGGTCTGGCAGTGTAATTTCGATAGTGTCTCCGACTTTGAATGCTTTTGCATCTTTTTCGTTTTTTATCAGTATGTTTCTTGAGTCGTGGAGGTTTAGTTGCGTCTGTCCGTTTTTAATTGTTGTTTTTCCTGTGATCTTACATATCTTGATAGTTGATTTCTCTTTTGGTATTTCGACGATGATTAATTTTCCTTCTTTCGGTATTATACGGTAGTTTTTGTCTATTTTTGGGATTGTTATTACGTCCATCAAACCAACAGGGTATTTTGGATCTTTTCGTGCTCTGCCATCGACGAGTATATCGCTGGTTTTCAATATTTTTTTTGCTTCTTTGCTTGTCTCTGCAAGTTTTAGTACGTCTCTTATTATTATCTGAATCGGGATACATTCGTTTTTTGGATGAGGTCCAGATCTCGGGCTTGTTGTAAATTTATATTCTTTTTTTCTTATCGGGAAATGTTTTGATGCTGCTAGTCTTTTGAGGTGCATAATCTTCAACTCTTATTCTTTTTTATTGTCTATCTTTGATTTTTCTTTGATTTTTGTATCTTTTTTTTCCTGTTTATGTTCTTTTTTCTTTCTTAGTGATTTCAAGCGTCTTTCGTCTTTTGTGTCCAGTTCTATTATCTGGACATTGGATGGTTGTATAGGAAGATTTGTTTCCTGACCGCTGACTTTTTTTCGGTTTATGTCTTTTATGTGTAATGTCTTGTCTTTTACGTTGACTTTTGTTACTTCGCCGGTTTTTCCTTTGTGTTCGCCGCGCATTATCTTGACTGTGTCTTTTGTTTTTACTCTTATGCTTCTTATGCCGTATTCTGATCTCAATGATTTTGTCAGGTTGCATGAGAGGAATCGGTTTTTGATGTGGAGTGGAGCGTTGAATACATATTTGCGCTGCTTGTTTGGTTTTATGCTTTTGTTCCAGTTTATTGAAAATTTTGCTTTCATGTTCTCACGTTGATTTTCTTATATTATTATTTTTGATATCTTTCCTATGGTCGGGAATCGTTCGACGACTTCTTTTGCTATTGCGCCTTTGACATCTTTTCCGCGAGGCTCCAGTTTGTCGTCCACAAGTACTGCTGCATTGTCATCGAATTTTATGTGCATGCCGTTTGGGCGGAGATATGCTTTTTTTTGTCTCACGATTATGGCTTTGACGACTTCGTGCATTATTTTCTGATTTCCTTTCTTGACGGCGCATATCACTACATTTCCTATGGATGCCTGGGGAACCCTGCGGCGTGTGCCTTTGAAGCCACGGACGGCAATCACCTGTATCACTTTGGCTCCTGTGTTGTCTATGCAGTTTAGTCGTGTGCCGATTTTGATGCCTTTTGTAGGTCTTGTCGATATAGCTTTCATTGTAATCATCAGGTATTTTTATTCTTTATTCTATTTTTTCAACCACTACGAATGATTTTTTTTTGCTTAGCGGTCTGCATTCTGCTATCAGTACTTTGTCGCCTTTTTTTGCGTGGATGCAAGGAGGGATGTGTGCTGTGACTTTTGACTTATTGCGCATCAGGCGTTCGAATCTTGGCAGGGTTGTTGTGTATGCCCAAGTTACGCCTACGCTGGATTCCATCTTATCGGAGGTTATTGTACCATGGAATGTCCTGCCTCTTATCTTGAGGTTGCCGTGATATGGGCAATTTGTGTCGTTACAATCTTTTGTTGGCTTGTTTTTTATTGGGATTCCAATGTTTTTCATCAGTTACACCATTTTCCATCTGTTTTGGTTTTTTTTCTTTATCCTGTCTTCGGGGCGCCCAGATATGAGTTTCCCGGTAATCTCTATTTGTTGTCCGTCTTTGAGTGTTATCTTGTATGTGTTGTCTTTTTTTGATGTTATTATTGTTCTTTTGTCTGTTCTTATTGTAAGGGTTTTTTGTGTTTCGTCGATTATTGTGCCTGTTAACTTGTGCATATTCGGGTCTTTTGAGGCTGTTATGGTTGTTTTTAAGCCGATCAGTTCGTGCCTCAAGATGTTTGCAGGGTTTATTGACACAGAGATCATCTATTTTTTATTCTATCGTGGATTCGTTGAAGCCCTCTTTTATCAGTATTTCTTTGACTTTTGCCGGGTGATTTCCTTGCAGTTCGATTTTGCCATCCTTTGATGTGCCGCCACATGCGAGGTGTGATTTGAGTATTGTGGTGAGTTTTCTCAGGTCTATGTTTTTTTCATCGATGCCTTCGATGACGGTTGATATTTTCCCGAATCGTTTTTTTATTGTGTATACCTTTATTTTCTGTGCTTCTTTTGATATTGTTTCACACACGCAAAGCTCTGCTGGTAGCCCGCATTTAGGGCATGTATCTTGCATTTGAACTTATCACTCCTGGTTTATTTTTTTGTTTTTATTGCTGGCTGTTTTTTGGTTTTGTTTTTTTAATGTGAGCATCCTTGCCAATGTCTTTTTGATCTCTTTTAGCCGACCTGTGTTTTCCGGTACGCTTCCGATGTGGATTTTTCCTTTTTCTTTTGCCAGTTCCAGGCGTAGGTCGCTTTCTTTTTTTTCAAGCTCTTTTTCGTTCATGTTTTTCATTGCTTTGAACCGGATTATTGACATTTGATCACGTTAACATTATTGTGTTATTTTTTTGTTTCTTTCTTCTTTTTTGTTTTTTTCTCTTTTTCTTCTGGTGTTGTTTCTTTTTTTTGGGATGTTTCTTCTTTTTTTGGTTCTTTTTTAATATCGTCTTTTGATTCTTGGGTTTCTTTTTTTGGCGAAGGTTTTGGTTTTTTTGTATCTTCTGTCTTTTTATCTTCCTTTGTTGTGTGTTTTTCAGCATCTTTTTTTATTGCCTTTTTAGGTTCTTCTGGTTCTGTTTTTTCTTTAATGGCTTTTGATTTGTCTCTATTTTTTTCTTCTGCAGGCGAGGCTTCTTTTTCAGTATCCTTGTCTTTGGCCTCTTTTTTTGTATCATTTTTTTGTTTTTCTGCTGATTCTTTTTCAGAGGATTTCTTTTCTATTGCTTTTTCTTCTATTCTTTTTTCTATTGAGAGGACTGAAGGCATTGTGGTCATCAGTTTGACTTTGACACCGATTACGCCTGCTTTTAATGTCGCTCTTTCGAATCCTCTAAGGGTGTGGACGTCGGATGTGTTGCCGCATTTTTTTAAGTAGCCGTCCATGAATTTTTCGTTGCGTGCGCGTGAGCCACTGATTTTTCCCGATATTGTGATTTCTACGCCGATAGCTCCGGAACCCATAATTTTTTTAATCATGATGTTGACAATCTGCCTGTGTTTCATTCCGCGTTCCAGGCTTGAAGCGATTTGCTTTGCTATTACTTTTGGATCAAGGTACTGGTTTGGTATCGTTTTTACTTCTATTTGGGGATTATCTAGTTTGAATTTGTTTTTTAATGCTTCTGTCATTTCATTGATTTTTGTGCCTGCGTGGCCTATGACTACTCCAGGTCTTCCTGCGTAGATGACGATTCTTGTGTTGAGGGGAGTTCGTTTGATGTCTGAATGGCTATAGTCTGCTCTTTCGAGTGCGCTATTCAGATATGTTTCCATTTGTGAGTTTCTTATGCCCTTTTCGATGAATTTTCGTTCAATCATTCTTTCTACCTTCTTCTGCAATTAATGATATGTTTGTACTTTTTACCTGCTGTCCGCGAAAACGGGATCTTCGGGGCCGGTAATATGCGCTACCTTTTGTCGCATATGCATTTGAGATTATGATGCTTTTTGTGTCGAGACCGATATATTCCGCGTTTTTTTCCAGACTGTTTAGGAGTTCAATGTATTTTTCTGCGGCAAGCAACGGGTATCTGCCAGGACCCATACCCTTTTTGTGACCCAGACTGTCGTGGTGTTTTGTGTATGGCAGTGCTTTCTTTTTTTGTAATACTTCTTTTAGGTATCTTTTTGCTTTTTCCAGTTTCATGCCTTTTATGAATCTACCGATTTCTACGGAGTGCTTTTTTGAGATTCGCTGGTTTCTTGCACAGACTTTTGCATTTTTTTTTGGGTCAGTTTTTACGGGATACATTTTCATTCACTTTTTTGATGATTATTTTGTTTATTTCAATGCTACGAATTTGCTTGATCTTGTCGCACCCATGCCTGGGCCAGCGTGTGTTACGGATTTTCTTGTTTGCGCGAATTCACCAAGCCTGTGTCCTAACATCTCTTCTGTGATATCTACCTGGACAAATTCTTTTCCGTTATGCACTCCGAATCGCTTTCCAACAAATTCGGGTAATACTATCATATCGCGAGCGTGGGTTCTTATGAATGTGTTTGGTTTAGATTGGCTTACCTTTTTGATGAGGTCTTTTTCTATTTCTGTCAGACCTCTTTTTATTGATCTTCTTTCACGGGATGGTATGAGTTTTATGAATTCTTCGAGTTTCAGTTTGCTGACTTCTTCGAATGAGAGGCCTCTGAATGTGAACTCTTTCACTTCTTGCATGACCTGATGTCTTTTTTTAACCATGTTTACACCTTAATAGTATTATCTTTTCCTTCCAGTGCGTTTTGAGGCGATTGTACCTACTTTTCGCCCAGGGGGCGCATTACGAGATACTGTTTTTGCCACACCCAGGTTTGAGCCACCGAATTTATGGTCGACTGCATTCATTGATCTTGCAGATGTTCTTGGGTATAGTTTGCCTCTCTTGTGCATTGTATGCCATCTTGTTCCTGCCTTTACAAATGGCTTTGATTTTAGTTCTCCACCGGCAGTTATTCCGATTGTTGCTCTGCAGGCATGATTGAGTGACTTGAATTGTTTTGACGGCAGTTTTATTACGGTTTTGTCTACGTCGTGTGATGAGACTATTGCGTATGTGCCGCTTGACCTGACGAGCTTTCCGCCGTCGTTAGGCCTTATTTCAATATTGAATATTGGTGTTCCTTCAGGTATTTTTCCAATCGGGACTATGTTTCCAGGTTTTATTCCAGCGTCTTTTCCGATGGATATGTTGTCTTTTGTTTTTGAGCTTTCTGAAGCAAGTGTGTATGTCTTTGTGTTGTCCGGGAATCTTAATTCTGCTACGGGCGCATTTCTTCCAGTGTCGTTCAGTATGTCGATGATTGTGGCCTGATTGTTTGTGTTTATCTTGTCTCTGTATTTTATTTCTGCGAGGTGGCGGTGGCTGTATGCTCTATATACGCTTGAGCCTTTTCCTCTTCTTTGTGCGATTATTCTTTTTCCCATGTTGTTCACATGTTATTTTATTTTTGTTATTTTTTACATCATGCCTAGTCTTGTTGCGATATCAAGTGCGGAATATTGTGGGTGTAGTCTTACATATGCTTTTTTCAAGCCTTTTGATGTTGTGAGTATGTTGATTTTTTTGACTTTTACGTCGAACATGTTTTCGACTGCTTTTTTTATCTCGGATCTTTTTGCGCCTTGTTTTACTATGAATACTATCTTATTCTGTGTCTCGACGTTTGCGATTGATTTTTCACTCAGGTGTGGAAATTGTATTATTCCCCATTCTCCTTTGATTGTTGATATTGTTTTTTCTTTATTGTCCTTTTTTTCTTCTTTTGTTATGGGCTTGGATTCTTTTGTTGTTTTTGGTTTTTCTTTTTTTGGTTCTGCCTTTACTTCCTTTTTTGCGGTTTTTGGAGCGTTTTCTTTTGTTGTTTCTGGTTCTTTTTTGTCTTTCATTTTCAATCAACTTTTTATGAGTATAGTTTTTCTTTTTCGAGTTCTTCTATTGCAGATTTTGTCCATATTGTCAGCCGACCGGCAACTGCTCCAGGCGCAAGCAATTCTATGTTGAGTGATTTTACAGTGACCGTATTTATACCAATCATGTTTTTTGCTGATTTATTGAAATCTGATTTGCCAGATGTGATTATCAGCGGGCCGACTTTTTTCTTGTATTTTCGTCCGCGGGTTTTTCCAACTCCTGCCCGTATTTTTTTTTCTTTTATGCGTTCAAGTTCTGGTTTCAAACCGATTTTTTCCAAGATGTCTTTTACTTCTTTTGTCTTTTTTAATCTTTCGAATTTGTCGTCGATTATTATTGGTAATTTAATATTTTCTATCTGGTGGTTTCTTTTTTTAACAAGGTCAATATTCGTGGTTGCAGTGATTGCTGAGCGGATTGCCTGTATGCGTTCTTTGCGGTTTATTTTCTGCGTCCAGTCTTTTTCTGCTTTTGGAGGGTGAGCTTTTCGTCCTTTTACTGCGTGTGGTACTGCTCTTGCTCTTCCGGATAGGTATCCTGAACCGCTTCTGATTCTTTTTGTCCTGTGCATGCCTTTGTTTTGGTGTGTTCCGTATGCACGTCTACGGCCTATGAATCGCGCTGATGTTCTTAGACCTGCTTCTGGGTCTGTACCGTATGGTTGCCTGTTGTTGTTTTGAATAACATAAAACGCTCTTTTTATTATGTCCGGGCGGAATTCTTCCTGGAACTGGGGTGGAAGTTCTATTGTTCCGGATTCTTTTCCATCGAGTGAGAGTATCTGAGCTTTCATATTTTCATCACAGTAGTTATAATATCATTGCTGTTATTTCTGGTTCGCCAAGAGCGTTGTTTTTTGGCCTGATGGCAGGTCTCAACCTGACAAGACGTTTAGTCGAGCCCTGAATTGAGCCTTTTACGAGTATGTAGCTCGATTTTACCAGGCCGTATTCTTTCCAGCCATTCTTGTTTATGTCCAAAGCATCTTCGCTGATTTTTAGGATTCTGAGATTATATTGTGTTCTTTTGTGAAAACCCATCTGACCCATCTGCGGTACTGTTCCTCGTGTCTTGTGCGGATGCCATGGACCTAGGTTGCCTGCTTTTCGGATGACTTTCTGGGATTTTTTGGCGAGCAATTTCACCCCGAACCTTTTTACGGATCCCTGGAAGCCAAGGCCTTTGGTGATGGCTATTGTGTCTGATAGTTCGCCGTTTTTGAATACTTCTTTTATGGTTAATTCTTGTCCTAGTTTTTCTTTTGCATATTTGAGTGCATCTTCAGGCTTGCCGCCGATGTCTATCTCAAATAGTTCCGGCTTTTTTTTGTGAATGCCTGCGATTTTTGGTGTTGTATGGACTATTAGTGTGTATTTTGATACGTCTTCGAGTTTTTCGAGTGTGTCTGTCTTGTGCTTTTTTTTAGGTAAGTCTGTTTTTCGTTCCAGTTCTTTGTCAAGCTTCTCTGCCCAGACTTCTTTTAATACCTTTTCACCGTATGGTGTGTCTGTGTATGCTCTTATGCCTGCCACTTTCAGTGGGGGGGTTTCCAGAACTGTGACCGGGACGATTATTTCCTGATTGCGGGTTGGGCTTTCCTTTCGGTCGTCTATCATCATGATTTGTGCCATGCCTGCTTTGTAGCCTGCGAATCCCAGTGGTTTTACTTCGTTTGTTTTGGGTACAGTGCTTACTCTAGGGTATATTCGCTTTGCGCGCTTTCGCGGCGCATAGCCCATTGAGCCTCTTCTTGGATGATGTGCTTTTCCCATTTTAATGGCGCCTTGTTTGACGCATTAGTGGTTTGCTTATCCACTTAGTGGCGTCTTTTTATGTGTTACTGCATATCTGTATCTTGTGTGTGTTATATGGATTGCAGTAATACGCAATTATATATAGAATCCCGTTACGTACCGTAATGGATTATAATATATTGTGTTCTTCAAACCGTACAGGTTTTGTAAGGTTTTGCTTGTTCTTACCTATAGAACTCTTAGCAATACCTTTTTTTATGGAGCATTAGATTTATAAAGGTTATTGTTGAGGTCATGTTTTGAACTGTGTTCTTGTCAGGTATTATTTCTGTGTTACTATAATATTATATATGTTAACTATTCAATCTCTATATATTCAGATATTACCTATTTTATCCTTTTATGACGCCTAGTGGTCTTACTTTTGCGACGAGGTTGCCTATGCCCAGGTTGTTGCTTACTTTCACTACTTCGTCTATGTCTTTGTATACTTCAGGGGCTTCTTCTGCGAGGCCTTTCCATGATGCGCTTTTTACTGTTATGCCTAGTTTTTGGAGGTCCTGTTTTACTTTCTCTCCGCGGAATGATTTGATTGCGCTGAAGCGCGACATGATTCTTCCTGCGCCGTGAGCGGTCGATCCGAAGCTGATGTTTTCTGCGGTTTTTGTGCCTACAAGTATGTATGATGACGTTCCCATGGAACCGGGTATGATTACCGGCTGGCCTGTTTTCTGGTAGACTGCGGGCAGTTCTGTTCTCCCGGGGCCGAATGAGCGTGTGGCGCCTTTGCGGTGGACGCAGACTTCTTTTGTTGAGCCGTCTATGTCGTGTTTTTCTATCTTTGCGATGTTGTGGGCTACGTCGTAAATCTGGTTCATCTCAAGGTCTTGTGGGGTGGAATCGAATATCTTTGCGAAGCTTTCGCGGACCCAGTGCATTATCATCTGGCGATTTGTCCATGCATAGTTGGCTGCGCCGCTCATGGCTTTCAGGTATCTCTGGCCGAGTTCTGACTGGATGGGGGCGTTTATGAGTTCCCTGTCGGGAAGGTCTTTGAAACCGTATTCTTTTTCCATCGATCTTATGTAGTCTGATGCTACCTGATGGCCGAGACCACGGGAGCCGCAGTGTATCATTATAGTGACCTGGCCTGTGTTGTTTATTCCGAATGCTTTTGCTGTTTTTTGGTCGTATATTTCTTCGACTTTCTGGAATTCGAGGAAGTGATTCCCGGAACCAAGTGATCCGGTTTGTGGCATGCCTCGTTTCATTGCTTCAGGAGATATTGTTTCATGGTCTGATTTTATGCAGCCATATTCTTCTGTGTGATCGAGGTCTTTTTTTGTGCCGTAACCCTGGTTTACTGCCCATTTTGCGCCGTTTTCTATGATTTCTATGAGTTCGCTCTTGCTGACCCTTGTCCTGCCTTTGCTTGCAAGGCCGGAGGGGATATTGGTGAAAAGGATGTTCAGGAGCTGGTCCTCTTTTCCGATTATGTCTTTTTCTTTGAGGTTTGTAGTGATTGCGCGGACACCGCAGTTGATGTCGTAGCCCACGCCGCCGGGGCTTATGATTCCTTCATTCATGTCGAATGCTGCTACGCCGCCTATTGAGAATCCGTATCCCTGGTGCGCGTCCGGCATGGCAAGTGAATGTTTTTGTATTCCTTTTAAACATGCAACGTTTCTTACCTGGTCTATTGTCTTGTCTTGCCTTATGTGTTCCATGAGTTTGTCTGATGCGTATATTTTTGCGGGGACAAGCATGTTACCTGATTTTGGTATTTCCCAGATGTTTTCAGATATTTTTTTGATTTCGGGCATGATTTCACCTTCTGTTTGGTTCTGAGTTGAACTATATGTAAAAATTCTTTTAAACTAATCTGTTGTGCTATTTTTTCTGTTATTCTAAAATATAATAAACGCCATAACTTTTTAGGGCGAGCCTAGCAAGAAACCCTTCGGCTTTTAAGCCGAAGATTGAATTGCGAACCAACTTCAAAAGGCGAGCCTAATCGTGCATTAACTATTTCTCGATTGAAATTCAAAAATAAAGAAGAGGTGCAAAGTGCA
>JBDRKP010000011.1:0-11551 GCA_043813875.1 archaeon | reverse complement strand
TAATTTATTGATGTATGCATCCTTGTCAAGCATTATATGATATCGTGCAAACGTCCATATCTAATTATCGGTTTTTAACACAGAATTGGGGTATAAAAGTCATAATGGGGGTAATGGGGATAATTGGGCTGAGTAGTTACGAAGAAAAAAAGAAAAAGGCTCAAATAAAACCAGATATAATTATTATTATTGTTCTGTTGATATTACTTTATTTGTTCTTGCGGTCAGCAGGTTATATTCCTTAGTCTTAGTCTTTTTTTCCTATGAGAGAGAATATTATGGTCAATGCTTCGTCATCAATGAAACTATGACATTCGTTATTTCGTGAGGATATATGACGTTTTTATAGTAAAGGCACTAATAATTTGAGTTGTGTGCCTTTCCATATCCTTAAAAATCACACGTGATTTTTAGGATTCAGCAAATCAAAGATTTGCTCGAATACTCAATGCATATTGGTTTTTGTTGAAGTTTGCTCATTTATTTCATGCCTTGAGTATAGAATAATCATCACCATAAGACTTAACAACTCATTCTGATGTCAATTATATATATCAGTTTATTGAATATGAAAATATGGATGATGATAAGGAGATTGAGCCGGAGTCGAAGTTCCTGCTGAAGCTGATCTATGATGTTTTGCTCACGCCGGTCACTCTTGTTCTTGTGATGCTCGGCAAAAGGGAGTGGGGGGATCTGTTTAAGCCGTTCTATGATATGTATGAGTTCCTGTTCGAGGCGAAGTTCACGATCACCATAATCATTGCCAATGTGGCTGTCACGATTTTTGCTGCGTTTTTTCTTAGCAGTGAAACGTTTAATGCACTTATCAATTATCCGAGCAACCTGCTTGATTACAGGAGGTATTATACGCTTGTGACTGCAGGGTTCCTTCACGGGAGTCTTGTGCATCTGTTTTGGAATATGTTTGGGATATTTATCTTTTCAAGGTCGGTTGAGAGGAAGCTTGGGAGCGCCAAGACGGCAATGGTATATTTCGGGGCGCTGGTCATCAGCAGCGCGTTCTATTCGGCTATCAATCTGTTTCTTATGGGGTCTGATGTCCCTGCTATCGGGGCGTCGGGGGCTTTGATGGGGATCATAGCTGCTGCGATACTGCTTGACCCGTTCGGGATCACTTTTTCGTCGGTCGTGCCGCTGCCGAATATGATCTGTGGGTGGTTTGCTATCTATGCTGATATCTCCGGGCTTCTGAGCAATGCGAATGACGGGATTGCGCATGTTGCGCATGTCGGCGGGTTCCTGTCGGTGACGGTGCTGATGTTTCTTTTGAACAGGGATGAGAGGTATGAGATGGAGAAGGGAATCATTATCAACCTGTTTTCGCTGGTTGTTATCGGGGTGATTTTCTTTCTTGTGACGTCGGGGTATCTTCCCAGTTTTGATTTCGGGGGGAGTATGCAACAAGCTGTGTTTGGGAATATTCCTATATAGTGGCAGCGGGCAGATAGTATCTTATGGTAACCGATACTATCGGGGCGAGTGAGTGCGTATGAGACCTCTAATCAATCTTTTGTTGATCAGCAATCATAATCTATAATTGTTACTTGAATCATGTCAAATGTTACAAATCTTGATGATGTGCACGAGAGACAGTTGTTGCCAAATATCTTTCTATTATTGCGGAATCTTTTGCATTTCAAGTTTCTTTTCATGTTCTATTAATGTCCGCTCTCGTGTAATCTCTTTTTTGAGTTCTTCCTCTGTCGGCAGATAGAGTTTATATCGTGATGCAAATATTGTCCTGCTTTCATTGAGAAGGGTGTATTTTACGATTGACTCGTTTTTGTCTGAGCAGAGTATCAAACCTATTGTAGGATTGTCTTTTTCCTGCTTTTCTTCTTTCTCGAAATAACGAACATAAAAGTCCATCTGACCGATGTCCTTATGCGTGAGTTTTCCCAGTTTCAGGTCAATAAGAATGAAACACTTCAAAATATATAGTAAAAGCCATAACTTTTTAGACTATGGCTTTTCCATATAGATTGACGTCTGTTGGTTTATTGGTCATATTTGTCCAGCCATTAACGACGTCAACTATAATTGTAGAAGACCAGATCAACATAATAATGGTCTGTGTCAATTGTTATTCTTTTTTGCCTTGATGCGAGGGAAAACCCTTTCCCAAGTTCGAGTAGAAATGCCTGCAACTTGTCAATCAACAATTGTTCCATGTCGCTTTCATGTAATCCTGTGTTGTCTTTCAATCCCAGAAATTCAAGAACATAAGGATCTTTAATAATGTCTTCTGGTGCTTTGATGATTTGACCATATGACAATTCTTTTACTTTTTCCTTGTCTTTGCTTTAGGCGATACGTTCATACAAGAGAGAGTTTATCTGTCTTTCAAGCTGGCGTGTGCTCCAATTATTGGCTATAGACTCATGCAGATAAAACTGTCTTGCTTCTTCTTTTTCGATGCGCAGCAACATCCTGTAATGCGTCCATGACAATTCGTTACGCAGTGCGTCACAATTTTGGAATGTCAGATAAAACTGCCTCATGTTTCTGAGGTTTGAGTCGTCAAATCCTTTGCCGTATTCTTTCGATAGTTTACAGGACAAACTTCGGAGTATCGCTTTTCCGTATTCTGCTCTCTTTTCTCCTTTCTGTTCTTCTTCAACAATTATCCTGCCTATTTCCCAATATGCGGTCACCATTGCAAAATTAATTGCCCTGCAGGCATTATCCCGGGCTTTTTCCAATACCTGTCTTATGTCATTATAGACTCTATCGAGAGTTCCGTCCTGTATGTCAATTGCCATGAGCTAACCTCTATGTGTGCTATTTGTGGTGTTGTGGCGGTTGCTAATGTAGAAGTCGAACATGTCCCTTCTTAGTTTGCACATCTCGTTGGTGCCTTTTTTGTAGAATACGATGCCTTCGGCTGCGAGTCCATCAAATGATGTGTTTTCGGTGACTTCTCCTTTGATTGCTTTTTTTCTTTTGTATAAGCTCCAGAGGCCTTTGAAGAGGTTGCGGACTTTTTCGTATATCTGCTTGTCTGGTAGGCCGTCTAACTCTTTTACGAAATCATCCCAGAATTTGTAGCGGTATTTTTCTTTAAGATAGCTGAATGGGAGCCAAACCGGGTTGTCCTGATTGTATTGGTTGCCGTTGATTCTTGCGCCGATGAGTTCGCCGAAGTATTGACCGTCAGGATTGCCTTTTATTGATATATAGCCACGATCTATTGATTCCAAGAGACCGTATGCATATATCTTATTTCCTTTTTTCCAGATGTCTATGCAGTTTTTGCGGTTGTACACAGAGGTTATTGTTTTGTCTTTTATGATTATGCTTATGTTTGTGCCATCCAGTTTTTCTATTGCTCTGCTCTCTGGGGTAAATACCCAGCGATATTTGTCGTTGATTTCTGGGATGCAGATGTAGGTGCTGTTGATTTCCTTTCTCGTGAAGGGGCTCTCCAGTTTTGGCATATCTGATGGTTTTTTTATGTCTTTGTTAAGTATCATTATAATCACCAGCTTATTTTGGATATGGGTGGTTTTTATAGCTGATGTGTGGAGGCTGCCGATAGTATCGGGGCGAGTGAGTGCGTATAGGGGTTATCATTTAAAGTTGTTGCGCGATATCTCCTGTATGGAGACGGTGTATACTATCGGGCATTCGGTGAATACTGCTGATGAGTTCATAGCGATGCTAGGGGCGCAGGGTGTTTCTTTTGTGATTGATGTGCGCAGCGTACCGAAGTCGGTTTATGTGCCACATTTTGATCGGGAGATTATCTCAGGTGCGCTTAAAAACGAGGGCATAGAGTATGTACATATGCCGGAACTCGGGGGACTTCGCAGGGCAAAGGACGGGTGGAAGAGCGAGGGGCTTGAGGTATACAGGAGCTATATGAAAACAGAGGAGTTTGATTCTGCTGTCAAGAGGATCATGGAGTTTGCCAGAGAGAAAAAGGTCGCTATCATGTGCGCTGAAGGGATGCCGAACAAGTGCCACAGGTCGCTTATCGCTGATGCGCTGGTGGCGCGAGGGGTTGATGTCGTGCATATCATTTCGGAGACCTGCGTGTTTTCTCATGAGCAGACGAGTTTGGATGTGTGATTGGTGCAGTGAATATTGTTATTATGCTTTCAAAATTTTGTATCGGATACAGTGAAATTGATGCTATCCGATATTATATGTCTGCATACAATCAGCAGGAACTGGATGATTTCGAGGGATGGACTTCACAGATATATTCAGAAAGTTAAGGGGAGAAAGAAGAGTTAAATTGGCTAAAAGTCATTCGAAGTTCTTCTGCCAGTAATCGTCTACGCGCTTCTGGTATTCTTTTATGTCGTCAACGGTCAGGTGGCGGAAGCGCTTCTGGGGATTCAGGTAGTCTGCTACGGGGGTGCCTTTGGGCTTGTAGGTGACGGTCTTCTTACCGTCCTCGACTTCGTATAACGGCCACATCTTTGAGTCTACTGCGAGTTTTGCTATCTCTATTGTCTTTTCTGATTCAAAGTACCAGCCGACAGGGCATGGAGCGTGTATCTGGATGAATTTCGGGCCTTTTATCGAAAGTGCTTTTTTTATCTTTTTTTCGAGGTCGAAGGGGAAGGCGATTGATGCTGTCGCAGCGTAGGGGATGTGGTGGGCTACGGCAATCGCTACCATGTCTTTTTTCCATTGCTCTTTTCCTTTGCTTATCTTGCCTGAGGGGGTTGTTGTTGTTGATGCGCACCAGGGGGTTGAGCCGCTTCGCTGGATGCCTGTGTTCATGTAGGCTTCGTTGTCGTAGATGACTATGAGTACGTCGTGGCCGCGTTCCATGAGGCCGGACATCGCGCGGAATCCGATGTCTGCCATGCCGCCGTCGCCGCCGAAGGCTATGACGTGGACGTCTTCTTTTCCTTGTGCAATCAGTGCTTCTTTTACGCCGGATGCCACGGAGCATGCGTTCTCGAAGAGGACGTGAATCCACGGGACTTTCCATGAGGTTGTGGGGTACTGGGTCGTTGTCACTTCCATGCAGCCTGTCGCGTGGCAGATTACGATGTTCGGACCTGTGGCTCTTAGCATCATGCGTGTCGCTATTGCAGGGCCGCATCCTGCGCAGGTCCTGTGACCGGGTGCTAATAAGTCGTCTTTTTTCATTTCATCAGCCACCAGACGTCGCCGTCTTTCTTTTTCTTTGATTCTTCTGCTATGTTTTTTACGTCTTCTACTGTGACTTCTGAGCCACCTATGCCGCAGACTACGCCGAGGACTTTCTGTTTCCCGCCGTAAAGGGCGCTCCTTATCTCGTCGAAGAGGGCGCCTGTGCCTGCGCCAAGAGAGATGTTCTTTTCGAGTATGATGACGGTCTCTGCATCTTTCAATGCTTTTCTTAAGTCGTCTTTCGGGAACGGCCTAAAGCATCTTATCCTCACCAATGAGATGTCGCCTCTCGCGTCTACTGCTTCCCTTACAGTTCCTGCGAGGGAGCCCATGGTGATCATCACTGTCTTTTTTCCTTTGTTTTTGTATTCGTCTATGAGGCCGTTGCCGTAGCTTCTTTTGAATGATTTTTTGAATTCGTCGTGGACTTTTTTGATTGTGTCTTTTGAGCTGTCGATTGTGTCTGAGAGATCTTTCCTCATTTCCATATACGGTTGAGGGAATGCGAAGGGGCCCTGGGTCATCGGCCTTTTCGGGTCGAGGTAAGCGTGAGTCGGCTTGTATTCCGGTAGGAATCTGTCTACGTCTGCTTGTTCTGGTATCTCTACGGGTTCAATGGTGTGGGTTATGAAGAAGCCGTCCATGCAGACCATGACGGGAAGGAGGACGTTTTTGTCTTCGGCAATCTTATATGCCTGGATTGTGGTGTCGACTACTTCCTGGGCGGTCTCGCAGTATAACTGGAGCCAGCCTGCATCGCGTTCTGATATCGAGTCCTGCCAGTCGTTCCAGATGTTTATGGGGGCTGAGAGGGCGCGGTTTGCTACCTGCATGATTATGGGGAGGCGCATGCCTGCTGCTGCGAATATTACCTCGTGCATGAGGGCGAGGCCCTGTGAGCTTGTCGCTGTGAAGACGCGGGAGCCGGCTGCTGAGCCGCCGACTACGGCTGAAATTGCCGAGAATTCGGATTCGACTTCTATGTGGCGCGCGTCCAGTTTGCCGTCTGCTATGAATTTTGCAAGGGCTTCTACGATGTGGGTCTGAGGGGTTATGGGATAGGCCACAGTCAATGCCGGCCTGCAGAGGCAGACGGAGAGGGCTGCTGCTTTGCTTCCTTCAAGGATCTGCATTTTTGTATTGTTCATAATGAATCATCTGTTACTTTTCTTCGATCTGTTTTGTGATGCATTTTACGGGGCATACTTCTGCGCATATCATGCAGCCTTTGCAGTAATCGTAATCCACTTCGGCTTTTCTTTTTGCTTTATCGACGACGATTGCGCCGTCGGGGCAGAAGCGCTCGCAGGTTGCGCAGCCCGTGCATCTTTTTGTGTCGATGACTGGCCTGAATGTGCGCCATGTGCCGGTCTTGTTTGAGATCGTACTGCCGACATCGGTTATCGCTCCGCCTGGTGAATGTTTTGTTGTCATGATGATGTTGCCTCGTATACTTTTTTTGTGGCGTCCATGTTCTTTTTTGCTATCTTTTCGGGCATCTCTTCTTCTATGGCCTTGAGTATGGATTCAAGCGTGACTTCTTTTGTCGCTTTTGCGAATGCGCCAAGCATGGGGGTGTTGACAAAGGGGGCGCCGATTATGTCGAGCGCGATTTTTGTGATGTCGACTGTCACTATTTTTGCTTTGGTCCTGATTTTCAGATCCTGTGGTTTTTTTGATGTGTTTACTATTATTATGCTGTCTTCTGTTGTTCCCTCGGCTACGTCTATCACATCTATCAGGGTCGGGTCGAGGACCATGACGTAATCGGGTTTTGTTACCTGCTCTCTTAGGCGGATGAATTTGTCGTCTATGCGGGTGAATGCCATGACGGGTGCGCCGCGCCTTGCCACGCCGAAGAAGGGGAATGACTGGGAGTATTTGCCGTCCTTGAAAGCGGCTATCGCGAGAAGTTCGGCGGATGTGACTGCGCCCTGGCCCCCCCGGCCATGGATGCGTACCTGTCTTAAAACCATATCGATTGTTTGGCGTTAGATTATTTAAATGTTATAGATGGGTGAAAATGAGTATCCGAATATACGTTTTTTGTGGATGAGTATGTCCTTTTTTGGAACTGTATCCGGAACTTGCGGGATTACCCGGATTTAAATCAAATTATCCATAGCTTAATATTTCTTTGAAAATATATGAGGTAACATGAGACTAACTGTGCTTAATGATAATCTGGCGGGTAAAAAATGTTGTGGCGAGCACGGCCTTTCTTTCCTGATTGAAGGAGAGAAGAAGATATTGTTTGATGCGGGCAGTTCGGATTTGTTTCTGAAGAATCATGAAATACTCGGCTTCTCGCCTGAGGACGTAGAGCTCATTGTCTTGAGCCACGGACACTGGGATCATGGGAATGGGTTGAGATTCATACGAAGTAAGAAACTTATCTGCCATCCTGAATGCTTTATCAAAAGGTACAAGAAAGACAACGATAAGTATAACGGGCTAGCGCTTAGCTTAGAAGATGCAAGGAAGTCTTTTGATTTGATGCTATCTAAAGAGCCGTATCAGATATCTGAAAATATTGTTTTTTTGGGGGAAATACCGCGAATGAATGATTTTGAGGCAAAGAAAACACCATTTTATAAAGAAGGACGTAAGGAAGATTACATAATGGATGATTCAGGCATTGCGATTAAATCTGATAAAGGCCTAATTGTGGTTACAGGTTGCTCTCATGCAGGTATCTGCAATATCATAGAATATGCAAAGAAGGTCACATGCGCAAAAAAGGTTTATGCTGTTTTAGGGGGTTTCCATCTGATGGAAGATGATGAGATCACTAAAAGAACGACAGAGTATTTCAAGAAGGAAAAAATCGAAAAAATTTATCCCACACATTGCACAGAATTGCCTGCATTAGCCCGATTTTATGATATGTTTAAAATAAAGCGAATACATTCCGGAGATATCATCGAGCTATAATATCCGGCTAAAAAATGATTTAAAGATACAAAGGCCGGTTATTTGCATGGGTTTTGAGGTTTACAATATTTCTGAAGGCAAGATACTTATTGCGCATTCGGATGAACGTGTGAGTATCGGGACTATCGAGATTTATCCCCGCTGTGAACTTGTGAAGCATAACAGGCCTGTTGTAGAGTCGCTTTTCCAGCTAAATGGGATCTGCGTGATGAAGATCTTTGATGATGACGGAAGTATGAATGAGGTTGTCCTGAACGAGGGGGATTCGATTGATATCGAGGTGCGTAAATACCATATCCATTCAAATCCATATGATTCTTCTTCAATCACTTTCTTCAAGGCCAATGGCGATATAAGAGATATTATCGCTAAAATCAGGAAAAACAGCAAGATGTAGGTTTTTATCCCGGGAGGCGGCGGTATTCCGACAGAGCCCATACGATGTCACAGAATAGTAGTTTATTTTTGAAATGCTCTAATTCTTTTTTTTGTATTATTAATGCGTGTTTTTATATTTTATAATACATATCATGCAAAATAATGACTGATAACGTGGGAGAAGTATATATATAATACAGATACATAATATTAATATCAAGTAATACAAAGTATTATCACTTTGTAACTTGAAGGGGGCGATGTAAAGTCGTCAGTAAGAAAGTAAAAGTAGACGGGCCCGGTGTATGATTATACCAAGCTTGTGGAGCTAATTCCATATCATCTGAAAGATGCCAAGGTCAAATCACCCGGGTCCAGTCCAACACTTTAATAATCTTTTTCTTTGAATTGTTTTTTTGGAATAAATAATAGTCGAGCTATTGCCCGGTTATTTAAGTGACAGCATTGATAAATACTGTATGAAAAATCATGAAATTTCGATGTGATGGAGCATTTCAAGCTTTTTAATTGTCCGGATATAATTTATACACAATGAAAAATCATGAAATTCATGCGCAATTGTTGCATTTCAAGCTTTTTAATTGTCCGGATATAATTTATACACAATGAAAAATGAGAGAAACAAAACCATATTGAATGTATCAAGATCCAAATACTTTGTCCTGATTAACGGCACACTAGCGCTATTGTTTCTCCTGATAATAAAAGGCGTATTATATGAGGAGCAGATCACAAGAGCAGACGCATATATCAATAAAGAGATTGCGACGCTTTGGAGCCCAGCACTAAATAAAACGATGATCCACGTAAGCAGCATCTTTGACATATATCAGGCACTCACACTATTAATCGTCATGAGCGGGCTTCTGCTATACCTGAAAAGATACAGGGAGACGGCATTGTTCCTTGCCTGCATGGGCGGTGGTGAGGCGCTTGTTTTTCTCCTTAAAAATATTGTCATGAGAGCGAGACCTGAAAACGCCCTGATCGATGCTTTCGGGTACAGTTTCCCGAGCGGGCATGCTACTGTGGCCACAATTTTTTTCCTGTCTTTAATATATGCGTTCAAAGACGATATCAAAGACAAGACCATGAAAATATTGTTTATCTTTGCAAATGTTTTCATGATAGGACTGATAGGATTGAGCAGAATATATCTTAATGTCCACTGGTTCAGTGATGTCGCTGTAGGCGTCCTTTTAGGGATATTATTTTTCAATCTGGCGAGGAGCGTGCCTGATGTTCTCCAGAACAGAAATGAGAGGCAAGCACTATAGTTTGACCACAAGTTCACGAATGCGCTCGTGAAGCTCGTATTTCGGCTTCGTGCCGTCGAGAATCACGATGTCTAAAGGGAGTTCTTCTTTCAGGGCGAGATATGAGCGGCGGAGTTTCTTCTGGAATTCCTCGTTCTCGAATATGACGTCGGTCTTGCCGCGGCGCTTTGTGAATTCTTCGAGAGGGATGTCGAGAATGAATACGATGTCCGGCTTTTCGACGAAGCGGTTGAGCTCTTTTACCCAATCGTACTTACAGCCCTGCAAGGGCTGATAGGCAAGCGATGAGATGTATGAGCGGTCGGAGACTATGTAGTCGTATTTCTCTTTTGCGAACTTCAGGCTCTCATCGTATGAGACCATGCGATCAAGGGCGAATGCGAGGGCAATCGTCTCCGGACGATGGGTTTTTGATTTTATCATCTTCTGGATGAATCTGCCTATTTCTGTGCCTGATGGTTCGATGTTGTGATATACTTTGAAGCGGTTCTTTTTTAAGAATTCTACGAGGAGTTTCGACTGGGTTGTCTTGCCTGAGCCGTCCATGCCTTCTATGACGATGTAGGATGCTGTCATGTGTATCTTATTTGATTAGGGGGTATTAATATTTATCGGAGGGGATTTAAGGTATTCTGAAGTCTCGGTTTCTTTCGAAGCATATGCTTCAAGAACAAACTGTATTTTTGGGGAGAAGATTACCCTAATTGCTCTTTGATGCCTGCCATCATGTCGTCGCAGAAGCCGTGGGTCTTACAGGTGACGGTTATGAATTTTTTCGGATCTTTTGCGCTTTTGAAGGTCGCCTGTGCCATGCCTATCGGGATGACGGTGTCTTCTTTGGAGTGGATCATGAGGAGGGTTCTTGGGGTTATTTTTCCTATGTATGAGTCGGGGTCGATCGAGCGGAAGAAGCGGGCCACGTCCTGAGTTTGGAACTGCTGTTGTTCTGAGTTGTAGCCTGCGGTACTTACGGCTATTATTCCCTTTATCCGGGGCTCTATTGCGCCTGCCATTATTGCAAATCTGCCGCCCATGCTCTCGCCGTATATGTAGATGTTTTCGTTGTCGACTTCAGGTTGTGTCTTTAAGAAGTCGTAGGCTTTCAGGACGTCGAAGACCATGAGGTGCTGGACTGGCTCTTTATTGCTCATGAATCTCTGGAATTCGTCTTCCATCGATATGATTCCTGATTTTGTCTCGCCGCCGTTGCCGCGTTCGTCGATTGTGAATGTGACGTAGCCGAGGTCAGCGAATTTTTTTGCGGTCCTGTCCTGTCCTTCTTTCGGGACGGTTGCGCCGGGGAGGAAGATCATTGCTGGAAGTTTGTTTGGGGATTTGGGGGTGCGCAGGAGGGCGTAGATGTCTATGCCTTTGCTTTTGTATATGATTTTTTTGAGAGTCTCTTTTTCTGTGTCGTTTAGGACCTGTTCTTTGTAATCTACGGGGCCGCGGTTTTTTGGGTATGATAAGAGGCCGTCTTCTGTCAAGGACCATTGTTCGCTTGGGGTTGTTGCGTTTTGAAGATAGGATGCTGCTAAATACAAGCTAATGAATGCTACGAGAATGATGATGAAGTGGCGGCCTTTCAGATATTTGTCCATGTTATCATGACCTATTTAAATAATATATATTAATGATTCATCTTAAAATAATGACGATTTCGGGGTAACTACTCAGCCCACATTTTCCCCCCGCATTATGCCTCTTCCTAATACCTTTCAGGTATTATTTGGTGGAATAACCGGCGGGATGAATGGTACTCCATTAAATGCATCTTGAATTGCATCAATGACCTCACCCTTATT
>JBDRKP010000010.1:0-15095 GCA_043813875.1 archaeon | reverse complement strand
CCTGCCCGAACGGCTGCAATGACGGCGTCTGCATCAATTATACTGTCCCCGCTCCACCAAGCAATTGTGACAAATACGGTGAATCCTTCTGGTGTTCCGATTACAATAGTTGGAAACTGGAGTGCCAGGGCCGTGGCACATACCTTGAGGGCTCAAGTTGCACTACTCCTGCCTCAATAACAGGTAAGTGTGTTTCATGTGCAGAGCCGCAATGCCACAATCATATAAGCATACCCTTATTGACAAAGAATGATTACGACATAAAGGTCCTTGAAAAAGGCTGTACGGATTCACAAGGCACAGAATACTTGATTGAGCTCAAGGAACAGAATCACCCTATATGCGGCATAAAATTATGGGTATGGCGCAATCATGGTACAGAACCCTTAAATTTAGGTGGTTGCTATGGGGCTGAAATTGATTTAAAGAACAATGCTCATGTTATTACCGTACTTGGGCCTAACGAATGTTTTGCTTGTAGAGAGACCTCATCTTACGGCAAAAACTGCACCATAGACAGTGACTGCTCATCTCCATTAAGATGCAAGACTACCGGCAGATACTCTGGCAGCTACAGGCAATCAGTTGAGAAATACTGTTGTAATTTAGATGAATGCGCAAGCTCCATAAACGCGCCTTGTGTAAGACAAGGTGGTACAGATATCATCGATTTAACTTATCCAAACACAGCCTTGACCTGCGTTTACAATCAAGAAAAGGATCAATCGGAATATATTGTCGATTGCGAAAAGACTTATGGTTCTGGATACTGGTGTGGAACATACGCCGACTGGAACGGGCAATGCAATGCAGTAGGTGCGATAGAAAAATGGTATAACCGCGAAATCGGCTGCGGTTTAAGTCCAGACACAGAGCATTACTGTATACGATGCACAAATGTACCATCTACCTGCACAAACACAGATCAGTTCGTAGGTGATGATGCAGCTAACCTAAAGAAACTCAGGACAAAAGGCACTTGTACAGACGCACAAGGAGTTCATGTTGACGTTTGTGAAGGAAGCGATTACTTGATAGATTACACTTGCGAGCCTTTGATGCAGGATCCAAAACATTGTGGCTCCGTATCATACAATTGCAAAGCATATGGTTTTTCAGGATGTCTAGACGGCGCATGCGTTTCAGCGCCAGCGCCTGCTCCTACAAACACATGCACTGACTCAGATGGCGGTCCGGATTATTATGTCAAAGGATATGTAAATTTATCAGGGTATGGCTGGGATTATTGTAAGGACACCAACACACTTATTGAACAGGACTGTGGAAGAGATATTACTGGCGGAGTATTAGATTATGGGGTGACCACTTCATATACTTGCCCTGCCGGCTGTTACGATGGTGCCTGTATAAATGAGACCGCAAAACCAGACCTTGTAGTGCGCGACATCTATTACGATGGATCCTACTTTATCAAAGTAAAATACTGTAACATTGGCTCTGGATCAAGCGACAGTGATTTTTTGATAAAGCTCAGGAACGAGAATACTGGAACAGAGTTCCCAGGCAACCGTTATTATAGATTCAAAGTACCCGCTCCAGGTATGTGTGAGCTGACCGGTGGTTATACCTGCAGTTTAATCGGCGCCTTCTGTGGCGATTATATAAATATCTCTGCGACAATAGACTGGGAAGGAAGGGTCAACGAATCAAACGAAAACAACAATGTTCTCGCAAAAACAATAGGTTCCCCGAATTACGTCTGCACCAAAGATAGCGACTGCGGCCTAGATGGATGTAAAAATGACTCTGATGGCACATCCCTTTACACAGTTTATGATTGTATGTATCAGGGAACATCACGTTCAAAATGTATCTCCTATCATGTCGAGACCGACAACGATAATGACGGATACGATGGCGAATGTAATGATTGTAATGACCGTAATCCCACTATAAATCCGGGAGCAACAGAGATCTGCACGGATTGGATCGACAACGATTGTGATGATCTTGTAGACGGAAAGGATCCTGATTGTTCAAAGCCGGACCTCACAGTTGAAAATATCGATCTTTACCTAAGCACCGGTTCAGACGGCATTAAAAGGCTTCAGCATGATGTCACAATAAAAAACAGGGGCAACAAAGACACTGGTGCTTTCAAACTCCAGTTTTATTTAAATGACCTCAATGGCGGAGATTCTGGTTTCAACAACTTGGGGCCAGGCCAGACATTCACGAACAAAAGAGGCACGCCCAACTTTAAAGTTGGTGAAAACACACTCAAAGCAATAGTTGATTACGACAACACTGTCGATGAATCCAACGAAAACAACAACATTTTGACAAAGACCATAATAATACCTTCAGATTCAGTCCGGGAATCAACAGTTGTCTGGAAGGCTGCAAATTCCTTTTATGGAAACGTCTGCGAAGCTACCGTTGACTGTCCGGCAGGTTATATTGCAAATGGCTGTGGTTTTGACACCCAGCGGCTCGATGGCACGACCGCTGGTCCGATCACCGAATTCTACAGATGGGCTGGCAACAACCGATGTAGCGGATACTTTGAAAATCTAAATGGCGCTTGTTCGGATTTCAGGATACAGGCCATCTGTCTGAAAGATACCGCTTCAGTTACGGAATTATGGCAGAATGCTTCGTCCTTTTATGGAAACGTCTGCGAAGCTGCCGTTGATTGTCCGGCCGGCTATATTGCTACCGGTTGTGGTTTTGACACCCAGCGGCTCGATGGCACGACTGCTGGTCCGATCACCGAATTCTACAGATGGGCTGGCAAGAACAGGTGTAGCGGATACTTTGAAAATCAAAATGGCACTTGTTCGGATTTCAGGATACAGGCCATCTGTCTGAAAGATACCACCTCAGTTACAGAATTATGGCAGAAGGCTACGTCCTTTTATGGAAACGTCTGCGAAGCTACCGTTGATTGTCCGGCCGGCTATATTGCTGCCGGTTGTGGTTTTGACACCCACCGGCTCGATGGCACGACTGCTGGTCCAATCACCGAATTCTACAGATGGGGTAGCAAGGATAGATGTGGCGGATATTTTGAGAACCGAAACGGCTCTTGTTCAGATTTCAGGATACAGGGGATCTGTTTAAAAGCAGGATTACTTGTAGGTATGTGAGGGATCAATATCCCTATTTTTCCTTTTTAAAATATTGGTATCCGTGTTTTGACTATAAATAAAAAGTTTTATTTCTATAAGCGTTTTGATATTTATGGAAAAAAATATGCTCTATTCCTGTCCTCTTTACCCATGTTTCGACACATTGACCGGCGCCGGATTCAAAAGAAACTCCTCCGGACGCATCAGCTTTGACTGCGCATCCTGTTCATTCCACAAAAATGCCTGTATGGACTCATCCGATACTGCCGACAGTATCGATACTATCGAAAGACTATACTTCAAAAAAATAGCTCTGATGAAGCCCAGACTTCACATAAGTAATGAACACGCTGGAATAATAATCAGCACATTAAAAGATACCCCAGGGATATGCAACAACATGCATCTCCTCTCAGAGGATGAAAAAAAAGAGGCCCTAAAGATAGAGCTATCCGACGCTCACCAGAACATAGGCATCTATTCCGCGCTCACAAGAGACCTCTCCATCGCATTTGCCCACAATTTCGCTTTCCGCCCACCTCCTATGCCGGTCGTCCTCCTCGTAAAAGACAGGATAATCATAGGCGAGATGACCTCAACAGGTCCAAAATTTTACAAAGATAAATGCGATTGCGATTACGTCCTACCGCCCGTACCTTTCCCGGAAGCAGAACCCTTTGGAATTGACATCGTCTCCGCATCTCCCGGATACCTCCTCGACACATGGATAAGAAAAAAGATAGATATCAGGAACGATGACGCAACACTGATTCTCGGCCTTAATTTGAAGCGATGATAAATACGACAATCACCGCAAGGACGAAGACCAGAGTCATAAACATTCCTGAAGTTATCATACCCGGCACGAAATATAGTTTCGCAAGATACACCGCGATAAAGACTATTGCCCCAAGTGCTGCCGCAATATACAGATTCATGGCATGCTGTTCGCAAGGCAATAATTTATACCTATGTATGATTTTTGTCCGTATTTTACTTAAAAACAAACGTATAACATATACGCTAGTGATTCGTTGCGTTTTCCATCATTTCAGAACACCCCCTCATTTCATGTGGAGTTATAATACGTTGGTCTGTATCCCTCGATTCTTTGGTTTGCATCGGACATTCCACAAGTTCTCCTGAAAGTAATATTTTTTATTGTGTATAAACTATATACAGACAATAAAAAAACTTGAAATGCAAAAATAGCACAGAAATTTCATGATTTTTTATTGTGTATAAAGTATCTCTTCACAATAAAAAAGCTTGAAATGATTCAATCGCATGAAAATTTCATGAATTTTTATAATTCTGCAACAAAAATTACTTCATGAGCAAAGTATCTGTCGTCAAATGCCCTGACTATGATTACGATAATGTCAAAAAAGCTGTTGATAGATCCATAAGACTGGCTGGCGGAATCAAGATAAGCAAAGACGATAACGTGCTGCTGAAGATAAATCTTCTGAAAGCAAATGATCCTGAAGGCGCAATCACCACACACCCATCCGTCGTAAAAGCGGTCTCAGAGCATATTCTGGACCATGGCGCCACCCCCATAGTCGGCGACACACAGAACATCCAGATGGACAAAGGCCTGCACAGCCTTGACGTATGCGGAATAAGAGCCGTCTGTGATGATCTTGGGATAAAAGCAATTGATTTCAAAAACAACGGCTACATAGAAGTTGACGTTCTGAAAGCGTTGCAGATGAAAAAGCTCTGGATTGCAAAAGACCTGTTGGATGCCGACGTAGTTATATCGCTTCCTAAGATGAAGACACATATCCTGACCGGCTATACGGGCGCAGTCAAAAACTTCTTCGGATGCATCCCCTTCGGCGAGCGCATGAAAGCCCATATTCTCGGCAAAGATGACTTCTCACAAGTCCTCTCAGACATCTATTCTGTATCAAACCCCTCTTTCTGCATAATGGACGGCATCGATGGCATGGAAGGCAACGGTCCCTCACACGGCGAAAAAAAGCACTTCGGCATCCTCGCAGCCGGCAGCGACTGCGTATCAGTTGATGCCATATGCTCCGGTCTCATGGGCTTTGAGACAATAGGCACAGTCGATGCAGCAGAAAAAAGATCCCTGGGTGTCGGCGACTTAAGCAAAATAGACCTAGTCGGTGACAAAATACCTCCATTCAACATAAAGATGCCTGCATACAACATCCAAAAGTCACAGAACATGACCAGATTTATCCCAAAACCCATAAAATCATACCTTTCAAAAACTTTACTGAAATTCGAGCCAAGAGTAGATATCTCCAAATGCAAAAGATGCGGCATCTGCAAAAAGGTATGCCCCCCGCACGCAATAACCCTTGATGACTATCCGGAATTCGACCGCGAAAAATGCATAAAATGCTTCTGCTGCCACGAATTATGCCCCGATGGCGCAATCTACACCTACAAATCCTGGCTGGCAAGACGCTGGAGATGATATATTGGAACTCAAAGTTGCTCAAAAGACAGTAGACGACTGGATAAGCCAGTTTGAAGACGGCTACTGGCCGCCTTTATCCCAGCTTGCGGCCTTGGTTGAAGAGACCGGCGAACTCGCTCGCGAGATAAATAACATCGAAAGCAAAAAACTCAAAAAGACACCTGGCGATAATCTGAAAACAGAGATTGGCGACGTCCTGTTCGCCCTGATATGCATCGCGAATTCCTACAACATCTCACTTGTTGACGCTTTCAGGACCACTATGTCCAAATACGAAAAAAGAGACCAAAACAGATGGAAAAGAAAACATTCATCTCTGCCATCAGATCCTGCTTAGTATGTCCCTTATGTCTTCCCGCGCATATCGCTCAATCAATCCTCTTTTAAACACTTCGTTCACATCTTTCCTAGTCATAAAATCACCCTAAGAACTAGATTTGCCTGTCCGCTTATATAGCGGTTCCAATGGAACCCTGCCGATATCCTCAAAAAAAATTAATGACAATTTTTTTTAGGATGCAACAAAGCGCATACACTCACAAATCAAGGCTTTGACTGCATGCCGATAACTAACCGCCATATATTCTCGCAAACTCTGAAAGATACTTGCCTGCGATTTCCCTGTCATGTATGATGATGATATTCTCATCATTTTCAGTATCAGCCGCTTTAGTAGGATTGAATGATCCTGTGATGACCGTATCATTATCGACAATAAACACCTTATTATGCATATTCTTCGGGTTCGTATCGAATCTGACATCTATGCCTTCATCCTTTAATTTTTCATACTCCGACCATTGGCTGTTCTGGAACTTTTCAAACACCCCTCTCACCGCAATCCCTTGCTTATGCTTATTGACAATTGTATCCCCGATACCATCATGTGTAAAAGAAAACGTCATAAAATCAATAGACTCTCTCGCGCCCATAAGCGCCTCCATCACATGCTCGCCGCACCCGTCCTCGGGGCAGAAATAATTCTCAACTTTCATCCCGTTAAGATAGACAACGGGATTTGGCGTATCGCATCCCCCTCCGAACTCCTTGCCATAAAGCTCAGAGAACTCCTTCTCATAGTTATCAGAAATATACTTTGAGTATATTATCATCATATTATTGTCATTCTGCATCCCCGTGATAGTCGGGTTATACGACCCCGTGAACACGATCTTGCCATCGATTATGCAGAACTTGTTATGCATAAGCTGGTAAGTGCCGGTATTTGCGACATACTCGATATCGCTAAGATGCTTTGCATTATCCTTATCCGTCACAAGCTTTGTCTCGATTGAAGCGCTCTTTTCTTTGTATGTCTCAAGTATCTCCACCAGTTCGACATCATATATGGCACAGTGTATTGACTCATTAGCGCTTTCAAGCAGCCTGTTCAGCATATCCCTGCATGGTCCTAGAGGACAGAAATACACCTCCGGCGCAATATTGGTCTCAGTCACAGTTTTCTCTGGTCGGATATAATCTGCAAGGCTCTCATCCTGTACGATAGCCGCAAGAGCGATTGCAATAATTATAAAAATGATGCTCTTCAGCCAATTCTTCCTCTTCAGCCGTCTCCCCATTCAATCCTCCTCCTTCCTCTTTTTGCCGATCGTGACCTTGTATGTGATTTCCTCCTCAGCAAAACTCCTTATCTTCTCAGCGATTTTCCTGTCGACAAGCGTCTCTTTCATTAACCTGTTAAGAGCATGCGCATCAAGCACAGATACCTTCTCCCAGAGCTTGACATTCCTCAGATATTCCTCAAGTTTTTTCCTGTCATCCTCACCAGCTCTCGGATACCTTAATTCCTTGCTCTCATTGACTTTCACTGTATGTTCTTTCCCGTCAACAGCACTCAGATTATTTTTCTTGGAATATTCTATCAGCCTATTCCTTATCACTTCTATTTTCTCATTGATTTCACTCTGCTTGTTCTTAAGATGTGCATAGTGGTCTGCAAGTTCAGCCGCGGATTCCTTTTCAGCTTCTTTTGGCTCGGGATCTGTCAGGAACCTGTGTTTCTTTACAGGGCATATTCTCTGGTACTCGCACCACAGGCAGAGCTTGGATTCATTAGGAAGAAAATTGCTCTTCTTTTGTGCATCCTCGATCACTCCGATTTTTCTGGTCACGCTATCCTTTGTGGCCTCAAGTTCATTGTCCGTGCGAAAGACCTCAACCGCCTTGTTGAACGCAAGATAATGCCACACCAGTTTAACCTTCTTGGCATCTTCATACCTGTTTTTTACCCCGATAGCATACAGCGCAAGCTGCTCATCAGTATCGAAATACGCCTTATGCGGCATGCTTGCGGAAGTCTTGTAGTCATGTATCTCATAGGTATTATCCTTATTCACAGAAAGCCGGTCAATATATCCGAGAATCGTATGATTCTTCAACTTCAGGGTTATCTTTTCCTCAAGCCCGACAGTCATCCCACCCGCAAACGGTGAATGCTTCAGATAATAATCTTCGATATACTTTCTGCCCATATCAAAATAATTATCCGCAGTATACTGCTTCTTGATGACTTGTACGGCATCGCTATACTTCTTCTGCCACATCGTATTATAGAACCCGGAAATGTCATCGAGCGAATTCTCCTTGTGATGCATCTGGTCTTTGTATAGCTTTTCAAGAGCCTCATGCACCCGCCCCCCCATGAACGCCTCGATGCTCTCGAATCTCTCGACCTTGACCTTATCGAGATACCTGAGACGAAACATCATTGGGCAATTGAAAAAGCACTGGATTTTCGAATAAGAATACATAAACCCAATTGAGAGCCGAAATTAATATTTCTATTGGAGGTGATCCGCCGCGAATCATTTTCATCAGCCGTACATATTAAGATGATCCGGCGACTTGGCAGCTGTTTTTGATTGCTCTCTGAGATTTTTGATCCATTTCTCAATTCTTTCAGACTCGCGGTTCAGAGGCACAGTATCTATGCTTATATCGGCTATCTTGCTGATCTTCTCGATTAGCATGGCTGCAGCCCTCGCATTAGTCACTTCCTGTCTGGCCTGTGCGACCAGTGTGATTACATCAAAATTACGTCTTCTGCCTTCATTCAGCAGCACTCCCGAAATACCTGCTATAATCCCGTGAACAATCGGTTTTATCTGGCTCTTCTGCATGGTCGCCCTTGCATTATCAGTGCTTCCGACACCATATACCTCCACATGGCCGTCATGTACCGGCATCATTTCAGGAGCTATTATTCGCGAGCATTTTTTTTGTTCAATGAAATCAAAAATAGTATATGCAAGAGGCCTTATAAGATATGGCAAAGGGCTGAACTCAGAGATGAATACGACAATCTTGGCTTTTTCATCCGCATATATCCTTGCCGGCAGCTTTGGCTTGGCATTGTATATCATAGAGATTGCAGGGAATGCCGGCGAGTCAAGCGCAGCGATCTGGTCTAGTTTCATCGCCCCGATAAGGTAATTGGCAGTGATTGCGCTCACAAGCCCTGCTGACGGGAAACCGTTGATGACAGTTGCGCCTTTAAGATTCATATCCTTGAGCTTGTAGACTGTTATCTCTTCCATATAATTCGCCAGAATCGTGATTATTTATTGGTTTCTGATTTTAATAAATCCTCGTCATATTCCTTTAAGTTCAGAGTAGCAATCAGGACATATTTCAGTAGTCTCTGTCTCATCGCCAAGGAATATCGTGACCGAATCATCCAAAATCTCAGTGACAGCATATCCTATCCCTATCATCTCGCTTGTATCCGCATACATCGTGGTGACACGCGGACCCTGATGGTCTTTTATCGGTATGCTTTGACCGACACCCCCGCGTCCGGCACCTCGCCCGCCGAAATTCGCCTTTATTTCACCAGGCCCGGTGATTTCAAACTCATAAGTATCCTTTACAAGACTCGCAAGTTTCACTTTGACCGTCGCCCCGTCAACAGTCACTTCCTTCTCTTCACCTGCCATCAAAGTCACTTTCTGTGCATTGCATATCCCATCTCCGCAATATCCTGAACTCTTAACACAATCCGTTGGGCAGGTCTCTGCATTTTCACCGAACGTCAGCGTCACGCTGCTTTCGCCGTTTTTTTTAGAAAATATTATGGACTCGGCAATCGCATATACGCCGCCTATATCTTTGGTCTTGCGCAATTCAACAGGATCGCAAGTCCTGTCAATACAGATTGTAGCTTTGTCCTTGGAGTCGACGGATTTCAACATGATCGTATGATACTCGCCGTTTAGATATATAGCTCCCCCGCCGCTCTCATCCTTCAATGTTAGTCTGTAATAGTCACATGCGTTGTTGCCGCAATCAGGGTTTGTATATTCTGCCACACCGTCTCGGTTTGCCTGTTTTTCAGCAACATCCTCTTTATCCGTGCAGCCGCTGGCAGAAATGACAAAGACAAACAATATCATGATCAGCATAAAATTGAGCCCGTCAGATTTCATAACAATATATTAATGCCCGAGCCTCGTTATAAACGTATCGCAAGACCGTCGGTTATCACAGGGTTCAGATATAAAATCTTCCATCACCCAATATAAGATATGCAGATAAAGATCAGGAGCTGCGATGACGGCGCAAGAAAAGCAGAAGGCCTTGCTGTCATGATAGACGTCTTTGCTCCCTAAGCCCCAAAGTATCCTCCCCTGTCCTCTTCTTCAGCGCCTCCGCCGTCTTCTGCCCGGTGGAAGAAAAAACAATTCAAAATCAACTCTCTCGCTTACAATAAGAACGTCCGCCCATGGATATACTCCTGGGCTGCATGCTCTCATTTACACTATGTGTCGCTATTCGTTTTGGATTTATAGTAAAAGTCATAACTCTTTCATGGCACTTACATGCCAAGCTTTCGAGGACTTCGTCCTCAAAATGGACATATGACTTTTCCATATGCTTAAAATTGCGTAGCAATTTTAGCAGCCAGCGAATCATAGATTCGCCAGGATAGGTTGATGTCTATTGGTTAATTGGTCATATTTGTCCCGCGAGTAACGACATCAACTATAATAAAATATCGCTTAATAGCATGCGGGGATTCTCTGGTTTTTCGCAGTCATTTATCTAAAAATAATACAATAATTGTATCTATATATACAAAAATAGTAATATTTATATATTTACGGATACAATAAAAAATATGCCTCATAACAAAGACGAAATCAATGCTGAAGAACTCTTTGAATTACTGCGCTCCATATCAAAATACATTGAAGAAAATATCCATATGTATGCGCTGGGTGGAACTGCACTGACAATCCTCAATCTCAAGGCATCAACTTTGGACATAGACATCAACATAGATTCAAAAAAAGAATACGATTATATATGTAAAATTTTTGGGCAGATTGGATTCAAAAAAATAGGGTCTTACCGCTGGCTTACTCAAGAGGGGCTTGCTTTCGATTTATTTCATGGCTCAAACATCGTGGGCACTCAATTGCTGTCTGACTGTACAGAGCAATCGCGCTACATAAACACTTTTGGAAAAATTGAACTTTACACGCATTCACTATTAGACATCATAATCAGCAAACTTGCAAGAGGAGATACAAGAGACTTCAATGACATCAAAAGGATACTTGAGACTGAAGAAATAGACATTCAGAAGCTCACAGGCAGATATAAGGAGACAATGGAATCCTCAATAGTTGCCAATTATAAACAAAAACTATTAGACTTCATCGAGATAAAGTTTGAAGAATGGGGCTTCACCAAGGAAAAAGAAATCATAAACGAGGTCAGAAAATGGGAATAACAATAGAAAAAGAGTTGCGTGAAGCCGGATTCAGGATGCTTGGCACAGGCAAAACCAAAGAAAAACTAATCCTCTCAATTTTAAAATCCAAAGACACGCGCTACCTGAAAGCCATACCTTTCCTGCTATACAACTACCCTATAGACATAGAAAAAATATACCAAAAAACCCGCCAAAAAAAACTCTTTAGCGAGATTTTATCCATCACCCGAAAAATATTTGAACAAAGCAACATCAACAAGCCCCTGCCAAAATACAGCGCAAAAGGAAACCAGGACTACGAAGAATTCAGCCACGAATTTGAACTGCAAAAAGCAGAGACCTCCAAGTCAATCTCGATGATCGACAGGCAAAAAATCTACGCAGAAAGGGATCTCGAGATGTGGCTTTCCCGACTATTCACAAAAAAAGAAAAACAGATTATAAAAAACATCCTTGAAGAAAAACCAGTCACAAGAACAGAATACGAATATTACTCCAGAAAAACAAGAAAAAAGCTAAACAGCATAATCTGCCTGGAAGACTTTGCAAAAACACTTTACACAAAGACCCCAAAATGCATGAAGAAATGACTTTCACCCAAACCTCCTCTGCTCTCTCAAATCATCCGGATTTTCCCCCGTCCTCTTCTTCAGCGCCTCCGCCGTCTTCTGCCCGACAGCCTTCACAAGCGCCGGAAAGCTGGCATCCTTCACCGACGTAAGATCCGTGACACCTATCTTGAAAAGCGCCCTCGCCCTCACCCTTCCTATCCCGCGTATCTTAACAAGGGGAAGTAGTTCCTTCTTCACGCCGTACTTCAGCCTGCTTCTTAGCTCCATTATCAATCCTTGTACAGATCGTACGCCGACGATTCCTGCTATCTCCCCAACCGAATAAAGCAGCCAGTCCGCATTATCAAGCTTCACCCTAAGCTCCCCCGGGCTCATCTTGTACGTCTCAAAAAGATAGTCCTCATCCTTCTCATCAGTCCATGCATCAAGCGCAAGAGCCGTCTTGAAAGCACATATATGCCTCTCCTCATCCGCCTTGGAAAAATCAGGAACAATCAGCCGCCCGGTAGCCTTGTCAAGATCCTCGTATATCGTCTCATATTCTCCCTTCCCTACCCGGAGCAGCGGCCTCATCTCAAGGGCAGAGCACACGAGATGCAGCAGCGCGATCTCAGACACCTTCTTCATGACGCAGTTCCGGAGCGCATGCACAAAAAGCCACGCAGTATCAGGATCGATATAAAGCTCAGCCACTCTCTTTCCAAGTGGTGTGGCCTTCATCTTCTTCAAAGCCATATAAGAGTCCGCGCTCTGGAAAAGCGAAGGGCTAGAGATGTCCCCCTCTTCATTCGCATCGATCAGCCGATATCCGATAAGCATATCGATGATCTTCTTGACGTTCCTCTCAAGTTCATACAGGTCATTATATTGATATGCATAGAACGTCTTCTCCATGAAATCCATCAGCTGCCTGTCAGTATACACATGCCCTGTGGCGACAAGCGACAATATGTGCGTGCGCAGAACGGGCTCAAGCGCAAGTTTTGAAAATATCTTCTCTGACTCTGCATTGATATATTCATCCATGACTCGCTCGATCTCATATTCATTCTTCGCGCATGCAAGAGCGACACCCTTGTCATCATACTTCGGCCTTCCCGCCCGCCCCGCCATCTGCTGGAACTCAAGCACAGGTATCGGCCTCATCCCGTATCCGCCAAGATACCTCGTAAGGTCCCGCACAACCACATAAGCGGCAGGAAGATTAACCCCCGCGGCAAGCGTCGGCGTAGCGCATATCACCTTGATCTTCCCGTTCTTGAAATTCTCCTCGATAAGTTCCTTCTGTTTTGGCGCAAGCCCCGCATGATGGAACGCCGCCCCGTCCGCTACAACCCTCGCAAGCCTCCTGCACTGCTTAGTCGGATGAGAGAGCACATGAAGTATTTTGTCCGAAACATCATCCATCCCTTTAGAGAACTTCTTGGTGACCGCCCCTATCTTCTCCGCCTGGCTCTCAGCGCTCGGCCTCGAATTAACGAACACAATCGCCTGCTTGCCAAGCCCCATAATATGCTCGATAAGCGCAAGCATGCTGTCAGCCTGCCTGTTTATCGGCTGCGAATTGCCTGAAAAATAAAGCTTCGAATCATGATATACCCCTGTAAGAAGCTCGACAGGCCTGTAATCTGACTTCACGAGCTCCGCCTTTAACCATTTGGAAAGCTCGACTGCATTGCTGATAGTCGCCGAGAGGCCAAGTATCTGGAACGTTGCAAGATCGCGAAGCCTTGTGATAGTCACCTCAAGCGTAGGCCCTCTCGACACATCATTCAGAAGATGTATCTCATCGCAAACCACAAGCCCGATATCCTTCACCCAGTCAATCCCGTGCCGGAGCAGGCTGTCAAGCTTCTCAGCAGTCACGATTATCACGTCATACCCTTCAAGCCAGGTATCCTTCGAATCCGCCCCGCCCATCGAAAGAGCGACCTTCATCCCGAGCGGCTCGTACTTCTCACGAAAATCCTTGTACTTCTCAGACCCGAGCGCCTTGAGCGGCACGATATACACAGCCTTCTTTTTGAGATTAAGCACAGTATTGACGATCGCAAGTTCCGCGATGATCGTCTTCCCCGAAGCAGTAGGGCACGCGACAACCATATTCTTGGAAGTTAGCAGCCCCTGGTTAAGCGCCATAGTCTGCGGCGGATTGAGTCTCGTTATTCCCTCAGCAAGAAAAACAGGAACAACCTTTTCAGAGATTCCGAACTCCACGATGCGCGATACATCCATGAATCCTTGCTCATCTGCACGTTCATCAACTTCTTTTCCACGAGAGCAATCTTCCATAAAGACAAATAAAGGAAATTATTTTAACTTCTTTTCGTTTTGAATTAATAGATGGATTATATGATCTAATTTGGTATTGTGGAGTCGATTTCATTAGAAGTTACTTCTTTCGTTGCAAGACGGCTAACTTTTTTAAAAATCGCTCTTAAAATACTGCCATGATTGAAATTAAGCCGTACAGATATGAATCTTTTTTTGAAAAAATACCTTTTTTGGAAAATAAAAAATTACTGGATGTTGCTGCAGGCTGCTTATGTGATTATGCGCTATTTGGTTATCTCTCTTGCTTACATAAACAAAATACACAAAAACGCAAAGTATTAGATGGACTATCAAATAGCGATATTGATTATATGGATAACATCATTGCAATGGATTTGGAATATGGACATAAGATTGATAGTTGTATTCCTGAAAGATCTCTTTGCGCAGACGCACAAAATATGCCATTTGGCAACAAGATATTTGATATTGTTGCTATTGGCTACTTATTAGATTTATTACTTGATTCTGAAGTCGAAAGTGTGGTTCGTGAATGTGCAAGGGTGCTAAAGCCGGATGGTTATCTGGTGGGTGATGTTTTATTGCACCCTGAAACATTACATGTTGGGTCCGATTTACATATCTGCTTGAAACCAGAACATGAATTAGAACAACTTAGATACAAGAATATCATAGAACTTAATGGTCTGAAAATATTGGATGCCAATATTGGCTATAATTCTCAGATTCTTGAAAAATCTCTTCTATTTTATTTTATCGCGCAAAAATCATGATTTATCCGGATTTTATCTTCCCGAAATGTAACTACTCAGCCCAAATATCCAAGATTCTACCCCAATTCTGACTTTTATACGCCAATTCTATGCTAAAAACCGATAATTAGATATGGACGTTTGCACGATATCATATAATGCTTGACAAGGATGCATACATCAATAACT
>JBDRKP010000009.1:0-5288 GCA_043813875.1 archaeon | reverse complement strand
TCTTGCGAGTGAAAGCATGAGGGCCATCGTGTGTTCTGCTGCGGAGATAATGTTGCCGAAGGGGGCGTTCATGACTATGATGCCTTTTTTGGTTGCTGCTTCGGTGTCTATGTTGTCCACGCCGACGCCTGCGCGGCCGATTACTTTTAAGTTTGTCGCTGCATCTATGATGGGTTTTGTGACCTGTATTGCGCTTCGGACGATGAGCGCATCGTATCCTGGGATGATCTTGATTATCTCTTCTTCAGTAAGACCTAGTTTCACGTCGGTTGTTATTCCTTTTTCTTTCTTCAAGAGGTCTATGCCGTGCTCTGATATGTTGTCTGCTACCAGTATTTTCATGATATTTTCGCCTCGTGCGCTTTAATAAGTGGTATTTGTCTGGATAATGTTTTATTGTTTGCGGTTTGCCTGTAAATTACATGCCGCAGGACTTCTTTGGTTGCTTGACATGGAGGGGTTGTTGCATAAGTCATTGTCAAAACAGGTTATTGATGCCGTTTTATACAAAATCTACGCAATATATAAAAACAATTGCATGAGCGTTGAATGGCAATAGTTACACAACAGCACCTGACATGGATTGTAAATGGAAATATTTATATATATTGACGAACATCAATATGTTTAGATGAAATATGAACTCAGGATATTCAGAGCATTATCTGATCAGACGAGATTGAAAATCGTGATATTTCTTCTGGATGGAGAGAAATGCGTATGTGAGATCATCCCGCATACAAAGAGGAAGCAGTCTGCTGTCTCGATACAACTTAAGAAGCTTGTAGGATGGGGTATTTTAAAGTCCAGAAGAGATGGAAAAAAGATATTATACAGTATATCTGATTATAATGTATGTGAGATTTTTAAGGTGTTGGGAAATAGGGATGTAAAATATCTTGAGAATTGTTGTTGTACTGGCAAAAAATGATTTTTGGAGCGATTAAATGAGATAAAAGGGTGATTGAAATGAAAAAAGTTTTTGTGTTTTTAATTTGTTTGTTGTTGATTGGCTCTATAGCCTTTGCAGCAAAAGGAGAAGTAAGTGCTTCTGGGGCTGGCAGTGCGGATCCTGATGCCAAGGATGTGGGGCAGGGAACTGACGGCGGTTCAAGTCAGGATGCTTCGCAGGGACAACCGGGAGTTCCAAGTGTTACGGAAGGCGGACAGGGGACAGGACAGGGTCAGCAGATAACCACTGAGCAGCAGACGCAAAATGAAGGAGAGTCCCAACAGATCCAAAATAAAGAGCAGATCAAGGCCCAGGTAAATGATTTAAAACAAGAGATGCAGCAGAGGAAGCAGCAGATGGATAGTGAGGCTCAAGGCGCCGGTGGAAAAAAGCAGGAGATGTTGCAGAACCAGAACCGTGTAAGACTTGCAGCCCAGTCGTTAATTCAGATGGAGAATATGATGGGCGGTGTAGGAAAACAGGTTTCAGAGGTTGCGAAGGGTTTTGACAATTCGGTTCAGGCAACGATAAGAGCAGAAGAGAAAATCCAGACAAGAAGCGGATTCGTGCGGTTCTTTGCAGGCGGGGATTCAAAGTCTGCCGGGGAGCTTGAAACAGAAGTCAACCAGAATCTGGAGAGAATACGCCAGTTGAATCAAATGAGAGATGGGTGCGATTGCGACGAGGAAGTCAAAGCAATGATGCAGGAGCAGATACAGAATATGGAGCAGGAGCAGTTGAGACTTCAGGAACTTGCGCAAAATGAGAAGAAGAGCAAGGGTCTCTTGGGATGGATCTGGAAGTGATTTTTAGTATCCGGGACCTAACCGGTTTACGAGGTCTATAAGGAAGTCTGCTGATTTGAGGTTCAGGAATTCTTCTTTTGTGACACACATGAATCCGGTGTGCTCTGTCTTTTTTTCGTGATCGTATTTTGTGGATACGTAAATCGGTTTTATGTCTTCTACCTCAAGAGAGGTCTCTTCGCGGATCTCTTCGGTCAGTGAGTCTAAATGGAGCGTGCCAAAGAGGACGTTTCCGCCAGGGAGGTCCCAGCAGTCTGGTCGTGATGGCGCGTCTTTTGGCCTTTTCAGGGCAAGGAACTGGTCTTTTTTTGGGTGTAAGACTATCGCTTTCTGTAGGAATTTTATGTCGTCTGTGAACATGTATTTCCTTTTTTTCGGGTTTTTGGGCAATGGCATGATTATCTTGTCTTTTGCAGGTTTATTATGTTTTGTCATTTCGTGTCTTTTTTTTGAGCTGTGTGTATTTTTCGCTCACATCCCATAGTTTCTTTGCCAGGTCCATGTCGTAGGATTCTTTTGATGACTGCGTTATCTTTTTGTTTACAAAGTATTCGCCTGTGATGGTCTCTACTTCCGGGGATGATGCGAGATAGATTGTTGTTTTTGCGCCTTTTTTCGGGCTTTTTCCGAGGAGACGGAAGAATGTCTTTGCTATGAAGCCGGCGTCGCGGCATAAGTCTGTTGAGATGAAGCCTGGGTGCACGTTGTTTACTGATACCCTGGATTTTTCGAGTTTTTTGGCGAGATGTCTTGTGAAGAGAATGAGCGCAAGTTTTGACTGGCTGTAGGCTTTTATGCCGCTGAATGATTTTCTGTATTCGATGTCGCTGAAGTCTATCGTGCCCCTGTGGAGGCCGGAGGAGACGTTTATTATTCTTGATGGGGCGCTCTTTTTTATCGTGTCTAGCAGCAGGTTTGTCATGAGGAAGGGGGCGAGGTAGTTTACCTGGAGGGTGTTTTCTATGCCGTCGATTGTTGTCTTCCTTTTGAAGTCCCAGACGCCGGCGTTGTTGATGAGGACGTGCAGTTTCTTGTATCTTTTTTTGTATTCTTTGCAGAAGGAGCGGATGGAGGCGAATGATGCGAGGTCGCATTCGATGTAGTCTATCTTCTTGTTGCCTGATGCGTCTATTATCTCTTTTTTTGTTGTTTCTGCCCTGTTTTTGTCTCTTGCGGTGAAGACGACGGTTGCGCCCATTTTTGCGAGGCCGATTGCAGTCGCTTTGCCAAGCCCAGAGGTTGCGCCGGTTATTAGGATGATTTTTCCTTTCATGTTGTCACTGTTATTTTAATCGGCTGATTATATGTTTGAAGGGTATCAGCATGAGATCCCATGGAAATTGGTAGAGTATGACTGGCAGCAGGACCAGCGGTGTGAAGAACTGGGCTGTGAATACGATTGCTAGGCTGCTGTTCATGTAGGCGCAGGTTATTGATGTTGAAATCCTGTCTTTTTTCTTTGACCTGAATAGCATGAACCAGCCAATGATGTGGAGTATTGCGGAAATCACGAATAGGTATAATGTGATGTTGAGTATCTGTCCTAAGTTGTTCTGGTAGTATCCTGAGTGCTTGGCCAGAGGGCCTATAATGAGTGGCATGATGAGGAGGATTGATATTGAGCTGTAGTAATGCCGTGTGTTTTCTATCTGTTTTTTTGCGATTTTTTTTGTGATTATTGCAGCTATGAAAGGCAGGAATATGATTTTTGAGAGCATTATGAGCATCGTGTATATGGGGATTGTCAGTTCGGACACAGTAAGGTATTTCAGTAAAAATGGGATTGTGAACGGACATAATAGTGTGGTTGTCGTTGTGATTACCAGGGAGAGTGATATGTTGCCTTTTGAGATGTCTGTCAGGGCTGCTGTCGACATGCCTGCAGGCATCGCTGTCAGTATCAGTACTGGTAATGCAAGTTCAGGATAGATGTGTCTTGTCATGAAAAAGAGGGTTATCGGGATGATTATAAGTAGCATGACTGTGATGTATGTTATAAGGAGTGGTTTTTTGAGATGAGTGATTACTTCGTGTGTGTCTATTTTCAGGCAGCTTAAGAAGAGGATGGTCAGGAGGAAGTAGAGTATGTATGGTTCGAATATCATGCCGAAGGAGGGGAAGAATATGCCTATGGCTATAGCCATTATGAAGAATACTGAGAAGTGCTTTTCTATTTTTTTGTGCATGTGTTATAATTTTGAGCGGCGGAATTTAAAGGTTTTGGGCGCTTTGTTATTAGAATGCTGATTCTGTCTCTTTATGTTTCAGATTATATGGAAATATCCTTCAGAAAGGCTGCCTTCCAGCCTTCCCTCTGAGCAGGCCTGTATGAGGTCCGTGGCTGTGATGTCCTGTTTCCTCAGGCATTTTGTCGGGTGCTGGCCCTCACTGAGGTCTGTGTCCGGGATAGGCAAAGTGTCCCTGTAGAAGCAGTCGTATTGCTCGTCCATGGCTGCCACGGGCAGCGCTGTTGCAAGTGAGACGTTGTAGAAGCTAAAGGAGCCGTCTATGGGCAGGGAAGGGTTGCCTGTGTAATCACGGAATACTAATCCGCTGTCGCGGCTCTGCCATACGTGGACTTTGTACTGGAAGATGTGCGGGCCTATGCCAGCGTAGTCATCGGCATAGTAATAATCTATCTGCATGGCTCTTAACTGTTCTTCTGTGATCCGGCTGTCAACCAGTTCTATCGCCTGCGTCCATCTTTCGGGTGTCTGAACTGAATAGCCGGGGCGGGCGCTGTGGCTTGGCATGCCGTGGCAGATGTTGCCGTCATCGTCCAGCCAGAAGAAATATAAGGCGCCGCTTACGGGGTCTATGTCTATCTCGCGGTCTGTTGGAACATCCTGCCACCAGCGGCTTAAGTCTATCCTGAAGCCGTCTTCTCTTGGTGCGCTGTATGGAGGTTCGGACACGGGCATGGCAGAAAGGGCTGGCCTATGGAAGAATGAGTATACCCTGAATGCGATGTCTGTGAAGAATAACATGATCCTGTTGCCAAGTGTCAGGGGTTCACACCTGATTTCCTTGCCCCAGGCGTTCTGTATGACTGATGCCGGGTCGTCTGATGATGATATTTTCTCGATGATGTCTTCTGTGATGTAGAGCGCCATTGTCGAGTCCGGGTATGGGGTTTTTTGTATCTCTTTTATCTGGCCTTTTTCTGTTTTCACTCCCAGGATGTCAGTCGTGCCGTTTTTCAGTTCTATGTGTACCCTGATTGTTTTTGAGCCGATTGCGCTTTTGATTATCCCGGGTAGTTTGTCAAGGTTCTTGTTCAGTTTGTTCAGAAGTTCGGGTGAGTCTGTTTTTGATGACTGTTGCGCATCGAGGCCGGTGGCGAGGGGTGCGATTAAGGCAAGAACTATGAGTGCAAGGGCTGTGAGAGCGATTGCAGATGAATGAATGGTTTTGACGGTCATAATTTTATATTGGACTGTTGTTTTTTATCTTTTACCTAGCTTAAGGGATTGTGTATGGCGTTACCGGTGTTTTGCGTAATTCCGCTGTAATTTTGGAGTATATGTTGT
>JBDRKP010000008.1:0-2256 GCA_043813875.1 archaeon | reverse complement strand
AATAGAGTATCATGAGGATTTTAAAGCAGAATATGGCGCTTATCATAATATCTCTTTTGGTTATCAGCGCTACTGCCGGTTTTTACATGTCTTTTGAATTGCCATCAAAAGCGGATGTGAAGGAGGCAACAACAATCAGGAATGTTCTTCTGAACAATGAAACATATGAGAACAGGACATTCATCTTAAGGAACGTGACGGCGATATGGCCTACTTCCAACTGGTATGCCAATAGAGAGTATACAGGTTATGCAAGATGCGATTTCCCGTCATGCACGGATACACTTACTGATAGTACGGGGAGCATATGCTTTGATATCCCGGAATCAAAATCGGTCCCTTCATCCTGTTTCCAGATATATTCTGATAAATATCCTAATGCCACTTGCTATAAAATAGTCGATCCTGAAGAGAATATCAACATCATGCGCGATGAAGTGTTCGACGCTAAAGCGACGCTCAAAAAAGCATATGATACTATATGCAACCGGACGTACTGGTATGTGTTTGTCGAGGAGAAAGTCCAATGAGCCATTGAGGAAAGATTGAACACTTTTGTTCCAAATGGCAGGGAGATGTGAAATGCAATCATCTTCAGAACATCGCTATTTTGAGCCGAATAGAACTGCATCAAACGCGGAAAACAGGCAGGATTGTTGTGAGGGTAAATTTATCCACAGATAAATTTAAAAATATGGAGTCTTAAAGGATTAATATGTATTTCGGATATGGCTCTTCTAAAATTATGAACCTGCTTTGCTTATTTCTGCTGCTGTAGAGCCAGATGCAATCGTTTTTTTCTTAAGATGCATCGGGAGTCTTTATGAACAATTTTTTGGGTTCCAATGTGGTGATAATCTATGAAAATGAATAAGATGAGAAGGATCGAGATTTTCGATACGACGCTGCGTGACGGGGAGCAGTCGCCGGGGGCGACCCTTACGATGGATGAGAAGGTCGCTATCGCGCACCAGCTTGCGAAACTGAAAGTGGATACTATCGAGGCAGGGTTTCCTATCGCCTCCAATGATGATTTCCTTGCTGTGAAAACGATCGCACAGAATGTCTCCGGACCCTACATCTGCGGGCTTTCAAGATGCGTCGATGAGGATATAAGGAGGGCGTGGGAGGCGGTCAGGCATTCTGGCAAACCGGCAATACATACGTTTATCGCGACGTCTGACCTTCATCTCAAGTACAAACTGAAGAAGTCACGGGAGGAGGCGCTTCTGATGGCTCTGGCGGGTGTCAAGCTTGCACGGAGTTTCACGGAGAGGGTTGAGTTCTCGGCTGAGGATGCGTCGCGGTCGGAGCCTGCATATCTTGCAAAGGTAATCGGGGCGGCGATTGATGCGGGGGCTGCTGTGGTAAATATCCCGGATACTGTCGGGTATGCAGAGGTGGAGGAGTTCGCCAAGCTGATAGAATATCTCAAGAAGAATGTGAAGAACATCGATGATGCAATCATCAGTGTGCACTGCCATAATGATCTTGGGCTTGCGGTCGCCAATTCGCTTGAGGCGGTGAGGCGGGGAGCGGGGCAGGTGGAATGCACTATCAACGGGCTTGGCGAGAGGGCGGGGAATGCGTCGCTTGAGGAGGTCGTGATGAATCTCAAGACGAGGCAGGCTTATTTTAGGTGCGATACGGGCGTCAATACTAAGGAGATATACAATACAAGCAAGATGGTGTCTAGATATACGGGTATCAGCGTGCAGAGGAACAAGGCGATTGTCGGGAAGAACGCTTTTGCGCACGAGGCAGGCATCCACCAGCACGGGATATTGTCGAATCCTCTTTGCTATGAGATCATGAATCCTGAAGATATCGGGAAGAAGACCGAGCTTATTATCGGGAAGCATTCGGGGAGGCATGCGATCGAGGCGGCGCTTCGCGAGTTGAATTATAGTGTGGATGATGAGCAGCTTGATGTTATTGCCGAGAGGATAAAGGAGCTTGCGGACAAGCAGAAGTCGGTGCTTTCGGAGGATATCTGTGCAATCGCTGATGATGTGCTGAGCAGGTCTCTTAAGACAAAAGCATATGCTGTGCTTGATGAGGTGAAGGTGACGTGCGGGAACAAGACTACGCCGATTGCAGAGGTCAAAGTTGAGGTGAATGGGGTGATGAAGAGCGCTATTGCTTCCGGCGTCGGGCCGGTGGATGCTGCTACGAATGCCATCAGGAAGATATGGGGGCCGGATATCAAGCTCAAGGAGTATGAACTGAAGGCGATTACCGGGGGGACGAATGCGC
>JBDRKP010000007.1:0-17456 GCA_043813875.1 archaeon | reverse complement strand
CGAAAACGTAGGCGTGACAGCACAGGACAGTTCAGCCAATAACAATGAAGGTACACTGAAGAACGGGACAGCGACATGTTTCAATACCTACTGTCCTACATGGACAACAGGAAAAATAGGCACTGCAATCCATTTTGACGGCGTGGGTGACGTTATAAAAGGCAGTGCAATCCTTCCGACAGATACATGGGACGGATTGACTATTTCTGTATGGTTCAAGCCAGACAGTTTTCCAGTTGGTTTGAATAAAGCAAGATTTTTTGATCAGCATTGGGGAAGACCTGCTTTTGGAATCGCAGATTCTGGAAACTATTTCGTCCAATTACATGATAATGGCGTTTGGGATCGGCCTATCGGTGAGACGCTAAATAAAGGGGTTTGGTATCATGGCGTACTGACTTGGGACCGTCCGTCAGGAATAGCAAAAATCTATCATAATGGAGTAAAAATAGACGAATGGTCTGCAGGAACCAGTTATCTTGTGAGTTCTTCGGATATGTGGTCAATAGGAAGAAGACATTCAAGTGAGACATACGCCGGTGATTATTTCAACGGCACAATCGACGAGATCGGCATCTGGAACAGGACTCTGACTCCGTCAGAGGTAATGGCTCTCTATAAAAAAGGTTTAAGCAATAATCTTGCAGGCTCATGGAGTTTTTCCGAAGGCTCAGGCACAACCGCAGCAGACAGCTCAGGCATGGGAAACGATGGGACACTAGGCAACTCGACATTATCCACACGTCCTACCTGGACCACAGGCAAGATAGGACAAGCATTAGAATTTGACGGCGGTGATTTTGTAGAGATACCTCATTCAGACGACTTTTTGATAAGCGATGGAACAGTAGAATTCTGGTTTAAGACAGACGATCCAACAAAAGATCAGGGTCTCATCTCAAAAGATTCAGAGGGTCTCGACACCGGCGGTCATCTCACAATAAGTATTGATCCTGCCTCATATGTTTACGTGCGTCAACAAAACACAGTCACCGAATATATTCTGGACTCATCAACCTCAACAATCCTTGCAGACACATGGTATCATGTAGCATATACCTTCGGCAGCGACGGCATGAAACTTTATATCGACGGGACAGAAGTCGACACCGATTCCTATACCGGAGGTCTTACAGGTAACTATGAGCCAATAGCACTCGGAGCCAAGACCGTTCGAAGTGACAATCTGATAATCTATCCTCTGCAGAGCTATCTCGATGGCACAATCGACGAGGTCCGTATCTACAACTACGCCCTGTCAGCATCAGAGATTCAGGCAATATATGCTGTAAGCAATCCTGTTGGCGACCTCACCGACTACCAGATAAAGGTAGAAAAAAATCTCGTCGGCTCATGGCATTTCAGCGAGAACGCGGGCACGACAGCAAAGGACAGTTCAGGCAACGGAAATGATGCTGTATTACCCTCTGCGCCATCACAGCCTCAATGGACTGGTGGTATTGTTGGAAACGCCCTGAAATTTGACGGTATTGATGACTACGTTGATATCGGAAATCCTTCTTCATTACAACTGACAGGTGCGATCACTCTTGAAGCATGGGTAAAATGGAACGGCACAGAAAACCCTTACTTTGTTACGAAAACAGGAGATTCAACTCACAGATCCTATGATCTTAGTGGAAATGTCGATGGAACAGTAGAATTCAGAGTAGGGGGTACAAGCTGTAATATCATTCAATCAAGCGGCGGACTTGTCGTACCTGCCGATGAGTGGATTCATTTGGCAGGAGTATATGAACCCTCTGGTTACATAAGACTTTATGTCGACGGTTCTATTGCTAAGGAAAACACAACATCGGTTCCGTCATCTCAGTGTGAGAATGGCCTGAATTGGTTTATCGGAGCAAGAGAAGGCAATCAAGGTTTTTCCAACGGCACAATCGACGAAGTCCGCATCTACAACCGGACCTTGAGCCCCGACGAGATAAGAGCCCACTACGAGGCAGGCCTCGCGAATCATTACGCAGACGAGGATTACAGGTACATAAACACAAGCGCGACCAGCGTCTTAAGCCACTGGAGCGAGAACGACAACATCGACTGGGTAAAAGTCCCACTCATAAAAAGCGGCGAAATCACGCCGGTTTACCTCTACTACGGCAACCCGGCTGTAACCAACATCAGCGATGGATACGCGACATTCGAGTTCTTTGACGATTTTGAAGTGGATCTTAGCAAATGGACACAAACGGCAACCTCCACAACATCAGAGATAAACCGGGTCATGGCCCAGGCAGAGAGCGGTTCATATTCCGCGGAAGTCTACCAGACCTTCGATGATGGAGACACAGCTTTGCTAAAAAGTTTCCCCGCCGAAGAGACAGACCGTGAAGTCAGGATGTATTTCTACGATGACGGCGCCAGTATAGTCGGATACAGGCATTTCCTGATCACTAGGAATAATCCTGTTCAGACATATATCGGTGTTTATTCCACCTATCCTTCAACTTACACCTACAGGATAAGGCTTGATATCGGCTCGCTCTATTCGGACACAGGCATCCCGCGAAGTATAGGTTGGCATGAATTCATGTGGCGCATCTTTGCCGGTAAGACAGACGGCTTTATCGACGGGGCGCAGATATTTTCAACACCCTATATGCTCAACATGAGCGAGATAGGCATAGTGTCATATTGGGATTCAAGACCCGGCTTCTACAACGATCTTGCTATTGTCCGAAAATACGTCTCCCCGGAACCTGAAATAACAATCTCATCTCCTTCCGGCGACATAACCCGCGGCGAACTGACCTCCGTTGATATAACTCCCGCAAGCATAAGTGGTTGGGACCGGTTCTACGCATCGAACACGACACCAGCAGGCACATCCATAACCTACGAGATACTGAACGCAAGCAACAGCGTCGTCTTATGCCCGCTCATCAGCGGTAACGGTGACGACATATCATCCTGCGCATCCACCGCGCCATCAGTCAGGCTTCATTCAGTATTATCAACAACAGATTCCTCCGTCACGCCAGAGATATACCTCTGGAACATCACCTGGTTTCCTGCATCACTCCCTGCAGGCAACGGCACAATAGAAGGGACGGTGTCTAATGCCACAGGCCCTCTGGACAATGTGTTGATAACCGCATCGAACGCCACGCACAGCTATATCAACTATACCGGCATTTCGGGTCAGTATACCTTAAACATCCCTCCCTCGACATACCAGGTCACAGCTTCAAAAATAGGCTACATCGCAAGCTCTGCCAACACACAGGTAGTATCAGCCGCGACCAAGACACAGGATTTCGTTCTTCAACAGCCCCTTGTAACCGAAGTAATCACCGACGCGGTTGTTTATTTCACAAGCAGTAAAAAGAGCACGATAAATATGGGCACCAGAAGCCGTATCACCGTATACGTCAAGAATCCGAAAGACAACAGCGTCATAGTGCCGCTCCACATAGGCAGTTCAGACCAGACATTCAGGAACCTGATACAGTTTGAAAACACTGGCCGTCGTGACATGGACATAAAGCTTGGACCCCGCGAGGAAAGATATGTCCCGATAGAAGTATTTGCCGGCAGGACCGGGAGCTACGACCTTATAATAGGTCCTGACGATGTCTACGGGAATAAATATGATGAGATGTCCGTAATCATAATAAACAGGGATGCATCTCTATTTTCAAACACATCCGGCCTCAGGCTTTTAGCTATTGCATTGATAGTTGCACTCGCCGCAATTCTCTTATATGGGAAGTCATCTGGCTCCCAAAGAAAAGTAAGACCGCATACACGCCGTAACCGCTCAAAAAGTAAATAAATATATAATTGAAAAGAAAAGAACTATGATGCAAAAAAAGATAGAAGAACTCTCACGCAGGTTCGCATTGCAGAACGCAGCGCAGCACGGTGGCAAATCAAGCAGTAGCGCAGTCCTCGGGAGTGTCTTAGGAAGCCTTCCCGAGGCAAAAAAGGATGTTCCGGCAACAATGAAGATAATCGAAGAGATCATCTCAGAAATCAACAGCATGACACTTGTTGAGCAGCAAAAAGAGATACATGCCCTCAAAATAGACACTGCCCCGCAAAAAAAAGAAAAAGAGCTCCTAAAAGACCTTCCGGACGTAGGAAAGACCGTCGTCATGCGATTCGCCCCCAACCCCAACGGCCCGCTATCGCTCGGCCACTCAAGGCAGGCGCTCCTCAACTGGTTCTACGTGAAGCGATACAAAGGTAAATACATCCTCCGCCTGGACGACACGGACCCGAAAATCAAGATCCCCATAAAAGAGGCATACGATTGGATAGTAGAAGACCTCGCATGGCTGGGTATAAAGCCGGACCTCATAGTCCGCGCATCCTCACGCTTCGACATCTATTACGACTACGCAGAAAAGCTCATCGGACTGGGCGGCGCCTACGTCTGCACCTGTCCCCAGGAGACCTTCCGCGACCTGAAAAAGAAAGCTATTTGCTGCCCCTGCAGGGACTTGGGCCAGAAAGAACAGCTCGCCCGCTGGAAAAACATGTTTTCAGGATACAAGGAAGGCGAAGCAGTCCTCCGCATAAAGACAGACATATTGCACAAGAACCCGGCGATAAGGGACTGGCCCGCATTCAGGATCGTCGAAAAGCCACAGCATCCCCTCGTAAACTACCGCGTCTGGCCCCTGTACGACTACGCCTCTGCCCTCGACGATCACCTTCTCGGCGTAACCCACCTGATAAGAGGCATAGATTTTCTTGCCACAAAAGAAAAACAGGGCTATCTCTACAAATACTTCAACTGGAAATACCCAAAGGACTTAGTCACCGGCAAGCTTCTGGTCGTTGGCATAAAAAGCACAAGCGAGTCCCGTAAACTCATCACAGAAGGAAAACTATCCGGCTGGGACGACCCGCGCCTCGGCACCCTTCGGGCGCTAAAAAGACGCGGCTTCAGCCCGCAGGCGATAATCAACTTCATCAGCGATATCGGCGTCAAGAAATCCGACATCAAGGTATCTGAAAAAAACCTGTACTCATACAACAGGAAGATAATAGACTCCATCTCGCCGCGTTATTTTTTCACAGAGGACCCTGTCGGGATAGACATCAGCAAAGCGCCACGCGCAAACACCGCCTTGACAATAAAAGGCGCGATACCGGCCCAGGAAGACCGCATCATAAAAGTCAGGGATTCGGTCTATATCGCAAAAAAAGATTTCGACAGATACAAAGGCAAAAAAGTGCGCCTGAAAGAATTCGCCTACGGCATACTGGACAAGACATTCACGCCAGAGAACGACTCGGAATTCGATAAAGACAGGTCAAATGTCCAGGTCATACAGTGGGTAGAAAAAGACGATTGCATCGACCTAAACATTGTGATGCCCGACAGCACGATCATTAAAGGCAAAGCAGAACAGGGCATACAAGGCCTCAATAACCAGGTAGTCCAGTTCGAAAGAGTTGGATTCGTAAATCTGGTAAAAGAGAAAGGCAGCAAAAAGATAACCGGATTCTTCGCACATCCATAACTAATATAAACAAGGAACTCAATAATATAGATATAAGGTGATATTAATGGCCGATATCCAGCCAAGAAAAATAGAGATTAGAAAAGATATTCCGACAGGTAAGACCTTAAGGTCAGAAAGCGATCCCTTTGAGATACCCCTGCCTCCAAAACCACCGTATCGTTCTCAAGCTCCAGGGGTAGATCCAAAAAGCAATCCAAGAAGAAGCATAGATATGGAACTGCCGCCACTCCCGGCTGATCTGAAACCCTCATTTCAGCAACCAAAAGAATTCCACAAAAATGTCCCTCCGCAGGCATCTGCTCTTTCATCACCCCCCGTACCGCCTCCATTACGATCATCATTGCCTCCGCTCCCAGACAGGAGACCGGGGATTGCAGAAGACACATTTCACGCACCCGACCTTGGCACAGTCGAAGTGAACGCTCCGGCAGCCCCGACCCCGCTGCAAAAAGAAGTGAGAAGAAGGATATCCCAGGTAAAAGGTCCTGTCTTCATAAGCCTTGAAAGATACAGGGAAGTGAAAGATCTTCTTTCCGCATTGAAAGGAAATTCCCGTGACCTAAGGGCGATGGTAGAGGAATTCAAGGGCAACAAAAAAGAAGGCACCGAACTCCTCTCAAAAAGTGTAGGCAAACTGGAGAACATCGAAGAGGCCATTGAAAACATCAATTCGACTCTAAGAACCTGATAATCACAGGCGGTTATTTGTCTTCACAATCGTAAACTATTTAAAAGTATTTGATAGAATAATTCTGTTGAATCATTATCATTTAATAATTCTATACTCAAGGCACAATATTGATGACCAAACATCAACAAAAGAACCATTTGCCTTGTGTATATGGAAAGGCATGTACTAAAAAATACAGGTGCTTTACTATACCAATGAATGCATTAAATTGATGACGGCTTTGCCGAGATTTAATATGAGGTGTTATATATGGGAAAACTAGTTGATTTTGAAGTAAGCAAGGATATTGCAGAAAAAGTATATGAATCTCTTGAAGCAGTAAAAGGCTCAGGGAGCATAAGAAAAGGCACAAACGAAGCGACCAAGGCAATCGAGCGCGGTCTCGCGAAAATTGTGGTCGTGGCAGAAGACACAGAGCCGATTGAGGTTGTCATGCATATCCCGATGATCTGCAAAGAGAAAAATGTTCCATTGATAACAGTTCCAAGCAAACAGGAACTAGGTGCTGCATGCGGTATCGAAGTATCCACAAGTGCTGTTGCTGTAGTTGACGAGGGAAAAGGAAAGAAACAGATAGAAGAACTGATTAAGAAGATATCAGAACTGAAAAAATAAGATAATATTGAAAATCATGAGGTAGATTATAATGGCATTACCTGCAAAAGTTATACAAGTCATGGGCCGTAGCGGCGCAAAAGGAGTCTCACGGGTCAGATGCACGTTTGTCGACAACATGCAGCGCAACAAGGTTCTTGTAAGGAACGTGATGGGCTCAGTGCGTGTAGGTGACATACTCATGGTAAAAGAATCCGACATGGAAGACGCAGGAGTAATAGAATAACGGTATGGTGCATATTATGAATTGTTCTTTTTGTGACAAAATTATCGGTATCGGCAAGGGTCTTATTTCCGTAAAGTCCGACGGGACTATCAGCTATTATTGCAGTTCTAAATGCGAGAAGAACTCAAAAATAAGGAAAGCGAAGAATGTCAAGTGGACCGGGCTTTACCATAAGCGCAAATCCGAAACCGTAGCCAAGAAATAGATATGTTGATTCTGATGAAACTGGAACGAACCCTGATCCTGCTGAAACCAGACGCAGTGCAGCGGGGTATTATCGGTGATATCCTCTCCAGGTTCGAACACAAAGGTTTGAAAATCGCCGGATTGAGGATGTTGTGGATATCCCACGCGCTCGCAGAAAAACATTACAAAGAGCACGCCGGGAAACCCTTTTATGGTTCTCTTCTCGATTTTATAAAATCCGGTCCTGTTGTGGCCCTGGTGCTTGAAGGCGATGACGCGATAGCCACCATAAGAAAGATGGTCGGCGCAACCAATCCTCTAGATGCCGCTCCGGGAACAATCAGGCACGACTTCGGTATGCACACAGGTCGGAATTTGATCCACGCCTCAGACTCAAAAAAATCCTCTGAAAAAGAGATAAGCTTGTTCTTTGACATCGACGAGATAATGGAATACGACAGGAATCATGACCGCTGGATTTACGAAAAATCCGGATGATCGTATTTACCCTCAGAAATCCGAATATGTCTCCGAATGATACTGATTCTCATCATCGATAGAACTTAATATATAGAGCGCAAAAGCGATGACCACAAATATCGCTATTGTTATCACAACAAACAGTATGTGGTGTGGCAGAACTATTGGCGACGGTTCACCTGCATTTGGGTCATCATATGGATTCGTCTGATTGAGGTTATGGTAATATGCCTTATATACTTTATCTGAATTCGCGTTGAACAGGTACATTAAAAGAAGAATAGCGAAAATAAGCACTGGTATCATTTTCAATGCAAGTCCATTCCAGTCAGCAGGTTTATTCGCATCAAAACTCATTCTTGTCATAATAATATAGTAAAGCCGCCAGATTATATAGTTAACGACTTTAAAAGGCATATAAAAATAAAGAAAATGGCGCCGAAGGCAGGATTTTCGTCTCATTGAGAATTCGAACCTGCGGGTCCTTTCGGACAGCCGCTTTCGAGGCGGCCGCTCTACCGGGCTAAGCGACTTCGGCGCATAGTATTGATTTCATTAAGATATGTACTGCATTTTATTAAATCTTTTGCTTCTTCACATCTTACCCCCTACATTTTAACAAAAAACGGATAAATATTTAAATTTGTATGGGTAAGATTGTTTATGGTAATCATAACGAAAAAAATTATTGGAAATCAGGAATATTATTATCTTGAACACTCAATAAGAGTTGATGGTAACATAAAAAAGAAAGAGAAATATCTGGGAAAAATCTTGCCCGCTGCCTCAGCCATAGACATTTTAAAAAAAGAATTTCTTACTGAAATTTATACAGAAAAATGGCGCTCATTGCTCAATAAAATTAAAAACAACTATTCTCTTGAACAGGAATCGATGCCCGACACGTTAAAAGAAAAAGAAGATCATATTTTTGCGATAAGATTTACTTCTGACACTCAAAGAATCGAAGGTTCCAAGCTGACATTAAGGGAAACCGCTGATTTGCTTGAAAACGGCACTAGTCCCGGGAAGAGACCTCTTTCCGACATAAAAGAAACTGAAGCGCATAAAAAAGTTTTCAGTGAGATGTTGGAATACAATAAAGATTTGTCCCTACAGATAGTTCTGAGATGGCACAAAAACCTCTTTGGGGCCACAAAACCCGAAATAGCAGGAAAACTGAGACAGCATCAGGTAGCAATTTTCGGCAGCAGATTCATTCCGCCATTTCCTGCTGAAATTTATCCCCTGATAAACGAATTCTTCAATTGGTACACCAGGAATAGGGACAATATTCCTGCAGTTGAATTAGCGGCATTGGTCCACCATAAGTTTGTGACAATACACCCCTTTGGAGACGGCAATGGAAGAATTTCGAGGCTGATGATGAACTTTGTATTAAAGAAAAAAGATTATCCATTGCTTAATATTCCTTATGAAAAAAGAAGCAGCTACTACAATGCGCTGGAAAGGTCACAGGTAAAAAAAGATGAGTTCATATTCTTGCAGTGGTTTTTGAGAAGATATGTAATAGAGAACAAAAGATATCTGAAATAGATCTCCTCTCCCTCATTTAACTATTAGCAAGCGCCCACACCGCCAGGATATTATTCGACAGATGACACGTTAGGCATCCCTTGAACCCGTATTTAAGGAACATGACCCCGAACACAAGTCCCGGAACTATCATGAGCACTGCCTTGAGCATCCCCCACCCGAAAAGCAGGTGATATCCCCCGAAAAGTATAGTAGATAGAGCAAGCCCGAAGATCTGCTGCCCCCTGCCGGCAAAATACCCCAAAAGCGCGCGCCGAAAAACCAACTCCTCAAACACCGGCCCGATCAGTCCGACATAGACCACTTTCACTGAAAGAGCCGCACCAAGCCACCACGTCCCCTTCCCGAAAACAAGCGCCTGCGTCTCAGGATAAGCCGCAAACATCCACGAGATGAAACTGACATTAACAAAATAAAGCAAAGCACCAAAAAACAGAGAAGTGCTTATTTCCTTTAAAGACAGCTGATTTATGTGCATGACCTTATTGGAACACAATCCTTTTTCTGTTTTCCTGTATGTCTCATGGCAGATTATGCTTTGTGTGGCTGATTAGATCAAAACCTAGATTCTTGATTTTTTCATTCGCGCCGTATCTGAGAGATTCTATTGGGTTGACAATAGCCACAACCTCAATGCCTTGCTCACTTAAAGCATGATATAAGTTCTCGGATGTTTTTGCTGTTCTTATCTCATCATCTATGATTATGACTCTATCGCCTGGAGAGAGTCCATATATGAATAGCTTCTCGCGCGGGCTGCTGGGCTCTTCGAATCTTATTACGTTTATATCTTCAGGAACTACAAGATCTGTTTTTTTTGCGCTGACCAGTTTAAGGCCCGTTGCCAAGGCAGCAGCAGCAGCAGCAAAATATCCTGTAGATTCTATTCCCAATATGTAGTCACCTGGCTTGTATGGCACCATTTCCATCTGTCTTTTCATCAATTCTACCATATAAATCATATCTATTGGTTGCATAATGCCGTCAAGTCCATGGGTTAATTTATACTTGCGCAGTTCAGGACGATCGCGTCGTTCAAAATTCTCTAGTTCTATGGGTAGGATCGTGGCAAGTTTCTTGCCAGTATCGCGAAGATACTTGATGCCGTATTCTCCATCTTCAAAATTATCTATCAGAGATTTCGGTAATCCTTCAAGCCCTTTCCAGCTCGCAACCATGCCAAGACATGTCGCAGCAACAGTATCCGTGTCTCCCCCAAGAAGTATTGATTCCTCAAGAGTTTCATATGCCTCGTCTGAGTGATTTGTAAGTATGTACAGCACGGCGCCAGCCGTTCTTTTGGCATCTACCGGCACACCGTGACTAATGGAGTTAGCTCCAAAAAGCAGGTTTTCATCCACTTCATCCATCAAAGAGACGCATCGTAGATATTCAATCGTATCTTCGTCAAACGCTGACTCTGCATGATACTCCCTCATCTTATCTATGCAAAAGCGGTATATGTTCTGTGGCTTTCCCAGTTCATGGAACATATAATGGGATGCAAGTGCGACAAAAACAGAAGATGTTATGCTCTGAGGAGTATTGTGATCCAGTTCGCTGTTTATTATAGCATAATTGATTACATTTTCTGTATTTCTTAGGACCCCAATCGGGACATTTCGTGGAATCGCTCCGTTTCTGTCAGAGTGCTTGATATTTGCCATATATTCTTCAGTTGTTGGAGATTCAAGTGCCTCTGTAGTATATTTGGAATAGCCGGGTCGCTTGTCCCTGTGATAGGCTTTGTATATATGAGATGTAAGATTATCACGGTTAAACTCTTTGCCAGAATAGAGTAATTCAGCTACAGCAACAGCCATTTGCGTATCGTCTGTATATTTTCCTGGAAATCGCATCGAGCGGTCACCTGGCCTTTCGGGATATCCCGTAAGATCAAGCATATCTTCTATCTGGTTTCGTGAAAGATGTTCATAAGGCGCTGCCGCTGCATCACCTATTCCCATACCCTCAATCATATATTCACATCTGGAAATATTTGTCATTGAACGCGGCATCTTAACAACCTTGATAAAAACACATTTGATAAGCAGATTATCTGCCAACTGAATGAAATCGCTAGATGTTACAACTAAAGAGTATTCATTTTTTAAATCTTTTCATAAACTCAGAAGAATTAAGGTCTATAGGGCAGAATCTGCCCCAAAAATCCTTTTCTACCACCATATCTTAAGCCCAAGCGCCTCATCCGTCTTCCTGATAGAAGCCTTCGCGTCAGTGATAGTCCCCATCATGGCCCGTATGCAGTCGACATTCTCGGGAACCACATCAGACTCCTGATGGATTGCCTGGATATAGAACAATTCTTTTCCGATCACATTTATGCTCTCATCCCACACGGCAATCTCATTGAGATCCCCTCTCTTCGTGCCTCTGTCGCGCGCATATTCCATGATCTCTGCAGTGGATGTGAATCCCTCGCTTGCCTTGACAAGTATTACTCTTGGAGTGTTGCGGAAAACCTCCTTGACCTGCTCGGTATTTGCAGCATCCTTGAGCTCCACATTCACAGTATGAAGATGCATGAGCGTTGTCGGAACAATGACTGCGCTCGTCATGATATCCATATTCGGGAAAATCGTATTGACATCCGGCCCGTGATGGCTGGGAACAGTAGCCGGATCAGGAACAATCGCATTCACCGGCCCTTTCTTCGAATCTCCCGGGTCCGGCCCTCGCCTGATCAAAGTCGCACGTACCTTGGCAATCCCGAACTTCTTCTCAATCGCACTCAAAGTCCTGCACAATCCCGTCGTATTGCACGACACCACGCGCACGAAATCCTTGCCCAGGCTCTCTGCGTAATTGCTCTGCGCATTAAACGATGCCTGTGCTGTCTTTGCCTTCTCGCCGCCCTGGAATATGGCCTTTACCCCCGCTTTCTCATAGATCGCCTTGTTCATGGCGCCGACCTTCCCTGGCGTACAATCTACAACAATATCTGCCTTTTCCAAAAGATCATCAAGCGTGCCTTCGACCGCGAGCCCCGCATCCAGGAATGCCTGCTTATTCTCTGCGCTATTCGCATACAAAGGATAGCCATTCTCTATCGCCATCCTTGCTTCTTGCGTAGGCCTTGTCTTCACGACCCCGACGATTTTCATATCATCCTGCTTTGACACCGCGTCTGCGACGCGCTTGCCTATGGTCCCGTATCCGTTTACAGCTACCGCTATCATCTTCATCACTCCTTATTCCTTATCTTATATGCTCCCTAGAATTAACCATTATACTGCGACCTTACAATCAATGGCGTCTGCTTCTGTGCAGCATTGACAAGCGCATCCACCGCCGGGAGTCTCTCGCCTGCCATGAACAGTATGTATGCCCCGCCTCCGGTGGAGACATGAGCCAGTTTATCAAGAAGATCCATCTGCTCGGCAGCGAGCGCAAGATGTCCTCCTCCAAGAACCGTGAAAGCCTTGCATTCATGCATCGCTTTCAGAAGCTCGTATGTGCCTTTCTCAAATCCCTTCTTCTCAAACATCCCCGCAGGTCCGTTACCGACAATAGTTGCCGCTTCATTAAGTATTGATTTGTATTTTTTAATCGTCTCTTTGCCGATATCAAGGATGGGAAAGTCAGACGGAAGATTCCTTACCGGCATCTCGATCCTGTTATCATTGACGCATATTGCAACATCGACAGGCATCTCGATCTTATTTCCATACTTGGCAAGCAGTCTTTTTGCCCTTGGAATCTCAAGATCCGCCTTTTTCTTGACCAGGAGATTATATGTGGTCTCGCCGAGTTCTTCTCCGCTTGCGACCAGGAACACCAGCCCGACAAGGCCGGATGTCAGCACCTTGTCGCATGCCCCTGCGCTCAAAATCTGCTCCGTCACTTTCATCGTGTCGTCTATCTTGCTGCCGCCGACAGAAAGTATCGCAGGCCTCTCAGGGTTTTTCGAGACCTTTGACAGTATCTCGAGTTCCTTTTGCAGCACCCTGCCCGCAAAGCTGGGAATCACCTCCGGGAATCCGACAAGTGATACATGCGCCCTGTGCGAAGCAGCGAATGCGTCATTCACATAATAATCAATAAGCGGCCTGAGTTCGCGCACCATATGCGCCTCATGGTGATTCTCTTTCAATCCTGTCTCTTCTGCATTGAATCTCACATTCTCAAGGAGTATGATATCGCCGTCCCTGAGTCCTTTGATAGAATTCTTGGCATGTGTCCCGAAAATATCATCGATGTACGTTACCATCTTTCCTACATGCTTTGAAAGTGCCCTCGCGTGCGCATCAAGCCTGGTCAGGTCAGAATCGCCCGCTCTGCCCTGGTGCGCCATGACAACAACTTTCGCGCCTTTATCTGATAGCTCACGGATCGTTTCAGAGTGCCGTTTAATCCTGATATTGTCTATGATCTGATTGTTTTCATCCAGGGGCGAATTCAGGTCTGTTCTTACAAGTATTGTTTTTCCGCTAACTTCGAAGTCATCCATTTTAAGGAACTGCATTATTTATCCCACTCCTTTATAGCTCTTTCATATACTTCGGGAGAGTCCAGGTGGAACCATTTCCCGTCATAGACATAACCGGCAAGCTTGCCCTGCTTCGCAAGCTCTTCAAATACCTTCTCGATCATGATTTTATCATCTACGCTTGTCGGAACCTTATCCATGAGTTCCGGTTCCAGTATGAACACTCCTGCATTTATCAGGTTGCTTGGCGATTCATTGGGTGATGGCTTCTCTATGAAACCCGTGACCTTTTCACCCTTGAGCTTGGCCACTCCGAAAGATGTGGTATCAGAAGTAGTAGTAAGCGCCATTGTCGCAAGCACTTTGTTGCTCCTGTGGGTTGTTAACATATCATGTATATCTATCTTTGATAAGACATCTCCGTACAAGAGGAGGAACGTGTCATTGATCATGTCTTTTGCCGATTTCAGGAAACCTGCCGTTCCATGCGGTCTGTCTTCGATGATATATCGGATATTCACGCCGAGAGCTCTTCCTTTCCCGAAATATGATATTATCTTCTCATGCTTGTAATCGACAACAAGGATTATGTCTGTGATGCCCTCTGATTTCAGGTGGCATATTATATACTCGAGCACCGGCTTATCGCACACAGGGATCATCGGTTTCGGCAGTTCGTAGGTGATCGGCTTCAGTTTCTGGCCGATTCCGCCGCAAAGGATTATGGCTTGCGTGATAGACTGTTCGTTGAGCGTTTTCATCAGTATTTTTTCGATTGCATGCGATCTGTTCTTGACATTATATCCATCCACCATGCGGTCTATGCGTGTGACTAGGTCTTCATCCAAAGTTATTGATATTCTGTCTTTGCCTGCCATAGTAACACACACTAAAACATTTTATCTAAAGGTAATACTTTGTATTACACTATAATGATGTAAATATTTAAATACTTATGCTTGCGTGTGGCTTTGTGTAAAAAGAGGCTGTCTGACAATTAGATGCATAATTTTGTGAAACACCCGCAGGATTGCGATTTTTTGAATTTATGGTAAAAATCATAAACTTTCATGAAACGGTATCATTCGCCACTATGTTGTGGATTTTGACGTAATTGTTGGACAGCCTCTAAAGTCTGAAAAATCGCTTACTTTTTACAGAGAAATTGGGAGTTATCCTCAACTCGTGTGTTTCCTGAATGACCACACAGATATTATGACGGATAATTTTGCATAAGACTTCATTTACCTGATCAGTACATGTTTTGCTTCTAACAGAATTGCCGAATTTAGACTTTATATGCTGAAAACGATTTCGATATTGCTTCGTTGGTGGTAGTGAACCGTAAAATCATCTATATTTAATTCAAAATGAAGTTCCCAATTGTAGCAAGACACAGGGACATTCAGATTAAATAAAGCTCGGGATTATATACCTATAAGTATATGGTTTAAGTCAATATTTATATACCTATTGGTATATATTATTTGATATGGTAGAATGTCCTATGTGTCACCATGTTTTTGCCCAAACCCGATTGAAGTGCAAACGATGTGGGCATGAATGGGTGCAAAGAGGAACAAAACATCCAAAAGTATGTCCTAATCTAAAATGCAAAAGTCCTTATTGGAATAAAGATAGACAGAAAAAGTACAAATAAAAGAACTAACAAAAGAAACAATAAACATATAATTATGGGGATTTTATGGATATAAAAGAAGTTCAAATTTCTAATTTTAAAGGTATTTCTAATATGACTTTTTTTCCGAAGAAAATCAATATCATCGTTGGTAAAAACAATACGGGCAAAACTTCAATTCTAGAAGCAATATATTATACCATGGAAGTAAATCCTTTAGAGATACAAATGAGATATGAACCCCATTTATCAAGTCTAATTAATATCAACGCAAAAGAGTCAAAGATACTTCTTAAAATGAAAGGCGAAAATAAATATCTTTTTTTGAGAAGACCTGAGATAAATGAAATCATACCAGAATTTAAGAGGAATTTACTTGAAAAATTGAAGGTTGTTGAACGTATGACCAATAAAGAAGGTATGAGCAATAAAGATGTTTTAAAAAAAACTACAGAACTATTGGATAACAACTTATTGACAGATGAGAAATTACTTTTTGAGATAAAAAAAGAAGCAATAACGATTGAATTTGGAGGGAATAAAACATTCTTGTTTTCTTATTCGCCTACCTTAATGATGCTAATCACACCTCTTATCGATCTGCTTGAAAAAGAATTATTTCATAATAAAAGAAATAATATGGGCATGATTAGATATTTGCTATTGAATACAGGTTCATTTCCATATTCAACCAAAGAGCACGGCAATAAAACTGCAAAGATCATAACTAATTTAATCTTAGATCGTTCAAAGCTTTCAGAGCTTTCAAACAATAAATCGAAGATAAATGATATACAGAAATATTTGCAGAGTAGGAACATTCTAGAAGACTTAGAAAGATTTGATGTCGATATGTTACTTTTTAAAAAGGATGGTCATGAATATCAAATACCTTTTTCTTTTATGGGTGATGGATTTAAAGCACTAATTGGTTTGTTTGCTCAGACAACATCAAAAAATGAAATAGTACTTGTAGAAGAGCCAGAAAATCGTATGCACCCAGCATATATAAACGAACTAATGCGGCAAATACTCGCTTTCTCTGAAAACAATAATGCTCAATTTTTTATAACAACGCACAGTAGCGATATTCTGGATACGGTTGTTGGAGACAAATTAGAACCACATTATCAGAAGTATCTCTCTAAAGAATTATGTATTATTCATATGAATACATTAAATAATCAGACAATTGTTCAAGAGTTAGATCGCAAAACAGCGCAAAATGATTTAGAAGAACTTTTATTAGACCTAAGAGGATCATAATGAAGAGATTAATACTTAGCGAAGGTCAGAACGACACATTTTTTTTGAGAGAATTGCTGACTACGAAATTGTTAATCCCTGATGAGAAGATATTATCTTTTGATCAAGGTACGAGAGAGATACACAAAAGCAGAAAGGCCATTCAACAAAGATATTTTGACAGATTATTGACAGGGCATGAATCGTTTGATATCCTAATAAAGTCTGAAGGAGGGAAATCTAAAATTATTCCTGTGACAGCATCACAATTAATCTATCTATGCAAACAAAGATGTACGCCCGTAATACTTATAGATATCGATAATGATTCTATGGTGACGCCATTAAAAAAGAAGATAGATTCGTTCATAAAAGATCTTAAAAGTGAAATAGAAATGCGCTTCAAAAATCAACAATTTGTTATCAAACAGGTTTATGTGGATAAAACTAAAGAAGCAGAACTGTGGGTAGCAAACATACTTTGCAAGACAAACAATAATTGTTATGGACAAATTTATATCATTGGATTTTATAGAACACTCGAAAAAGAAATAGGAATGGACAAGAAGAAGGATAAAGATAGCGTGATGTTAATGAAGGTAAAGAAATTTATTAAAAATAGCACCATACATCAATTATTCTCTACGGCTCTTGAATAAGACTTTTTAAACAAAATTTAACTTTTAATAAAGCTTTTGCATTTTTTGATACACTCTGAAAGTAACAAATAATGATCGTATCAGATGATGACGATTATAGTTATTGCCCAATCGCCTATTAGATGTTTATGGGTGGATTGAAAATGCATTATGTTATTCATATGGGTCACTTTTTCCCTGATAACTGACTTTATACACAGAAGGCACTTT
>JBDRKP010000006.1:0-18288 GCA_043813875.1 archaeon | reverse complement strand
TGCCATTGATGCGTTGATATTATCCGTCACGTTGAAGGTAAAGTTAATGGATGCGGTTGATGTGTTGTATGCGTTTGCGGGGCTCGCGAGAGAAACGACAGGAGCAGATGTATCTACAGTGAACGTTACCGAAGTCGAATTGACGTTTCCTGCGGAATCGTTGGCGTACAACACAAGAGTGGACTGTTGATTCGCCAAAGCAGTGAATGTCGCATTCCCGCTTAAAGTAGTATTAGTCCCGTTGTAGCCGTACCACGCCGCATTCAGGTTCAGATCGGTTGCTGTGTAATTCAGCGTCCGCGTAGCTGAGTTATATGTCGTGTTTGCGGGTAGGATTATCTGCACAAACGGTGCGATCGTGTCTATTGTCAGCGTATAGTTGCTTATTGCGAACGACGAGTTGCCTGTGTCGTCATATGCCCGGCAGTTCCAGATGTAGGTGCCGTCTGCGAGAGTGTTAACCCATTGCGAGGAGTTTGTAGTGCCGGTTATGTTGGTCGAGTTCTTTGCGGACCAAGAGGACTGGTTGGTGTAGAGAGTGATGTTTGTCAGATTGTTAGATGTTGAAGCAGAACAGTTGAATGTAACTGAGGCGTTATTTGTAACATTATTGTTTTGCGGAGTATTGAGAGTAACTGTCAGGTTATTGAATGATTCAATTATGTATTCGCTTCCAATGCTGATGTTAGTGAATATGACCTGATTAGATGACGCCGCTTGAGTTGACTGTATAACTCCGTCTTTCTTAATGTGATATTGCCAACCATTCACCACAGGGAATGTGCTGTTTGAGATTGTGATGTTCATCTTCTGGCTTGCTGTTGTGTTGGTTGCAGTGAAGTTTATCTTTGCTTGCGAATATTCGGAGACTGTAATATTTGTAGTATTTGTGACTGCGATTGTGATATTGGTTTTAGTGTAATTGATTTGCAGAGTTGTTGTGTTCTGATAAGTGTTCGGATTGCTTCTGTACCACGAGGCGTCTGGATTAACGCCCGAAACATTAGCCAATGGCTGCAATTGCTGTATCGTTCCGTTTGGATATATCGTGTGCGTTACGTTGGTCCAGATGTTGTTGGGGTCGTAGGCGGTGATGGTGTAGGTCATATTTTGCTGAGTTGATGATGTCTTCCAGTAATCCATGAGTACAATTGTATTGCTTGCATTTTCAGAAGGCTTTGAGGTATGTCCATTAGACTCTGTATAAGCTACGGCGTTGTCTTGAAGAGGAAGTAATAGGTTTTTTGAAGGATGTGACGAATTAACATCATTAGTTACTCGGACTTCCATGCCAGAAAGGCTATTACCCCCAAAATCCGTGAGATTGACATCTGAATAATAATATACATATGCTACTTTTCCAGAACCGATATAAAGTTGATTTGTATAATTCGCATTAACTATTTTGGTGTTTTCTACGCTTATGGAATAGGTCGATTTTCCATCGTAATCAAAATCTATTACAGTAACATTGGCATCCTGGATGTTTATTGCAATTTGGCCTCCGCCAGTTGCACAATTTGAGATTGTGTTATTCCACAGAGTAACATTCGAATGCCCGCCACCACTCGGCGAGATAAGTATCCCTGATGTCCACAACCCGCAATCCCTAATATTATTATCGCGTATAAGTAGGTCATGTCCTTGAAACGATTCGACTAGCCCGCCAATAAATGTATTATTTATCAGGTGATAATAATTGTAAGCAAACACTCCGGCGCCACTGGTTGAAAATGCGTTCATACCTCCCGTAGCGTTTACAAAATTGTTTCTGAATAGGTTTATGGATGCCTGTACAGCAAATGTCATTGAATTTGCAAGACCACGAACATCACTGCCATAGGGGTTAGTGACGCGATTATTATCAAGAGATATATTAACTTTCTCTTTAATACAGATTGCTAGTGTTGATGATCCACCAGCATATCCGTAATATGAAATCGTATTGTTTTCAATTATCGAATTATCACTTCCGCAAATAACCGCATCCCCATTGCTGCAAAGGGCATTTGCACGTAATACGTTATTAAACAAATTATTTCTAATTACTGAACTGTTAATTTGATTGTACAAGTCGATTGTTGAACGAGTTATGTTTGAAAAGTTGTTATTCTCAAAAATAGCCGTTTCCAGATAGTAGCCTCCAAAAAACTTAGGGACATCATAGACAGTACTGTTTTTTATAGAAAAATATGGGAGATTATTATTCACATCGGAGGACCTAAGATAAAATGCCCCCCACCCCGAAATAGTTGGCTTGTCTATGCCAATTTTATGGATAGTGGCGTTCTCAATTTCTACTATGCCGCATATGTCCGTAAATTCACTTTTATTATAATCTAATGCGTAAATCTCAGCATTTTTAATTTTAAGCGTTCTATTACAAACAGTATCACTGGGGGCATCAATAACTCTTATTGAATTTGTTGTATTGAGTATTAATGTAGTGTCATTTATTATGAATGTTGCGTTGTTACCTAAAGTTATGTTCGCTTTTAGGTCATAAGTATTTGTTGAAGTGATATATGATAATGCACTTTCGTTGTTTACATCATAATAGAGGGTACACAAAGTGCTTGTCTGGTTATACAACGAGATTGTGTTTGTTCCGGCATTATACGTCGCTGCCCCAATTGCAGAGCAGCCGGAAGGACCTTGTTGTACCACCACAAACCTCCTCGCCGTCCGATTCCACCCTCCCGTCGTATTCTCTGCCCAAACCGTATAGTTATATCTTCCGTCCGTCAAGCTGGTCATATTCACATACCAGTTTGTTATCGAGGCTGAGACATTCGACATCGAAACATTCGTAAACCCGCTTGTATTGCCCCACTCCAGAAGCGACTGGTTCAAATTCTCCGAAGAAGTCAGGTTCACAAAAACCCAGTTTGCGCCGGTTGTCGCGTTGTCGGAAAGAGTTGGCGAAACGTAAGTCACCTGCGGCAACGCAAAAGACAAAATCGCAAACAGCGCGAGCACTGCAACTGCTGAAAATGCAATTGCCGGCAATCGCGCGTTTGATGTTGACTTTTTTACTTTACCTTTCCTCATCACATTACCTTGGACTCTTCGTGTATATAATGATTTCTCTATTTTGATTTCCATTTCATCATTTTCTTTTGTCATTTTTCATATTCTGGCGCTTTCTTCACCAGCGCTTTTTTGATATCTTCCTCGGACGGAAGCTTTGTCCTGTACTCTGCAACGAAAATCCGGTTGCTTATACCGCCAAGCGCGTAATGGACTTCTTCAGCGCCTTTCTTCTGGCAGATTATGAGGCCAACCGGCTCCTTTTCCCATGCGTACTTTTTGTTCTCCCTGTACCAGTTAAGGTATTTGTTCATCTGGCCCACATATTCGCTTTTGAAATTCCCGATTTTCAGATCAACCAGAATAACGCAGGGAATGCCCCTGTGATAGAACTCAAGGTCAACCGCATGCGCCTGCCCGTCGATTATTATTTTTCTCTGCCTGCCGGAAAGCGAGAAATCAGAACCAAATTCAAGAAGCAGTTTCTCGATATTCGAAATCAGGCCATCTTCCAGATCGGATTCCGCATATCCGCCATCAAGCTTCAGGAAATCAAAATGATATATATCCTTAAAGATGTCTTCAGGCAGGGTTGGCTTCAGCGGCACAGGTAACGTTATCGTTAATTTCCCTGCACGTCTCGCCCGCTCGTAGGCGTTATTTTGTATTTGTTTTTTTAACTCACGCACACTCCACATGTTATGAATTATCTGCAACTCATAAAATATCCTTTTTTCCTTGTCCCCAATTGTGATAAGTTCAAGATAATGCGACCAGCTCAATTGTCCAGACAGTGTTTGGACAATCGGATAGGTCTTGTAAAATGCTACTATGGAAAACATCGCTGAACGCGACAACTGGAGATCTTCTGCCAAATGGTCAATAATTTTTTGGCCGTAATCTGCCCTTTCTTCATGTCTCAATTCTTCCCTTACAACCCGCTCGCCAATCTGCCAATAGGTCTGAACCTTGAGATTATCAACAGCTTTATACGCCTTTGACAGGCCCTGCTGCAATATGGATTTTATGTCTTTCAGCAGCTGGCCGTAGCCGTCCAATGACCTTTCTTTACCCGCTGTTTCTTTTTCATCATGAACTACTTTCGACATTACCCGATCCCACTCCACTAACCCACTACATCCCCTGGATAACCCCATTCCAGGGCGTATATGCGAATATTATCCTATATCTTATCCGGATATTAATAATTAACCAACTAACAAAATGCTAATCAAAAATTAGAATTATAAATTATATAAAGATTCCATCATCTCATCCATTTGAATTTTCGGGCGCATCAGAGTCACTATCATGCCGTGTATATAACGCGCTTATAACGATATCATAAGGCATTTTTCTAACATTTGATGGAATTTATCTCTTGCGCTCATGTGCCCAATTCATCCAATATTCAACCTGCATCTATGGAAAACACCAAATTCACACATAAATCCATTTGGAAAAGTCCATATTACTCAAGACGGTTTACATCCATCCGACATCATAAATCACGCATAGCACCAAAAATTTATGGAAATATATCGCATTTGGTATCACCCGACACCGATTGCGCTCAAGCGCCCTTCCAAACACATGGAACCTGCCACAATCGTATATAGCTGTCACCAACTACCACAACGGTCTTCCCACATACAATCCAACTTCATCAAAAGAGCTCAACCAATATCACTCATTTTGGCGCAGAACAAAATTGACCCAACTCAATGGAACGAACCAATGGAATATAGGCGATACTCAAGTCATGTAAGAAAAAAGTCGCTTTTTTTGAGCATAGATAATATGTGATCCCGTATATAAATCAACACCAATCATTATGTTTTTAACAACTTAATGCGTCCGGTATCCATCGCAGATTCTTTTTCATGAGACTTCCGGACAAGCCGCTAATTTTTCCGGAATGTGTATCTTACTTCGGATACGAAGTCCGCCGCTTTTCCTTCCGGAATCAGTAGCTTGTAATCCGCGGTCTCATATGGCTTCGGGAACCTGACCTTTGCAGATGAAGGGTCAAATTCATAATATACGGTTTCATCAAACCATGCGCATCTAAATTTATCAAGCTTAATCCCTGTCCTGAACGACAGCCCCGACGCATAAAAGAACAGCTGCGAAGCCACCTTCTCTGCCTTCTCCTTAAAAGCATCCGGTTTGAAGTCGAGAATATAGACCAACCCGTTCCGGACCTGCAAAACGTCAATATGGCCGTTGATGCCTGCATTAAGATTCTTCTCCCATAGCCATATGGGAACTTCGCAGGCAATTGTTGAGGAATCGTTGATCAGCATCATATTTTCAACAGTTGGATGCCTCTCCCTGTTGTTCCGGCAGGTCTTCAAAGCGAAATTCGCCAGCCTGCAGGCATTATTGTATTTGCCTTGTTTCCTGAACGAAATATCTATTTTCATCTGAGAGCACCTGTTATCAATATCGTTGAAGAATTTTGGGCAGCTGTTTTCAAACCCGGTCACATAGCTCTTCAGTCCCGGAAACGTGTCTGTACAGAGAAACTCAACTTTCGGGATATGATATCGGAAGTCATAATCCAGGCCATTATGCTCGTAGGTTTTTGCAAAAATGATATCTTTTCCATAAGTTTTGAGTGCTTTTGGCCTTATCCTGTTGTATGTGAAAATGCCTGAATATTCTTTTAACCAGTCATGGACTGAGCTTTTTGAGATCTTTACTTTATATTTTCTATTGGTATGCCGGGCTGAATCCTCAAGTGTATTGCCCTGATTGTACATATTCATTGCATTTGCAATGACTTTGGGCCCGTATGTCTTATTGTTCAGGCTGCTATCGACGAAATACCTGCTGCAGCTTTTACACCAATATAGCTGCCTGTTGCCATATTTTGTTTTGCGCTTTCCTCTTTTGATTATGTTTTTCCTTCCACAATTCCTGCATCGTATGCTCTCGTCAGTCATGATGATGACCTTTCCACGGTTTCTATGAATGCATAATGAAGGAAATACTATATATTATTTGCTCTTTTGGAGTTGAGCAAATCTCGAATCTTTAGTTTCTATGATAAGTTATGTGTAATACATATAAAATTCAGGCTGGTATATATTTTCTATGATGAATTCAGATTCAGATACAAAGCTGTCAACTTCCAAGAGGAGCGCCAAAGACGTCATCAAAAAAGTGAAAAGAATAGAGCTTGCTACGAATTCGCTTGTAAATTCATTGATATGCGGCGCTTATAAGTCGCGCTTCAAGGGGCAGGGAATCGAGTTCAGTGAGGTGAGGGAGTATCGCGTGGGTGATGATGTGCGGACTATCGACTGGAATGTGACTGCGCGGATGGGACACCCGTTCGTGAAGGAGTTCATCGAGGAGCGGGATCTCTGTGTCTATGTTGTGTTTGATGTTTCCGGGTCTCTTGATTTCGGGACGCAGAACGCATTCAAGAAGGATGTCGGGCTCGAGCTTATCGCCAGCATCGCTTTTGCGTGCCTGAAGAACAATGATCGCATAGGGCTTGTCCTTTCGACTGACAGGGTCGAGAGGTGTTTTCCTGCAAAGAAAGGAAAGAGGCATGTCTTGAGGATGATCAATGCGTTATCCTCGTTCGAGCCGGTGGGCAAGGGCACTGATCTTCGTGCTGCTATGGGTTATCTTTCGAAAATATTAAAAAGGAAAAGCATCATATTTCTGATATCGGATTTCATGGATGATATATCAAGGATCGAGGTGCCTCTGAAGATGATGTCCTGCCGCCATGATGTGATTGCGGTGAGCATCGAGGATCTTCGGGAGATTGTCATGCCTGATGTGGGGGGCCTGATTGAGCTTGAGGATGAGGAGACTGGCGAGCAGCTGACGATCGATACGACAGATGCTTCCTTTCTTGAAGAATATTCGCGTCTCGTCGCTTGTCAACGGTCTGATTTTCATCGGATGCTCAGAAAGCATAAGGTTGATCTTGTGGAAGTCAATACAAAGGACAGCTGGATAAAGCCGATAATCGCATATTTTCATAAGAAGAAACACAGGAAGAATGACAGGAAGAACAGGCAGGGGTTTGTATGACGTCTATATTTCATGCGCTGGAACAGATACCTGTAACGTCTATTGCTGTAGTTTTCGCTATACTTCTTGGTGTCATTGCCCTGTCGAGCAATAATCAGAAGAAAGATATGATGCGTTTCCTTAAAGGTGTCATTCTTACGATCTTGCTTTCAATGGTCACTTTTTGCAGTGTACTTGTGCTTAAGTACCTGAGTTATCTTAAGATTGATGTCATGCAGCTTGGGGTTTATGAGACTCTCTTTTTTGCTGCTGTTTTCGGGTATGTTGTCTTCTCGCGTTCGCTTAGTGACGGGAAAGGGATTTTTCGGGTATCTATCCCTTATCCAGTGAAGCAGGTCGTTCTGTTTTTCCTTGCTTTTATCTATGTTCTTGCTGCCGATACTGGCCTTGAACTCTATTGGGTGGTCGTCGGTATACTGCCGCTTAATGTCTTGTATCATCTTCATTATATCAGGATACTTGATAAGGTTTTTTCGTGGATGTTGAAACTCAATGAGAAGTTTGAAGAGAAGTTTATGGTGAGCGACTAATGCATTTTGAACAGCCCCAGTGGATGATACTTTTTGCGCTTGTGCCGATGGTCTATTACCTGTATCATTTCAGCGCGCAAAAGAAGAAGGCGTCTGCTATCAAGTTTTCGAATATCGCGTTTCTGAAGACTGCCATGAACGGGAAGAGCGTCCAGAACAGGAGCAGGGTGCTTTTTTACCTGAACATGTTCATTCTCATCTCTGTTGTTTTCGCTCTTTCTGATCCTTATATTGTTCTTCCGCACAAGGGGGAAGGGGTCAATGTCGTGCTTGCGCTTGATGTGTCCGGCAGCATGAAGGCGCCTGATTATACGCCGAGCCGCATGGAGGCGGCAAAGAGAGCTGCGTGGATATTTGTCGAGAGCCTTCTGCCTACTGACCGGGCGGGTGTTGTTATTTTTTCCGAGGGCGCTACGACGCAGTCGTTCATGATTAAATCGCGCGACAGGACGCTTGCCAATATAGCTTCCATAAATGTCCAGGAGGGCAGGACCGCTATCGGTGACGGGCTGGCGCTTGCTATCGACATGGTGACTTCTGTTGAGTCTAAGAAGAAGGTAGTTATTCTTCTGTCCGACGGCGTGAATAATGCTGGTATTGTCTCGCCACAGGAGGCGGTCGGGTTTGCGAAGGCGCAGGATATCAAGGTGTATACTGTGGGCATGGGGTCAAACGGCAATGTCCAGCTTGGAGTCGACTGGTTCGGCAGGCCGGTCTATGCGGAGTTTGATGAGGCGACGCTTCAGATGATCGCCAGTGAGACAGGCGGCGAGTATTTCAAGTCTGTAGATGACAAGACTCTTGATACTATCTATAAGTCGCTTTCTGAGAAGATCGAGCGCAAGGACCAGGAGACCAGTACGCGCGTGTGGTTTGTCATGCTCGCTTTTATGCTTGTTGTTCTCGAGTTTTATTTAAGGTATGTGAGATACAGGATCCTTTCTTGATCCCGGGTGATATGGTGCGTTATTGGGTTATTTTTTTTGTGATTCTGATTCTTTTTCAGTCAGCCTTTGCATCAGCGCAACTGCAGATCGACAAGATTGCTGATCCCCGGTCAGTCGAGAGCGGCGGAACTGTCAGGGTACTCCTGAACATATCTAATCCTTTTGAACAGGAACTTACTGTGAAGATCAGGGATATGAACTCAATCGGCGGGACTACGCTAGATACCCAGTGTATCCAGGGCAGGATACCTGCGAATGCTATAGGTGTTTCAGAATATGAGACTATCCAGGTGCAGAATCCGGGTACCTATACTCTTGGTACAATCGAGGTCAAGTATACGAATCCAGAGACCGGCAAAGAGGAGATTGTTTCCGGCAAGAATGAAGTTGTAGTGACTGTCACCGGTGGGAATCCGAATTACGCTTTTTCTAGCACTTCGACCAAGAGCGAGTGCCAGTTTGATGATCAACCTCAACAACAAGAGCAGCAGCAGCAACAAGAGGAAGAGCAGAAACAGGAGTCCAAAACAGAGGAGCAGAAGTCTGTCCAGGAGAAGATGGAGGAGATGAAGCAGCAGCAGGATCCGACACAGAATAAGATCTCCCAGTCAAGGCAGCAGACGGGCCATGATATGAGTTCCGTCAAGAACCAGCAGCAAAAAGAGGCAGATGAGGCCCAGCAAAAGGTTGACCGGGAGCTGGATGATGCGCTTTCGCAAAATAAGGATTTCCAGGACATGAAGAAAGATCTTGAAAGCAAGGGCTACCAGGAAAAGTCGAAGTCACGAAGCGATCTTAGGGATAATGAGACTGAGTTCAAGTATGAGTATGAGAAGCCGACCGGCGAGAAAGGAGAGATCACCGGCAAGATGAAGGATGGCAAGATCGAGGATATTAAGAAGCTTTCTGATGATGATAAGCGTGAGCTTGATGATAAGCTTTCTCTCAACAAGGATTTTCAGGAAGAAGAGAATAGGCTCAGGGATGAGGGTTTTGTGCCTGACAAGAAAGAGTTTTCAGGGCTTAATCCACGTAATGAGACTACGTTCAATTACCAGTATAAGAGGGATGACGGCGAGAGCGCGAACATAACCGGCGATATCAAGAGCGGTGATGTATCTCAAGTAGGTATGAAGTCCACTGCTCTTGAAAAGAAGGTTATGGAGGCTTTGTCTAACAGTTCAGACTTCAAGAAACTTGATGATAAGCTGCGATCAGAGGGGTTTCTGCCGAAGGATCTGGACCTGAAGCCGTTCATGAAGAATGAGAGCTCGTTTTCCCTGGCATATTCCAATGGCAATGAGACGATGAATATCACGGGGAGCGTGCAGCTTGATGGTGATGAAGTCAAAATCGATGATATTGAGCTTGAGGATGGGCGGACGCTTTTTGATAAGTTGAAGATCCCGATTCTTTTGATTTTGGTGCTGCTCGGTGTCTATAGTTATATGAGGTATCTTAAGCGCGATGTTGCGGTCACTCGTGTGGCTGTTCCCCTGGTTGATGTGAAGCCTCTGGATGCGCGAAAGGAGGCCATGAAGCTGATAACTAAGGCTCAAAAGATGTATGATTCGGGGAAGAAAAAAGAGGCCTATACACTGGTTTCACAGGGTGTACGCCTGTATTTTAAGTACGTCATAGCTTCGGACAAAGAGGAGCTTACTACCAGCGAAATCTTGAGGTATGTCCGGGGGAAGGAAGAGGAGAAGTATGTGGTCGACCTTAAGGAGTGCTTCACTCTCTGCGATCTTGTGAAGTTCGCCAAGTACAAGCCGAATGATGAGGATTTCGGGCGGGTCATTGAGCTTGCGAAGAAGTGTGTCAAGTAGGAAAGTCGTTTGTTTTGGTTCTGTCGAAACAAATATAACTTTTGGATTGCATTTTTATGAATATGGTCGTAAAGGCTGTATTTTTTGATGTGTCTGATACATTGTATAATAATCCTGAGTTTGAGGATGCGCAGTCAAGGCAGGCGATAATTCTTCTGGGTGAGCGTAGGGGCATCTCTTATGATGAAGCTCGTGACTTGTTTGCCAGGACAAAGGCTCGCCTGAAAGATAAGTCGGTCCATGTTACGAAAGGGGCAGTGCTCAAGGAATTCGGTATAAGCAAGATGGAACTGCATGATGCGCTTTCGGCAGTAGTTCCGAAACAGTATGTCAATCCTGATGAGCGTCTTGCCCAGATGCTTTATAGGTTGCATAATCGATTTGAGTTGGGTGTGATCACTAATATCCGTGAGAGGCTGCTGAATGATATTCTTGATGCTTTGCAGGTTGATAAGGCCTGTTTCAGGCATATTGTCTCTGTTGATAATACGACGCATAGCAAGCCAGATATCGAGCCGTTCATGAAAGCGATGAAATTGTGCGGATTCGAGCCGGATGAATGTGTCTATGTAGGGGATAGCCTCACCAAGGATATGGTTCCGGCGAAAAGGGCGGGCATGAGGACAATGTGGGTATCCAGGGAAGCGGGGCATACTGATAGTGTGGATGCCTGTGCCGGGTCGATATATGATGTTGAGGAAGCGATATCGAGATTATATTGTGGTGGATAATATGGCCTATATCGGTGTGATTGCGCAGAATTTTGAAATATATGACGGGGATGGATATGATCCTTTTGCAAGGACCGGTGATATCAGTTCGAACCAGATATTTAAAGCGGGTGCATCCGGCGTTATTTTAGGTCATTCTGAAGCAGGGGATTCACCGGAAATCATTAACAAGAAACTGCTATCTGTCATTAAAAAAAGCCATTATGATCTCTCTTCTTTTAGATTTGTCATTTTAGTGGGTGAAAGCCGGGATGAATTTGAAACTAATAGTGCACAAAGAATAGCTGAAATGATGATGTCCAGATTAGGTGTCATATTCAGGGATGTCCCGGGAGAATTCATGTCTTCTGTGATTCTTGGTTATGAGCCAAAGTGGGGGTCAAGAGGCAGCGGCCGCGATGATATGTCACCGCCCCAGCCGGAACTCATATCTTTGTGTATCCAGAAAATGAGGCTATTTGTTAAAATAAGATATGGTGATGGAGCAACTCCTTATTTCATCTATGGCGGGAGATCAACGCCTGAGCGTACAAGGCAGGTTTTGCGGGACAGGAATATTGATGGCCTGATACTGGGCTCTGCCTGCAATACTGTTGGAAAAGCGCTGGATATTGCATGTACCATGAAAGATGTCTGCGGTGACAGAAAGAAGGTTCTGGTCTGCAATTTCAAGGCATATGATTTGGCTGATTCATATGAAGATTATATCTCTGAGTTGAGCAAGCTTGACGATGATTTTGTTGTCTGTCTGGCTCCACCTTATACGGATATCAGGTCGGTCAAGTCTATATTGGAGCGGAAGGGGTTCTAATTTATAGTAAAAAGCACAATTGCATTTACAATTAATCTGCTTTGTCCATATAGATTGCTCGCATTTTTGTATAAATATAGTCAAGGCATGAAATAAATGAGCAAACATCGCCAAAAACCAATTTGCCTTGTTCTATATTGGAAGGCACTCTGCTCAATTTATTAGTGCCTTCACTATAGTTATGCGAGCAACTATAGAATTAGTGTTTTTTTTTGGTTTTTAGGTTTTTCTTTTTCTTATTTCTCTTAGTTTTTTAATTTTTTCCATACCTCCTTTTGTTTTTGCCAGGCGCGCATAAAAATTGTTTGCCAAGGTTATCTCTCCGTCAATTAGCGGACCTACTTCTTTTATCCAAACTGAACGCGGGTGATTTTTTACGAATGTCGCCCATCTCTTTACCTGCTCTGTGTGTGTTCTGTCTCTCATGGCAATAACATTCTCCTTATCTCTTGTTTTATTTTATCGATCTCATTTTCGTCGAGATTGTCTTCATACACAATGCGCAAGTGTTGTGCGTCTTCAATGTCTTTTTCGGATTTCAGAAGTTCTTCTTTAAATGCGATGTTCATCTCGATGCTTGAGAAGTAGAGGTCAAGTCCTGTAAGAGGTAGTTTTTTTCTTGTTTCAATCTGGTAGTTGTCAAGGCGATCTTTTGCAAGTTTCAACTCCATTTCTGGTATGAAACTTCCTTTTCTTATGTACCGCACGCTGAGGTTGTCTTTAAGATAGTCGTCATATATTATGTTTGGGTCTTCTGATTGGATACATTCGAAGTTATTTGCTTTTAGATCCGTGTGAATTTTTATAAATGTCTCTTTTTCTATCCGTTCTATTATCATGTCTATGTCTTCGGTTCCCCTGCTTCTGCCGTGTGCGATTGCAACAAATCCGGAGACTATTATGTATTTTGTGTGTTTTTCTATGATTCTGGCAAAGTCTTCTGCGAATCTGTCGAGAATTGTCCGGTCTTTAACTTCTCGGCTCATTTTTATCCTCAAACAACTATTGTCTCGTCTCTTTTCGGGCCTACGGATATGATTTTTATCGGGATGGCAAGATTCTTTTTGATGAAGTCCAGGTAGATTTTTGCGTTTTGTGGAAGATCTTTGTAGTTTTTTATTCCTGTTATGTCTTCGGTCCAGCCGTTGAATTCTTTGTATAAGGGTTCTGCTTTTTTCAGGTCATCCGGGTCTTTAGGGTATGTTCTTGTCTCTTTTTTTTCTATCATGTATCCTGTGCATACTTTTATTTTTTCAAGGCCGGTCAGGACGTCCAGTTTCGTGATCATGATGCCTGTGAGGCTGTTCAGGTTTTTTGCGTAGTTGAGCATGACGAGATCCAGCCAGCCGCATCTTCTCGGCCTTCCTGTTGTCGTGCCGAATTCGTGCCCGTTTTTTCTTAAATTTTCGCCTGTTTCGTTGTCCAGTTCGGTGGGAAAAGGGCCTTCTCCGACGCGTGTCGTGTAGGCCTTCACGACGCCGAGGATTTCTGTTATCCTGCCCGGGCCAATGCCTGAGCCTGTGCAGGCTGCGGCTGCGATGGTGTTTGATGACGTGACGAATGGGAATGTGCCGTGGTCGATGTCAAGAAGCGTGCCCTGTGCGCCTTCGAAGAGCACTTTTTTGCCGCTGTCAAGCGAGTTGTTGAGGTAATCTGATACATCGCATATGTAGTGCCTTATGTTTTTTGCGTATACGGTATATTCTTTTATGAGGGCTTTTTCTTCCTGTCCGTATCCGATGCGCATGAAGTCGTCTCTGTTTTTTTCGAGTATCTCTTTGATCTTTTTTTTGAGCCTGTCATCGTCTTTGAAGTCGTATATGCGGATGGCGTCTGAGCGGCCTGCCTTGAACATGTATGCAGGGCCGATTCCGCGGCCTGTCGTGCCTATCTTTTTTTTGCGCCTGCTTTCTTCGTGATTGTCGAGCGCCCTGTGCCATGGCATGATCACATGGGCGTTGCCTGCGATCTTCAGGTTTTCTACTGAGTGGCCTCTTTTTTTCAACTCGTCTATCTCTTCGCATAGTATCCTGATGTCGATGACTACGCCGCTGCCTATCACAACTGTCTTGTCATCATGGAGGACGCCTGAAGGGATCAGGTGCAGCTTGAATGTCTCGTCGCCTACCACAAGTGTGTGGCCTGCGTTGTTTCCACCCTGGAAGCGGGCTATTATGTCTGATCCGTCTGCGAGGTAGTCTATTATCTTTCCTTTTCCTTCGTCTCCGAATTGCGTTCCGATAATTATTGTCGCGGTCATGAAATCACCTTGTTGTCTTATCTTTATCTTTTTTTCTTCAGCCATTCCCTGAATTTCTCTATCGCACGGGCCCTGTGCGATGTCCTTGATTTCAGTTCGGGATCTTGTGCCCATGTCCTGTCGTAGCCTTCAGGTATGAATATCGGGTCGTGGCCCCAGCCCTCTTTTCCTCTTTCTTCCAGTATGAGTGTGCCTTTTGCGATGCCGATGAATGTGACCGGTTCGCGGCCGGGTTCAGAGAAGGCGATGCAGGTCCTGAATTCTGCCCTGCGGTCTTTTTCTTCCAGGAGGCGGAATAAGCCCTCGTGGCCTATTTTCTGGTGGACCCATTTTGTGTATGCGCCTGGAAAGCCGTTCAGCGATCCTATGAAAAGGCCTGTGTCTTCGACGATGACTGGCTTGTCGGTTTTGTTTGAGACGTAGATTGCGCCCGACTTCGCGATCTCTTCAATGTCGTCTGATCTTATTTCAGGGTAATCTATGTCTATGTGCTCTATCTCGATGCCTGACGGGGCCAGGGCGTTCCTGAATTCTTTGAGCTTGTTATTGTTTCCTGTCGCGAAGTATATCAACATGTGAGATTATGATATCCAGAAATATTTAAAGGATGGTTTAGTTTTTTATAGTCTGAAGTTTAATTATGTGTCATGGATAAGGTCAAGAATGCCGGAATTGTCATATTTTCCAGCGGGGTTGTTGTTCTTTTGGGTTATTTTTTCTATAATTTCATTGCCGGGTTTATGGGCGCTGAAGTGCCAATTGTGATCAAGGCCGGTGTCGGTCTTGTTTTTTTTGGGCTTCTGGTTATCATTGTTCAGCTCGTGCGTGAGCGGATGAGGGATTCGGTTGAGGATGAGAAATTGTTATCTAAGAATTGAGACGGGTGATGAAGATGATTGTTGTGAATACGGATTTTGTGCAGGGATATGAGATTGTCGAGACTCTTGGGCTTGTCAAGGGGAATACTATCCGGGCCAAGTGGTTCGGGAAGGATATTGTGGCCGCGCTTCGGCAGATTGTCGGCGGCGAGCTTAAGGAGTATACTGAGATGCTGACTGAGGCAAGAGTCGAGGCTGAGAAGAGGATGGTTGATGATGCGAAGAGGCTTGGCGCTGATGCGGTTGTCAATGTGCGATTCCAGACGTCGCAGATCATGGCTTCGGCTGCAGAGCTTTTAGCGTACGGGACTGCTGTCAAGCTGAGGAAGTAGATTTAGATTTTTTGCTTTTGTTTTTTTGTCTAAATATTGTATACAGGAATGGACAAATATTTTATAATTATGATTGATGGTGGTTTTGATGGCAGAGAAATATGAATATGTTGATTTAAAGTACATGCCGGCTGCGACTGACCTTGTTGCCAAATACAGGATCGTGCCTAATGGTATCTCTATCGAGAGGGCTTGTGAGCATATCGCTGCTGAGTCGTCTATCGGCACGTGGACTGATGTGTGCACGATGTCGCGCGCGCTTATGAATAAGCTCAAGCCGCATGTATATGAGATTGACAGGAATGCGGGCACGGTCAAGATCGCGTATTCTGCCAGCCTGTTTGAGGCCAATAATATTCCCCAGATCCTTTCGAGTGTCGCAGGGAATATATTCGGGATGAGCGCTGTAAAGTCGCTTAGGCTTCTTGATATATCGTTTCCCAAGAGCATCGTCACAGCGAACCCCGGGCCTGCTTTCGGGATCAAGGGCATAAGGGAGATGACTGGCGTGAAGAAGAGGCCTCTTGTCGGTACTATCATCAAGCCGAAGGTGGGTCTTGATGCAGAGAACCATGCTTTGGTCGCGTATAATGCGTGGGTCGGCGGCCTTGATATTGTCAAGGATGATGAGAATCTCACTTCTCTTAAGTTCAATCCTTTCAATGAGCGGGTACAGCTTACGCTTAGGGCGAGGGAGAAGGCTGAGATAGAGGCCGGGGAGAGGAAGTTCTATATGCCTAATGTGACTGCGGAGGCAAATGAGATGCTTCGCCGCGCGAGGTTCGTGAAGGCGCATGGCGGCGAGTATGTGATGATCGACGTACTGACTGCGGGCTTTTCGGCGCTACAGACGCTTCGGGACGCTGATCTTGGGCTTGTCATACATGCGCATCGGGCGATGCATGGGGCGCTGACGAGGAGTCCTGTGCATGGAATATCGATGCTTGCTATCGCGAAGATCTGCCGGCTTATCGGTGTCGATCAGCTTCATATAGGGGCGATTGTCGGTAAGATGCACGGGTCCGGCAAGGAGGTTCTTCTGATACAGGAGAATATCACGGGGGGGCTTGTGACTCATGATGATGCGAAAGATGTGCTTTTGCAGAACTGGTATTCTAAAAAGCCGGTCATTCCTGTGGCTTCGGGCGGCCTTCATCCGGGTTCTGTGCCTGATGTCGTGAAGTATATGGGCAGGGATATAATCATGCAGTTCGGTGGCGGCTGCCATGGGCATCCGCGCGGTACGACGGCTGGCGCAAGGGCGATAAGGCAGGCTGTCGAGATGCTTGATATGGATGCAAAGAAGGTGCCAAAGGATTTTCTGGAGCTGAAGGAGGCGCTTGAGTGCTGGGGTAAGAAACGGAAATAACTTAAAAGGTTCAGATGTTAAAATGGCTTATGAAGTTCGAGTCTGCTCATGATGTCCAGGAGCGCGTCAATAAGATTATCGAGACACTTGATCTCGGCCATATCACTGCGCAGAATGTCATATGCATGAGGTCGTCTGATTCCAAGGCCCGTGCATATGCCCGTATATGGTCGCTGCCGCGGATATGGCAGAAGGCGCTCGGGCTTGAGGCGCATTATATCCTTGAAGTGCTTTCAGGGTATTTTGACAAGCAGTCCAAGGAAGACCAGGACAGGACGCTGATACATGAACTGATGCATATACCGAAGACTTTTTCGGGGGCTCTTGTCCCTCATTCGTGTTTCGGCAAGAAGATAAACAGGATGTCTGTCGAGAGATTGTATAAAGTCCTGGCTGAAAGACAACCGCGCTCATATTAGACGGATGCCGTCGCGATGCACTGCTTCAGAGTATGGTATCGTCCTCTTCATGAAATCTTCTTTTTTGAAGATATGCTCGTCTATGTCTTTCTTGAATCTGGTCTCGACTTTTCTTGAGATATCTTTTAGTTTCAGTCTTGAGTTGCTGTCTATCTCTTCTTTGAATACGAGGGCGATGTCGACATCTGAATTTGTGGTGTAGTTGTTCTTTACTGTCGATCCGAATACGTATACTGAGTCCACTTCGATCGCGTCGGCGATCTGGCGGGTGTATTCTCTTAGCATTGTCGCAATCTCAGAGTCCATGTTGTTTAAGTCTTCTCTTTCCATGTGGCATATCCCGGTTATGTGTGGTATGTATTTGTTGCAAAGGTTTAGTCTGTAATATGTCTTTCTTCCTGATTTGTTTCCTGTGATTATGCTGTTTTTTTCCAGGATGTTCATTGTCCTGAATATGGAGTTTCCACCGAGTCTGGTCATTTTTTTAATATCTTCTTTTGTGAATCCGCGTCCAGGATGTTTTGTCAGCACGGATAGTATCCTGAATGATGCCTTTGAGCCGAGCACTATGTCTAATAGCATATTTTGTTCCTCCCCTTACTTTAAGAAGATTATGATATGATGCACGAAGCTTTATATGTGTTACTTTTTTCGTTTTATAAGGGTGTTATAGTGCTTGTTTTTAATGAAATCTATACTTCGTGATTTGATGAAAGATATGTCGTTTTGCTGACAGAATATGACGGAGATTGGTGGCGCCCCCGTCGGGATTTTCAGATGCAAAACTTTGTGCGTTGCATGTTTTGAACCCGAGTCCAAGGAGTGACAGTCCTCGATGATAGGCCGGCTACACTACAGGGGCGCGTTGTTGATTTTCCCTAGTCTTATGGTATAGTAGAGTTTAGAGAAATATGTGGACGTTTGCGGATAAATATTAAGAGCCTGGCAGCGTCATGAGGTTCCCGTCGAAAGACAGTACAACTCAAATCGCTGGAGAGCTTAACTTCCGAGTTCGGAATGGGATCGGGTGTTTCCTCTCCGCTATGACCGCCAGAGTTTAAAGTTGAACAATTAAGTTTATAAATGTTTGTTTTTG
>JBDRKP010000005.1:0-39382 GCA_043813875.1 archaeon | reverse complement strand
CCATGCGAAAAACTGAATCTTATTATGGACTTGATATGCACAGGAGGTGAAATGAAGGATGCCGGTTTGGAATGAGCAGGTAAAAAAATAAAGGAGGTAATAGTCATTATATCCGAGCCCTAAGATTCCGGCAGGCTAGTGGCGTTATCCAGATGAACGCCCAGGCCTGCCACGTTCCATACAGTGTCTATCGATGTTGGATATTGCAGGAGGTGGAAAATATGGATAAAGAGAGGAATTTTTTAAACGACAGTACAGAGGAATATGACTTCGAATATTATTATGTGAGGATAATCTGATCTGTGATATGTGTCGAGGCAGACACTATCTTTTTCCATTTGAAAGGTACGATCGTTTCTCTGAGTGCTGTGCGGTATTCCTGCCTTTCGTGTTTCAGGCTTTTGTCTTTCTGGCGTAGTTTACAGAATTCTGGAATATGCCTGTTCTGTGTACGCAGGCGTTTTTCTTCTTTACAGCACAATGTTATCAATGCCTGTGGTCGCCTGACATGAAGACTTTTGCGCAATGAGGGCAGCAGAATGTGTATTGTTTTTTGCTGATTGTTTCCCTGTCGCTTTAGGGATTCTTTATGGGGCGTACGGTGTGCTTTTGAATCCTATGATCGCTGCTGCCGCGATGAGTTTTTCGTCGATCTCTGTCGTGTCGAATTCTCTGCTGATGGAGATGGAAACCGCGACAAGTGATGAATTATTTCTGGTAGAATCAGCTTAATTCTCTTTTCAGGGTCTTATGCGCATTATTCAGCTGTTTGAATTTTTCGGTGTCTCCTGTGGACATGTCCGGGTGCAATTCTCTTGCCATGGTCTTGTATTTTTTGTTGATGATGTCTAACTCATTTTCTTTGCTGTCAAGGCCTAAATATTCCCGCGCATTTTTGCGTTTGTCTTCGATGTCTGAATCTTCTTTGAATGTTTCGATAAATTCATCGAGTGTCTTTTTTTTGGAGAGGATCTGGTTTGTCTCAATCTCAATCACTTTGAATAGGATGTAGAGGTTATCTACGAATCTGTTTTGCAGGTTATGGCTGAAGTACATCCGGTGACCTGATAAGTACCATGTTACGGATGCTTTGGCTTTTTTTATTGCCATCTTTTCGAAAGGGATATCTATATCGCGATCGTCAACGCCAATGCTTTTCAGGAGTGTGATGATATTGTTGTTGAATTGGAGTGCTTTTCGATTAAATGCAGATCTAATGGGTGCTGCTTTTATTTCGTGTCCTTTTACTGTTACCATTTGTTCACCTTTTTTTGAAGATGTTATTTGAGCTGTGTTTATTTATAAAATGATTGGTTCTTTTGGTTTGTGCCCGAGATACTGAATAGAATTCTTGTCTTCAGGGTAGTCGTAAATCTTGGCGAAGTATCTCATGTTCTCGTATACTGTCAGATCCTGATAGAAGCAGATGTCTTTGGGGACATAACCGATGCCTGAGCGGAATGTGTTCTTTTCCTTGTGGATATCCTTGCCGTTGATAATTGATTAACCGGATATGTCCTGTGCTTTGGGATATTAGGGCTCCTTTTATTCACCGAATACCTGCGCCTGGTAGGTCTCTATTTTTACTGATGATTTTTTCCAGCAGTCAGAGGAGGATCCGCCTTTCTGGCAGAGGCTCTCCATGAATTGCTCTTTGTCCTGCAGTTGTTCCCACACCTGTGGGAGATATGTGGCTTTGTTAAAGCCGTATGTGATAACGACGCCGTCTCTTAGTGGTGTGAGCCTGCTCAAAAGGTCATCGGGCGATGAGAACTCAAGGAGTTTCGGGACTGACAACACTGATACTTCTATGTGGATGTCATCGAGTTCGTCATATGTCACGGGACTGAACCGTGGATCGCTTGTGGCTGCGCTGACTGCGTTTTCAATCACGCATTCATATAGTGGTTTTTGCGGGAATATGTGGCCTATGCAGCCTCTTAGCTCTCCTGCTTTCGTCAGGGTCACAAAGCAGCCTTTCTTTTCAGTGAGTTTTTTGGGTAATGTATCGGCGTCTATTTTCAGAATCTTTTTGTCTTTCAGGTATGAGTCTATAGTGGCCCTTGCAAGTGCTGTCAGGTATTTTTGTTCTTCTGGATCCAGGCTTTCGTCCTTATAGAAAACGTAAGAGGCGTAGCTTACTGAATTTTCGTAGTCGCCACTGATGTGTCCTGATGTGTCGTAATTTAATAGCCTTCCTTTCAGTCCGGTGCCTTTTATCATTTCAAGGAGGATGGCTATCGGCCTGTTGCCGCAGATTGTTGAGCCGGTTTCCTCTATGTATTTCAGGAAACCTTCAGTGTCTATCTTTTCTATGTATCCGAACGCTTCGTAGTCCAGTTTTCTTATGTTGTCTTCTATTGTTTCGCTGAATGGGACATAACCGTATCGCGGGCCGTAGTGCGTGAAGTCAGAACTTGCGATTATCAATGTGTCATCGTCTGTGTATGCTGTTAATATTTCTGCGATTTTTTTTATGTCGTCCTTGCCTGTGGCGCCGCCGATGAGTATCGGTATCAGTTCGAAGTCTTTCAGGGATTCCTGTAGGTATGGCAGTTGTACTTCTATGGAATGCTCTTTATCATGCGTGTTTTCTCCTGTATATAACAGCCCTGCCTTGTCCATATCTTTTCTTATGCTGTCTGTCAAAGATGACAGCCGTATTGTGCCCAGCGGAGTCTTGTAGTGGGTGACATTTGCGATTGATGCGCCTCTGAAGTAAAAATAGTGGCTTGGGGCGAGGATGAGTACAGTCTTTTTGTCTCTTATGTTTCTGTATGCGTAGGCGGCGGTCTGACCGGAGTATATGTATCCTGCGTGAGGGGCTATGATTGCCCGGATGTCTTCTTCGCTGCCTGTGACCAGAGTTTTTTGGTAGTATGTCTGAACCGCGTTTTGCAGGGTACTTTTTGATGACGGGTAGAATGCGCCTGCAACTGCCGGGTTGCGGATGGTGTCTCCTGTGCCCTGTAGGTCTTTTTCGGATGTCCTCTCAAATGAGGCATATATAAGGATTATCAGTATTGTGAAAAGGAAGAATGCTGATATCTTATTTTTATATTCGTGCGCGGGTTTTTTTCTTCTGATGCTCTCACCAGGCCTTGTAGAAGCGGACTTGCGCTATAGCAGTTTTATTTTCAGTTTGTTTATTTTCTGGTCGTCAGCGTCAAGAATCGTGATGTCCATCTTGTCCAATACGACCTTTTCAGACTTTTTTGGGATCCTTCCTAGTTTATGGATGATGTAGCCTGCAATTGTATTGAAGTATTCTTCATGGATGTCCAGTTTCAGGATCTTGTTTATGTCATCGACTTCCGCTTTTCCTTCGACTTCGAAATTCTTCTCATCTATCGGTCTTATAAGTGTTTCTTTTGCATCGGTTTCATCGTAAATCTCACCGACGATCTCTTCAAGTATGTCTTCGAGGGTTACGAGCCCTTCAATCCCGCCTGATTCATCTACGACTATCGCCATATGTATTCTTTTTTTCCTGAATTCTTTGAGTAGCAGCGGCAGGCTTTTTGTTTCGGGGATGAAATATGGAGGGCGGGCTATTTTTTCAATTGTCAGGTCGTCTTTTTTTCCGCCATTGTACTTTATGAGGTCTTTTACATAGAGTATGCCGACAATGTTGTCAAGGCTTTCTTTGTATACCGGTATCCTTGTGTATCTGTTTTCTGGGATCATTTTCAGCGCACTCTTTATTCTTGTGTTGGCTTCAAGGCAGAACATATCTGTCCGTGGTATCATTATTTCTTCTACCGATGTAGCGCTGAAGTCAAATATGTTGTGTATTATCTCTTCTTCGTCTTTCCTGATGATGCCTTCTTCTGCGCCGACAGATATTGTTGTCCTGAGTTCGTCATAGGTTATATGGTGGTTCTCTGGTTTGCCGCCTATCATTTTGATCAGGAATCCGGTTATCTTTTCAAGAATCCATACTGCTGGTGATACCATGCGGGTCATGAAAGCGAGGGGTTTTGCGGCGAGGAGGGATATTTTTTCGGCATTCTGGTGCGCGATGGCTTTAGGGGTTATCTCCCCGAAAACAAGCAGGAGAAATGTCATCAGTCCGGTCGCTATCCCAAGGCCAAGACCAACCGATGTAGGTCCGAGTGCTTTAGTGACTACGAATGTAGCAAGTGCTGATGCGGCTACATTTACTGCATTGTTGCCGACAAGTATCGTGACAAGAAGCTTATGTGGATTCTCTTTAAGTTTCATGAGCGTTTTTGCGCCCTTTTTGCCTTGTTTTACCATGTTTCTTACTTTGATGTTGCTGAGTGAGAATATTGCGGTTTCCATGCCGGAGAAGATTCCTGACAGTATAATCAGTATAGTCAGAATGATTATTTCGATATACATATGTACACTACAAAACTTGTATTTGCTTGTTTAAATATATGATTTCTATCTTTTATATATTCCTGCAGATTATTTTATATGCATTATATGTGTTTTTAGATTATTTATATCTGTTTTCATGTCTGTGCCTATATGGTCTTTTGATGGTCCTGTGCTGTTTTTGAGGGTATATCTTAGCAGGGGGATGCTTATCAGGTTCACAAAAAAGACTGTTGCGATTATTGTGGAGTAGATGAGTTCTATGTTTGGGACGAGTCCGGGGCTTTCGTATTCTATTTGGCGGTGCGAAATGTTTGCTTTCAGTGGAAAAGTGAGTTTTGTTGTTGTTGTTCCAATAACATTTATAAAACTTATATGTCAATATTTGATGTTTAAGAATATTATTCAATATTATTCTGAATCGTGATATATATTATAACAATAGGTGAATTATAATGGGTATAAAATTTGTGATTGCGGATGCTAAAACAGCGAAGTGTTATCAGAAAGAGGTAGATGTTTCAAAGATTTCCTCGCTTATCGGTTCTAAGGTTGCTGATGAGTTTGATGGAGGTATTATTGACATCCCGGGGTATAAACTAAAGATTACCGGGGGTTCCGGAAAAGGCGGATTTCCTATGAAAAAGGGTATTATTGGTTCTGCTGTGCAGCCTGTTCTTTTGTCTTTTGGTCCGGGAATGAGATCGAAGATGGATGGCTTAAGAAGGCGAAAAACGGTTTGCGGGGCTGCGGTTTCCCGTGATGTCTCACAGGTGAATGTGAAAGTAGTGAAGTATGGTAAGCAGTCGCTTGACTCTATTTTTGGCATAGCTGGGAAGGCAAAAGAAGTGAAGTCAGAGTAAAAATCTTCTTTCGTGTATTTTTATATCATTAATGGCAATCCGCACAAATTTTATTTAGCGAATACACTAAATCAGCGTATCACGCACACATCGTCAGGATATGTATCTTCTGGTTCTGTGCTTTTGTCTTCTGGTGATGCTGTCCTGTCTTCAACTGTTTTTTCTAGTGTCAAAAGGATGCCTTCTTTTAATATTTTTTTCTCGTCATTATCGAAATCCACATTCATTTTCATATTGGTCCATAAGATAAATTCATTAAAGCTGTTTAGGGGGTTTACTTCTTCCGATTCTTTGACTGTGATTGTGGTTCCTTTCGCACTTGATTTCGATGTTGTTATTTTGGGGTATATTGTCTTGCTTTTGGGTTTGAGTTCTTCAAAAGTTTCTTTCAGGTCATTTTTGTGGTCGCTGTCTTTGAGTTCAATCAGATATAAGCCTGGTTCTTTGCTTTTTTGGATATCTGACTTATTAACTATTAATGGGCTTGTCTGTGATCCTTCTACAATGATTTCAATAGTACCTCCTTCGTCGAGCGCTTTTTTTGCATCTTCGTCCAGGTAGAGTGTTGACTTTATGCTTCCTTTTTTGAATATGATGACCATCGAGGGTTCCCCGTCTTCTGGATCAAAAACAAATGGTTCAAACGGGTTCTCATCGTTGTATCTGAATGCGATTCCGTCTATCGATATTTCTGTCGGTTCATTCGGTTTTGATGGTGATGTTACTGTGCCGCCCAATTCTGATGGGTCGATTGCGATTATGCCTGTTTCATTGTGCCTTATGTATATTCCATCTCGAATCAGGCTATTTTTAAATGCCAGATATTCTTTGTCTTCATTGCTGTCATTACGAGTTGATAGCTGGGTATTGATTATGATTGATAGTATGATTATAGGAATGAGTGATATTAGAATCAGGATTTTTGTATTTTTTCTCATTAGAAGTCCTCTGTCTGTTTTTTGATAATCGGAGTATAGTTGTCATTTAATTTACGGCATTAAATTAAATTTCTGTATTCATTCAATCGGGCATGAGTATACAATAGGTTCTTCTGGCAGAGTTTCGTCGAGCGGGGGCGATGTGGCATCTTCGACTGTCTTTTCCAGAGTCAGAAGAATGCCGTCTTTTAATATCTTTTTCTCATCATTATCTAAATTAGTGTTGAACTGAAGGTTAATCCATAAAATCAGGTCCTTGAAATTTTTTATGCTCGTCAGGGTAGGGTCTTTGATTGTCACTTTGGATCCTGTTATCGTTGAATCAGGGCTTGTTATCTTGGGATATATTGTTTTGCTGCCGGTTTTGAGTTCATTCTTGATTGCGCCTGTCAGGTCTTTTTTGCTGTCTTTGTCTTTGATTTCAATAGCGAATATTCCTGATGTATCAGTCGGCTGGATGTCAGATTTGTCTACTATTAAGGAGCTTGAAGTTGAGCCTTCTGTTATTATTTCTATGCTGCTCCCGCTTTCATCGAGTATTTCCTTTGCTTTCTTATCGATGTATAATGTCGATTTTACGCTTCCTTTGTTGAAGATGAGTATTATGGACGGTTCGTTGTCATCGGGTATCATTATAAAGTTGTTGTAATTTTTGTATTTGAATGCAATTTTATCTATTGTTAGTTCTGTTGGCGATGTTACGGTGCCATCTAATTCGTCCGGATTATGTGCGAGTATGCCGGTATCTTTGTGTCTTAAGAATTTTCCTTCCTTTACTAAATTTTGTTCGAACTCTTCTTGATACGGATTGTCATTATCATGATGATAATCTTCTTCTGCAAAGGAAGTGCTTATTGAGAATGATATGTATGATGCTATGATGAGAAATACGAGCAGCATTTTTATTTTCTTCATATTAGATGTATATGTTTTACCTTATATATAAAGATTACTCGCGCGTGAATTCAAGACTGAATGTGTCGTTGCACAGCTTTTTTTCAGAGAGATTCAGATCCTGTGGTTTTTCTATTATTTTGAAGTAGAGCGTATCACCGATATAAGCGCGGATCTCACTGGAATTTTTGAATTCGAGGACATCGATATCATCAATGCATCCTATGCCTGGAAGGGATACGTCGATTTTCAGCCTGTCGGGAAGCTTCACGATGTTTGTTTCGGGCTCAATTGTCTCTTTTGGGACAGGCCTGTTTTTTGATATGGTCATGTCTGTTTCTTTCCAGGTCGTTTTTGTTGAACGTTCCATTTTTGCATGGGATTGAGCGTGGTCTGAGGTTATCTTTACTGTGAATCCGCGTGCATGTGATTCTTCTTCCTGCCTGAGGGTGTCTTTCAAGGTGATGAAGAGTTTTTTCATCAGGCTCTTCTGCAGCCCGTAGAGCATCCTCTCAGCCACGTCCTGCATCCCGATTGCATATAGAGGCCCTTTTTTGAGCGCTTCGCCGCAGTACGGGCAGTATGTCCATCCGTCGTTGATGGCATCTTTTTTGCAGGAAGCGCATTTGATATTTTTTTCTTTCATTACAATCTCATTTCAGGTTTACTTTTTTCAGGATGTCGATGGGTTCGTTCGGTTCGATTGTGAAGCCTTTTGATGTCAGGGAGAGTATCATCCAGAATACATCTGATATGCATTTGAGTGATGCTACTGCGTTGATTTTCTTTCCCTGGAATATCAACGTATCGCCCTCGTAGTCTACTGTTATCTGCTGAAAATCGTTCGGGATGAGCGCAAGTTGCTGCGAGTCCGTCCCTGTTATCGTGAGATCCATCTTTTCGGGGGGTTTGATATTTATTGTATATTCTGCCATTTTGACACCTCTTTGGTTACTCTTTGATTATGTTCTATAAGTTTATGTTCTATGATAACGTTGTCTGAGTATATTAATATTTCTTTTGTATGGCTAAAGAAGATATTTCCATGAGTATCTCCCTAAACTATTGTTAGGAAAAACCATAGCAAGAGATAAACATGAATAGGTAGAACAAGTATATAATGCTTTGCAGGCTCTGCATGCAGGCTTGAAAGACTGCACTAATACGCAAATATTCCTGCAAGAAATCAGTAGCATTGCCACCAACAAAAAAATCACCTGAAAATAAGAAAAATAAGAAAAGAGCACACAGTGCTCATACAAATCACTCAAAGGCCGGCATCTTTCCGTAACGCAGCGGCCTTATCTGTCTTTTCCCACGTAAAATCAGGATCACTCCTTCCGAAATGCCCATAAGCTGCCGTCTTCTTATATATCGGGCGCAACAGCTTCAGATTATCTATTATCGCTCTCGGCCTCAGATCAAAATGCTTCCTGATCAGCTCAACAATCTGATCCTCTGGTATTTTCGCAGTGCCTTCAGTGTCAACATTTATCGAAACCGGTCTTGCGACGCCTATGGCATAAGCCACCTGGACCTCGCACTTGTCTGCAAGGCCTGCCGCCACAATGTTCTTTGCGACCCATCTTCCTGCATAGGAACTCGACCTGTCGACCTTTGACGGATCCTTCCCTGAAAAGCAACCGCCTCCGTGGCTTCCACGCCCGCCGTACGTATCGACGATAATCTTCCTGCCGGTAAGGCCCGTATCTGCCTGTGGTCCGCCGATTACGAACCTTCCGGTCTCATTCACATGATATTTTGTATTCGCATCAAGGAACTTAGCAGGTATGACCTTCCTGATGACATGCTCTATGATATCCTTTTTTATCCTGTCATGAGTCACATCTTCAGTATGCTGGGCAGCTATCACAACAGCTTCGACTCTCGTCGGAACATTATCAACATACTCGATAGTGACCTGCGATTTGCCGTCAGGTCGAAGATATGGAAGTTCCCCTGTCCTTCTTGCCTCCGAAAGCCTGTAGCACAGCTTGTGCGCAAGTATGATCGGCATCGGCATAAGCTCAGGAGTCTCATTCGACGCATACCCGAACATCAGTCCCTGGTCCCCTGCACCCTGTTCGTGAGAACCGACCTCCGTCACGCCGACAGAAATATCTGGCGACTGCTCATCAATAGATGTGATGACAGCACACGTCTCCCAGTCAAAACCGGACTTGCCGTCCTCATAACCGATTCCCTTGATAGTCTGCCTCACGATCTTCGGGATCTCAACATAACATTTCGTCGTTATCTGCCCTGCGACCAGCACCATGCCGGTAGCCACAAGCGTCTCGCACGCCACTCTCCCTGCAGGGTCTTGCGCCAGTATCGCATCAAGAATCGAGTCAGATATAATATCAGCCATCTTATCAGGATGACCTTCTGTAACCGATTCCGATGTGAACAGATGGACCGTTCTTTTGTTAGACATAAAATTACACCTCAAAATTGTTTTATAGTGAATCCACCAGCATTTTAATGATTGTGGATCCCCATATAGTCAATCATGTATGATGGTCAGATTATGACCACGAAAAGTTAGTCGATTGACTATAACGGAAATAGTATTAATATGGAACACTTAAATACTCTACTGACACTATTATTCCGATAAGAATAAATCATCTGATCCTTGCCACATCACCGGCATTGACACCGTATTTCTCAGCATATCCTGCATTGGCCTCAAGCACATACTTAGAACCGGCAGCCGGCCCATATGTAGGACATACCGGCGTAGTACAGGGAGGCGCATCCCGCTCAACATAGATGATCTTCCCAAAAGGATCCATCCAGATGATATCAAGAGGTATAAGCGTATTTTTCATCCAGAACATATGCACTCCCTCATCCTCGAAAATAAAAAGCATCCCGCGGGATTGAGGAAGATGCTCCCGGTTCATCAGGCCTGTCATGATCTCATCAGGCGTCACAGCAAGCTCCACATCGACGCACGAATCATCAAAACAGACAGTGTTGTGATCCTGCCCCTGCTTCTGTCCAATCGCTACAAAAACAAAGACAAAACCGGCAATTACAAGCAGGATGACAGTTCTCTTGATGATAGCCTTCCTATTCGCCATAAAGTATCACTATACATAGAAATATTTATTTATGATAGATAGCTCAAAGCAAAATCACTTATCTGTAATCACCAACAAGATGCGAAAATCCAAATAAATATAAAGATTCCCATAGAATAAAAAAGATATTACGAGATATAGGTGAAAATAATGGAACTAACTTCGAAAAACATACTTCAGACATACGACGACATCTTAACAGAATGCTGCAAAGAAGATAAAGGCACCATAGGTCAAATCCTTAACCAATTACTCACAAAATACGGCAACGAAATACATTATATGCAGATAAAGCCCAGCTTAGCCAAAGATTTCTATGGAAATATAGAGATAGAAACCGGATTCCTGTCAGACAAGAAAATCAGCATATATTATGCCCAAAAAAACGCACTCGAAGGGCGCTGCATACCAATTGTATCCATAGAAAAGACAGACAAAAAGTTATATGAACAAACGCAAGAAATTCTAGAGAAATTAGGATTATTCGAACCCGTGACAGACGAAGAAGGTTTATAGACAAGACATTATCAAAAAGCAGACCATAAACTCAACCTTTTTAACCTCCCACACCCAAAGACATCTAATGCGCAACCTGGATATCCACAAGACCCACACCCCCAACTCCCTCACCAAGTGGTACAGGATAAAAAGCCCACAAAGAGTCATCTTCAACTTCATCATAATCTACGCATGCAGATACTGCCCCTCACTTGCCCTAAAAAGAACACTTCTGAGGACAACCGGCATGAAGATCGGCAAAAACACAATGATAGGGCTCGCAGCAACCTTCGACATCTTCTTTCCCGAACTCATAGAGATAGGAAATAACTGCATAATCGGCTACAACACGACAATACTGGCCCACGAATTCCTCATCAGGGAATACCGCACGGGAATTGTGAAGATCGGAAACAACGTTATGATAGGCGCAAACTCGACAATCCTTGCCGGGACGACAATCGGCGACAACGCAGAGATATCAGCGATGACGCTCGTAAACAAAGACATAGAAAAAAACACACATGCAGGCGGAATACCATCAAAAACATTAAGAGATACTACAATCTGATCGCAAAAAACAGACTATGCCTGAAAATGCTCATCATCCTAAACATAGCCGGCACACTATTCGGCTTCTGGTACTACCGGCTCCAGCTGCCGTCCACACCGCTGCACAAGATGATATTCGTACCCGACTGCCCGCTATACACGCTCCTGTTCGCCATTGTACTGATATTACATATATTCAGAAAGAACAACAATCTACTCTCAACCATAACATTCATAGGTCTCATAAAATACGGTTTCTGGACACTGCTTGTAGTGATGTTGCACAGGGATTACTACTTCACATACGCACCCATGCTATACACAGCGATATTCATACTCCACACAGGAATGGTTCTTGAAGCATACATAATACCAGGGCTCTACAGATTCACAAAAAAATCACTGGTTATCGCCCTCATATGGTTCATCGCAAACGACATCATGGACTATTTTTTCGGCACAATACCCATACTCCCGGACAATTCCTTCTTCAGTTTCCTCGCAATTGAAAGCTTCCTCATGACAATAATCCTCGTAACATACTCCAAAAAATATGCAAAGTGACACAAATGGACTGGTTCACACTCTCGATAATAGGCATGATGCTTTACGGCATCCAGAACTTCATATACAAAGTCGTGGCAGAAAAAAGATACAACACAGGCCTCGTACTCATGGCAAGCTTCATCACAGGCGCAATATTTTCAGGCATCGCCCTCTGCTTCAGCTTCACGGCACCAGACAGCTACATCCCGATATTCATATTCGCTGCGATACAGGCCTCATTCTACCTCGTATCCCGCCACGTCAAGATCGAATCATTCAAGCACATACCTGCGGTCGTCGCACTGCCGGTATCAAGAGTACATTTTGCGCTCACAGGACTCCTCGGCATAATCATACTCAAAGAGCCATACACACAGAATACAATCATCGGGATGCTATTATTTTTAGCCGTCATCCTCCTCCTGTCAAGCGGCAACTCAAAAAAAGATATCAAACAAGCCAACTTCAGGGCAGGCATCATCCTTGCGATAGCAACAGCCATCTTCACCACGATCTCAGAATTCATGGTGAAAATCGCAGCGATCAGCTACGACGTGACCCTCTTCATGTTCTTAAGCTACATCTGGCTGATAATACCATCCCAACTGCTCAACATCAGGCTCAGCGACAAAAAAGACAACAAAAGATCAGCGATAATATCCGGATTTGCCATCGGCATCTTCAACTACGCCTCATTTTACACAGTTATGAGCGCCTTGAAAGTTGGCCCGGCATCAGTGATATTTCCCATAATCGGGCTGAACATGCTGGTCACGGTCTTCCTTGCAGTCATAGTATACCGCGAAAAAATAACACCCCTAAGACTCCTCGCCCTGATATTATCAGTCATAGCGATCCTGTTTCTCAGGCAATGACAAGATATAGTAAAGGCACGAATATTACGAATATTTTGAGTAGCGTGCCTTTCCATATCCTTAAAATTGCAAGGCAATTTTAGGATCCAGCGAATCGGAGATTCGTTAGGATACTCAAAGCAATTTGGTATTTTGTTGAATTTTGCTCATTTATTTCATGCCTTGAGTATAACACACCATCACTCACCCAATCTATTTATACTAGACAATCCAAACAATACTTCATGAAAAATAGAAGCCATAAGGCTCAATCGGGCCTGGAATTGATCACATTGGTATCATATTCGCTTCTCGTATTCACAGTAGTATATCTCTCGATCCTCCAAAACAATTTCACCCTGATAAAAGAAAAAAGAAACATGGAATTCCAGAAAATGTCAGAATGGGTAACATACGAGCTCGACATCGCAACCGGCATCGGTCACGGATACTCAAAAAACATAACACTGCCAGCCACAGTTGTGGGAGAATCATACAACATTATAATAAGCGACAACCTCGTGATAATAAATTCATCAAGTTCATACATAACAAAATCAGTCACGCCGAACATAACAGGAACAATCGATCCAGGCTTCAACAGCATAGAAAACAGGGACGGTTTGATATATGTCAGCCATTAAGAAAAAAAAGGGCCAGGTACTGAGCCCCGACTTCATACTCAGCATAGTCATATTCACAGCGATATTATTCCTGAGCTATACTATATGGAATATCTCATACGAGAAATCAACGCGCTTCTACAAAACCGAAGAGATGCAAAGGAAAGCATTCTACATATCAAACGCACTCATCAACACCCCTGGAGTACCTGCGGACTGGAACACATCAGACGTCATGATGATAGGATTGAAAAACGCAGACGACGACATCCTGGACACAGAGAAGATATTAAACTTCAAACTGCTAAGTTACAGCGATTCAAAAGCATTGCTTGGCGTCGGCTCATACGAATACTACATAAACGTGACTGACCCCCACAGCAAACCGCTGAAAGTCGGTGGCGCAATAAAAGGCACAGCAGCAGTCTTCGCAAGAGATGCTGGTGATGACATCGCAAGAAGCCTTCTGGCGACATATTATGACATATGGGATTACTACTGGGGATCGGCAATAGCGGTCCCTGCAAACAATGCAAGATACGTGTACAAGAAAGGGGATTACACCCCGTCCACCCAAGACAAACTCTTCTCCGTATTAGTATCAAACATCTCTGCCTACCAGACAATCATGCTCGAAAATCCGCAAGTGACGGCAATATCTCCTGCCGACAAAAACGCTATCCGGGAATTTGTATACGAAGGCGGGACATACATAACAACCATCAATACAGGCGATTACGATGTATTGGAATACGTATTTGACGACATCATAACACCATATAATAATGGCGACAACCAAGGCACATACATCAACAAAGACATTCTTCTCCCGGACAGCAACGTAGGAGAATTCATACAATTCCAAAGCCAGGGCAAGAAATTCAAAAAGACAGAAGTTGATAAAGCAATCGTAGAAGATAACACAGATAACAACTATTGTATAGTATGCCTATGGTATTACGGCAGTGGGAAAATATACTATCTGCCGGATGCGGGAATTGATAACAATAACCCCATCGCAGGCCTTGACATGGACGGCATAGAAATATCCTTTGGCGACGACGCGGTAATCAACTCAGAAAACCTGGTACCGATAACACGCTTCATAATGATTGGCGACAGCAATGAGATAAGGCCAGGCATAATGCACCTGTACATATACACAAACAGGACGATATGATGAAAAAGAAAGGAGTCATGTTCACGACAGACGCGCTATTCGCGATGACATTGATAATAATAACCATAGGGATCCTGTTTTCACAGGAAAAAACCAGCATCCCTCAAAATTATATGTTCGATCAGGCAAACGTCATGGCTGAAGATTCCCTGAAGATATTATCATACACAAAATTCAGCCAGGTGGATGAGGCATTAAGAAACAGCATAATATCCGACACAAACGTGACCGCAGCCGATGTTGACGAGGATATCGCATACATCATCGGCGCTCTATGGGCAGAAAACTCAGTCGCATCCCTCGACTACGCAAGAAACCTCACAGAGACATACATCGGCGCCATGATCCCGGGCAGCTACAGCTACGGCCTTTTCATAGACGGCCAGGAAATATACTCTGACCCGAAGACAGAATACTCGCTTCTCACGTCATCAAGGCGCCTGATATCAGGCATCCACGAAGGCATGCCCACAAAAGGGACATCGACGAGGATATCGATAAGCAATATCCTCTCAAAAGACACAGCAAAATACATATACTTCGGCGGCTTCGTAGGCCAGGGGAACATAACAGCAGCATTCGCTCTTCCCAGCGTAATCGACAGCGTGACCGGTGTCTACATCGAGATGGACGCCGGAAGCAACTTCACGATGAACGTAAACGGCAATTACGCCGGCTATTACAACATGACATCCATAATACCGATGTACTCACACAACTGGACAATGGACCCTGCATATCACTCGCTATTCAATAACGGCGAAAACACGATCCGGATCAACTTCACAGACAAAGACATCTGGAACAAATACATCGGAGGCGGATTCATAAAAATAAAATACAACACATCCCAGATGGATACGACCCAGATAAACCTCAACAACGATGAAGTATCCGAAAGATACATATTCCCGGGGGTAGACGGCTTGTTCAACATATATTCATCATTCTATGTCCCGGGGCAATTGAACAACATGAGCATATGGGTACACTTCAGGAACAATATGTCAAACACCACAGTCTTCCTTGAGATCGCAAATTCAACAATATTTTTCACAAACGGGACAGGCGAACAGAACTTGGCATTCACATCCACAGGCATACTATCCAACCTCACGGCAAGCGGCTTGAATTACAACACACTCAGCAAAAAAACAATTCCATTAAGATTCGGCTACTACGAAGGCAGCTTCGAGTCCGAGAGCGGCTACGGCTACGGGGACGCCGTTCTGATAACAGATGTCAGCGGGAGCATGGACTGGAGAATGGGTTTTGATGACACTACGGCTGGTCAAGTAAGAGCATGCACCAACCCTGCTCTCAACCAAACCGACACCCAACGGCTCAGCGTGGCAAAATGCGTGGACAAGGATTTTGTCGGCGCCATGCTGAACGCTTCCGGCAACAGGATAGGACTGGTTTCTTTTGAGACAGGCACGGATCAGACGCATCAATTATCAGACGACCAGACAAGTCTGGAAAGCCAGATCAACGGATATGTCCCTCAGTCAAGTACATGCATGTGCTGCGGCATAAACAGCGCAATGACACTTTTCTCTTCAGTGACGAATACACTTGTTGACATAAAGTCAGAGTGGAAATATACAATAGATTATCCGACATCTGAACCTCCTGATGACATTGGCGCAAACAACTGGACCGAAATCAGCTACGATGACACAGCATGGAGTACAGGCAATGCCATATTAGGATTTGAAAATATATCATGGAGATATAGGATACCGGTAAATATCTCAAACACAGGAGCAGATTTAATAGATTACCAGGTAAAAATAGTCCGGAACCTGTCAGAAGAATATGATAACAACAAAATCCAAAGATATTGCGAAGACATCAGGTTCACATATTACAATTCGACAGACAGCTCAGAAACAGAAATACCATTCTGGATCGAAACCTGCGACCTTTCGAATTCAGGCAATGCGACATTCTGGATAAAAGCCCCGTTCTTAGAAAGCGGCACAGACACGACGTTTTACATGTATTACGGAACTTCAGGCATATATCCTTCAAGCAACGGCACCGCGACTTTCGAGTTCTTTGATGACTTCGATGGAACAAGTCTGGACTCATCCAGATGGACATATGTCGAGGGCGCCTATACTGTCAGCGGATCCGCATTCCATGGCAATGGCGGAAACAGCATCGAATGGGTAAGGACAACCACATACCAAACCCCGGCGAGCAGCATCGTGGAATTCAGGATGAAACCTGACTTCGCTCCCGGCGACTGGGATTCAGGTATAGGTATCGGCGCTGCCGGCACAACAGCAGGATTTGTAGATGATTCAGGCACAGGCGAAGCAATAGCTTTAGTAGACACAATATGGTGGACGGGATATTCGGACAGCAACACAGCAAGGAGCGATTTTACTACATACCACACATACAGGGCAGTCATGAACAGCGCTGCAAACACCAAATACATGTATGACCTGACTGACGGGCGAAGCCACAGCAGGGCAGGCACCAGGTCAGGCTACGTCTGGCTGATAACCGACAGCGACAGCACTTTAAGGGACACAAGCTACGACTGGATTTATTCCAGAAAATACGCGTCCCTTGAACCGGTAATCTCAAACATCGGAAACGAAGAAGAAATAACAAAAATATTTACATACACCATAGATCCTGAGACTAGGATAGACACAAACATAACCAATAATGGTGGAGACTATTACTTCAGGAAACACTTCACTGTCGCTGACCCCGCTAATCTGACTGAAATCAATTTATACGTCCTCTCAGACGACAATGCAGAAGTTTACCTGAACGGCTACCTGGTCGATAACGATACCATTGAACACAATGCAGAATACTGGAACAGGCCAGGAACGGTATTTGATGATGATTTTGAGTCAGGCATCGGCAAATGGACAATCACGCAAGGCACATTCGGCTCCGAAATCGTCATTTCAAATATGTGCGGCTACAGCTCATCTTCCAACTCCGTAATATTGGGCGGAAACGCGGCTACAATAGAATCAGGTGAAATGGATTTATCATCAGCGCAAAATGCCACCCTGACATACTGGATACGACAGGGAATCGACGGGGGCGGCTGTGAAGACCCGGATGCTGGCGAAAATACCATCGCAGAATATTACACATCTTCTGCCACATGGTCTGCACTAAAAACTCACCCTGGAGACGGGAATGATCCGAATACAGGTGAAGGAAAAGAATACAAGTACACAATACCATCAGACGGGCTTCATTCCCAGTTCAGGATAAGATTCCGTTTCACCGGCGGCAACGGAATTTCAAATGACATGTGGGCAATAGACAATGTAAACATCAAAGAAGACATATTTGTAGATAAATCCTATCTGGTTGCAGGTGACAATGTCATAGCAGTGAAGTTGAGGAACAACGATAATATCAGTGCGAAATTTGACCTGAAACTGACAACACCAGAGGTAAGAAAGAAAGCTATGCTTGTCATGAGCGATGGAGATGCTAACATAGCCTGTGGTATGGATCCGGTTCCTGACTATGACGGTGATTTCGATATAACAAATGACTACCATGACCACGCGATTCAGGCAGCCTGCGACGCAAGAGACATCTACGACATAACCGTATACGCAGTATCGTTCGGGCCAAGCGTCAGCGGCCAGGGCACCTTGAGAAGAATCGCCTGCTGGGACTGCAATACAAACGACTGGATGGCCGGCACCAATTCGACATACTGCCCGACATACTATCAAAGCAGCGATGCAGATGAATTAAGAGAGATATACTTAGAAATCGCTGAAAGCATGATCGATCTTTCATACACGACCCAGAAAATCGTAATAATCGGTAAACCTGATAGTACACTCTACCCTGACTCCTACATAGAATACAACTACACCCCGTCAGCTGACTTGGACTACGGCGAAATTTCGCTCACATTCGATAGCGCCACATTCGCCGATACATCAGGAAACCCCTCTGTAGAAAGCCCGAAAAACGGATCGTACTGGATACCCCCGACAGTAGAAGTGGTCGACGCAAAAGCCACATCCTATTCATCAGAATTCTGGACAAGCATACTCAACATGAAAAACGAGACTTCAGGTTGGGTCAATGCATACAACATAAGCACCTATAATACAGAATTAAGAAAACTGGGCGATCCATTCATAATATATATGCCCACGGATATTATCGGGAAAAATCAGACAAACTACGTGAATATCGACACATCTTCAAACCTAACCGCTTTCACCGGCGGCTCACCGGACAGCAGGGTGATCTACACCATAAAGATCAAAGGGACCGCAAGCTACAGCGAGATCTCGCCGAAAGCAGACGGCTGCGAGTGGACTGTAGAGCAATACAACCTAAACAACGCAACCATAAAAATCCCCACAAACTACAACGGCACAAAGACCTGCGAATTCTCAAGCGCAGAGATTTCATACGACAACGAAGACTCGATAGACAACGCAGCATTACGGCTTTTACAGCAGCTTGACGTGACAGGCGACAACAGGATAGACATAGCGATCGACCAGACAAACATAGACATCCGCATAATAAAAGTGACAGACATCCCCTGGATGTGGGGACCCGCTATATTAAGACTAGAGATATGGAAGTGACGAGATGAAAAAAGGATACACTTATACGCTGTTCACACTTCTGATAGTAGGATCACTCATCACCATGATAACTCTCCAGTCGTCATCACAATACACCCTTGAAAAACCCTCGAAAATCCGGAGCGACGTGATTCTGAGCACTTTGAACAATGTAGATAAAGACCTTGAAAGAAGCTCATACATCGCAACCAAAAGAGCAATCCTAAGCCTTGTAGACTACGCTGTGACCAACGGGACATTCCTCAACGACACAGAAAACGCCATAACTGAAACCAGCATCACAGGAATATACAACGGGACGCCTCAACAGATAATGGAAAACAGCACAATAAACGACTGGACCATCTCAATACAGGACATAATGAATAAGATAGGACTAAGCACCACAATAGCCCTCAAAGATTACACTATCAGGCAGATAGATCTGTACGATATCGAACTTGTAACAACTTACGAATTAGACATATTCGATTCTGTATCCGGGATACGTGTGAATAAAAACATAACACAGAACATAACGATAGACTACAACTCATTCGAAGACCCCTTGAACACAGTCAAAAGCAATCTCCTGTTCTCGACAGCAATGATACCATGCAACCTCACGGGAACATACGGCAAAGCGCTCACATCAAAGACAGCCGCAACCAACTGGACCGTGGGCAAAGTATTCAGATCGCTCGACACAGCCGGGATCAGTTCGCTCACAGGCGCACAGAGAGCCGAAAAGATACTCGTCACAATAAACATCTCAAAGTTCACCACATCAGACATAAACGAGTTCAAGGGAATCATAGCAGAGACAACAGATGATGACGCAGGCACAACCATCCCAAAAATCATCGACACAGGCGACGCATACTCCAACACCGAAAACACATACCTTGCAGCGATGAGTGACGAGGCTGACAGATGGATAAACAGCATAATAACAGAACAGGGAACCACATGCTTCATAGAGCATGACCTGGGCCCCACATTCTTCGACCGCCTTGAAGGAAACACCACCAACGGCAAATACCCCGGCCCCGGCATGGCGACATTCATAGACCCGACAATCCTGCCGAAAAACCCACAAAAAGAGCTGGACTTCATATACTGGAGCCAGTAAAGATAGATAGTAAAAATCCGAAAAATCATGAAATTTCTGCGCAATATTCGGATTTCAAGCTTTTTCTATTTGCAGCAGCATAGAAAAATCACTCGATAATGACTGGGGCGCTCTTCTCTTTCTCAAGCATCTCAAAATACAATTCCTTGACCCGCTCAAGTTCCTGTCTCAAGACATCACTCTCATATTGGAGGGCATTTAATTTTTGTTCCAGCTCTGCACCAGACATCCCGCTCCTGGACTGCAACAATTCAATCTTCTCAGCAAGCTCAAGAAACCTCTCATCATACTTCCGCATGATATCTTGCGGCAGAGCTCCCGCAACCTCGCCACTGGCGCGAAGGCGCTCAATGACCTGGGTGACATCATCGACAAGATCGACTCTCGTATCCTTCAGCAGATTCACATCACTTTCAATCTCAGAAATCCTGTCCATTATCGGCTTGACTGAACTGCTGATCTTCTCATGAGCATTCTTGCTCACATCAATATGGCTCTGGTCCACTTTGCGGTTCAGCAATGTCAGTGACTTCGCAATCTTATCCTGGTTACACACATGAGGGACAAGCTTATTTTCGACAATATTCTCAAGCAGGTCAGACGATATCTTCTTCTCGAAACCCTTCATCTCCCTTCTCAAAGCATCGAGTTCAGCAAGCATCCTTGCCTTCAACTCGGCAAATTCCTCATAATTATTGGACTTTACATTCTCAACTCTCTTCCTCTTTGAAATTTCATCAATATCCATCTTCAGCGAAGATATCTTAGCCTCAAAATCCGCCTTCACATTATCAATCTGAACGCTTTGCATCCGGGCATCAGTCTCTATCCGCGACTTGATATCAGCGCTCAATGCATTGATATTCTCCACCACGTCTGTTAGTTCGCTATCGACAGACGTCTTTATCATCTCCTCCCACCCGGAAGGCATAGGCGCTCCAGTATGATCCTTGCCCGCCTTCATGGCCCTGATCTCGTTGATACCGCTCTCCATCTCAGAGATCCTTTTCTCAGCCCGGTTATACACCCGATACAGCTTGGAGACATTCTCCTTCAGCACAGGCACATACCTTATATAATCCGGGTTGCTCCCGCCGCGAGGCTGATTCTGCAACTGCCCTTTTATCGACTCGAAAGCAGCCCATTTTTTAGCAAGATCCGTTATCTGCACATCAAACTCTTCAACCCTGGCTTTCAATGCCTTCAAAGACCCTGCTTGCGCCTCCAAAGAATCTACTCTTTGACAGGTAAGCTCATCTTTCTCACAAACACCTTCAACCTTTCTTTTGATCTCATCAAGCAACCCTGCATTCCTGCTTAACCTCTGGGTCTCTTCCCTGCACCCGGAAATATCCGCCCTCAGTTTATCCATCTCATCCCTGCCCATATCATGGAGGTGAGAGGCAACATCCTTTTTTATATGCTCGACCTTGGAATTAAGAAGCCCGACAACTTTCTGATCGATTGATCTCAAGCCATCCATAACCTTATCCTGCTCATTGAGCCGAAGATTGACCTTCTTGTTGCTTTCATCCAGCCGGCACTCGACACCCCTGACACCATCATTAGTCGCTTTGACAAGAGACTCCACTTTATCGATGACACTCCTCAAAGAATTGACCTCTTCCCTGGCAGCGCCGCTATTTTCCAGAGAAGCACCATTAGCTGCACCGGACTTCAATGCCAAAGACACAGACTTCAATCCCTCATCCTTCCTTTCAAGATCCGCCCTGACATCCGTTATGAATTTTTTGAATTCAGACTCTATATAATTGAACTTCGCCTCAAGTTCTGCCAATTTTTTTACAGGCGCATCAGGATCAGATTCACCAAGCCTTTTTTTAAGTGATTCGACATCCGATTTCAATGAATGTACAGACAATTCGATATTACCGATATTATCTGTATCTCTCTTTAGCACGAAACCAGCATCTTTAGAATTTCCCGGCATCTTCGTGCTGATGATCTTTATGGCGCTGGAAAGGAGATCCAGCTTCCCTTTCAGGATACTCTGATCATCAGTAAGAGCAAGCACCTCATCCTGCGTCTGGATTGTCTCAAGCTTTGTTATGAAACCGAGATCCTCCATCTCGCGCAATTTGCCCTTCATCTCCTTAAGCCTTGCAAGCGAATCCTTCAGGTCCTTCATCTCATTCGCTTCCAAAAGAGTATCCTTCAGCTTCTCCACAGATTCCTCAAGTACAAAGATCCTTTTATCAATATCAAGTTCAAGAACCTTCTTCTGACTATCCAGTTGCTCCTGCTTGCCTGTCACTGTCAATGTATCAGCCAAAGAACCGTTTTTTTCAACCATTGCATATCCTCACTTCAATAAAGAGCACTAAGTGCTACCCACATAAAATAATAGCTGACCATATATAAATAATTTTTTTGTATAGTTAACGCCTTTACCACCATAACCTGCTTATCCAATAGACAAAAAGGCGTTAATCTATATGGCAAAGACAGTGCAAAAAGTTCTGTCTTTGACTATACAAGAGCACCAAAGCCAAAAAAAAGATGCATCAGAACTTCCGGCAATTCCTTAAGCAGTATGAGCAGCTCATCTTGAAAAAATACCCTTGATGAAACCCGCATCAAACTTGACATCAAGCCCTTTTTCCGTACCCTCTGCATCCCTCGTTGCCGCTTTTAGCGAAAGCGCAAGCTTCACGAACCGCGGCGAAACAAGCAGTTTGGAATAATTGCTCACCGACAGATGCAGCGCCTCGCCCTTCATGTGCGCACTGCACACATGCTTATCATCCAGCGTAATCTTCGCCATTACCATCTAGACCACCTTCAGAACCTTAATATTCAGCCTGCCGTTCAGCACAGCCTTGTAATCAGAAATCTGTATCTCTGTATCATCGAACTCGATCTCCCCGCCGACAGTATGCTTTTCAAGAAGAGAGGACAGATTATTCACCACGTCCTTATCCTTAAGTATAGACTCAAGCTTCATATACACCTACTATTAGTTCGACAAAGATATATATCTTGCGAATTCCATAAGATATACATGCACGAAATCATAATAGGCAGAAGCCTGGACGACCTTGAAAAATTCGGTACCAAAGGCACGGGAATCATCGGGAAGCACTTTGTCGGAAAGAAAGGGGATCAGCATCTGACCACTTTTGTGCGCATCGACCTCGCGCGCCCTCATATAATCGGCCTGTTCGGCAAGCGTGGCCAGGGTAAATCATATTCGATGGGCTCCATCGCAGAAGAGATAGCCAACCAGCCGGATGATATCAGGATGAACATGGCAGCCCTGATAATAGACACCATGGGCATATACTGGTCGATGAAAGAGCCCAACGAGCGCGACTTCCAGCTCCTCGCGTCATGGCACTCAAAACCGAAAGGATTCCCGATAGACGTGCTCATCCCCGAGGGCCTTGTCAGTCTCTTCAACGAGAACAAGATACCATACGACGGCACCTACAGCTTCAAGCCAAGCGAACTTGACATCGGCTCATGGGCGCTCACATTCAACATAGACCTCGACACTGAGATGGGTTTATTGCTATCGAAAGTCATAAAGATGATGAACGAGGACAAAAAAGACTTCTCTCTTGAGGACATCATCGAAAAGATAGGAGAGCAGAACGTAGACCATGTCGCAAAAGAAGCCCTCATCAACAGGTTCATCGTGGCAGAGAGCTGGGGTATCTTCAACCCGAAAGGGACATCGATATTCGATATAATCAAGCCAGGCAAGATATGCGTGATCGACGTAAGCCAGTTCGGCCTCTCAAGCGGCGGCTGGTCTGTGAACTCGCTCGTCGTCGGGCTACTCGCAAGAAAGATCCTTGAAGAGAGGATGAAAGCGCGCAGGCAGGAAGAGCTCGATGATATGGGCGGCACAAAAAAAAGCCAGCATATGCCGATAACATGGATGCTTATAGACGAAGCCCACCAGTTTTTGCCAAGAGAAGGCATGACCCCCTCATCAGGACCGCTCCTCCAATGGGTAAAGATCGGAAGAGAGCCGGGAGTATCACTGGTCCTTGCCACCCAGATGCCAAACAAGCTCCACCAGGAAGCCATATCCCAGTGCGACCTCGTGATATCCCACCGTCTGACATCAAGCGACGACATCAATGCCCTTGCAAGCACGATGCAGACATACCAGAAATACGGGATCGCCGACTACTACGACGCCCTCCCGAGAGTAAAAGGCGCAGCACTGGTCCTCGACGACAACTCGGAAAGGATAATCCAATTAAGGATGCGCCCGCGCATGAGCTGGCACGCAGGCGGCAGCCCCGGCGCCATAAAAGACTAGCACCCGGCTTTTAGCCATACCAAGAACCTCAGCCCTCATTTATAACCCAAAAATACCCTGCAAAATTCAGGTAAGACTTGTTTCTATCTCGCCCCTAAAAACCAAGTACCACTCACCTACAGCAAGTACTTCTTCAGAACAGCCTCAAAAGCCCCATAAGAAACAGGCTTGTGGATGAAATCATTAGCCCCTGAATCTAACACAGCCCTCTCAACAGAATAATCATCACCGCTCACCATGCAGATCGGCATTTTGAACCCAAGAGCCCTTATTTGTTTTATCGCCTCACTACCATACAGCTCAAGCATCCGATTGTCAGTAAAGATAATATCATATGCCACTTCAGCAGCCTTGACTTTATCTACAAGAGGTCGTCCATCATACACCTGATGGATTTCCACATCCAAATTATTATCCTCAATGAATCTTTTAATAAAAGCCAGATTGAGTTCTAAATCATTTGGAGTGTCTTCCGCAACTATGACATACTTAGATACCATAATATCACTTATAACTCTATGATAGTAAAGTTATATGTTTATTTATTTGCATGCTTTCAAGCCATAGTAATAATTAAACCATAACACCAATTCTATCGGCAAGCCACACATAAAATATATTTAAAACATCAAGCGCAAGATAACTCATGGAAGAAACTCCGGCCGCAGAAGATAAAAAGACAACTGACCTTCCCAGCGCTCCCGGAAAATCAGAACAACCACAAGAATCATCATACTTCACGCACCCATTGATAAAAGAGAACTCGATCGAAAAAAGGCTCTACCAGGAGACCATCATCGCGTCAGCCTCAAAAAAGAACACACTTGTCGTCCTCCCGACAGGCACAGGAAAGACGCCGGTAGCGATCGGCCTCACTGCCATCAGGCTATCAAAACACCCGGACTCAAAAATCCTCATTCTTGCCCCCACCAAACCCCTCGTCAACCAGCACGACACATCATTCAGGAAAGCCATGCTCATAGACATGGATCGATTCGCCACGATAACAGGAAAAGACTCACCGGTTGAGCGCGAAAAGCTATGGAAATCCCACCAGGTATTCTTCTCGACACCGCAGGTCGTAGAAAACGACCTTGTCACAGGCAAGCTAAAGCTCGACGACTTCTCATTGATATGCTTTGACGAAGCCCACCGTACATCAGGCGACTACGCATACACATACATCGCAAGAAAATACATGGAGACATCAGCTAACCCGCTCATCCTTGGCCTCACAGCATCGCCCGGGGGCACGAAAGAGAAAATAGGCATCATCTGCGGCAACCTGTTCATAGAGAACGTAGAGATAAGGACCGAAAAAGACTGGGACGTAAAAGAATATATCCAGCCCATCAACATGAACTGGGTCCAGATAGACCTGCCGACAGACTATATAAGGGCAAGGAAATACTTCGACGCCGCGCTCAACGATCGCCTGGACCAGCTGAAAAAGATGCACCTGATAACCACAAAAAAAGTATCAAAAAAGATACTCCTTGACATGCAAAAACAGGTATCATCAGAGGCAGTAAAGACAAAAGACCCCTCCATGTACAACGCGATGTCCCTCATCGCCCAGTGCATAAAGCTCAACCATGCGATAGAGCTCCTGGAAAGCCAGGGTCCAAGACAGCTGCAGGATTACATAATCAAGATGAAAGGCGACCAGAAGACAAAAGCAGTAAGAAGCATACTGGCCGACGAGAATTTCAGGATGGCGGAAAACATCGTGAATTTCATAGTCGAAGAAAACATGATCCATCCAAAGATGGACGAGATAAAAAAGATTCTTGAAAAGAATCTGACTGGAAACAAGAAAGTCATAATCTTCACGCAATACGTAAAGACCGTTGACGAGATAAAAAACCACATTGAAAACGAAAAGATAAAGCCCCTGGCATTCATAGGCCAGCGCAAAGGCCTCTCGCAAAAAAGGCAGATTGAGATCTTAGACGAGTTCAGGGACGGCAAATACAACTGCCTCGTCGCTACATCCGTCGCAGAAGAAGGCCTCGACATCCCGAAAGTGGACATAGTCATATTCTACGAGCCGATACCCTCAGAGATCCGATCGATACAGCGCCGCGGGAGGACAGGCAGGCTGAAAGAGGGAGAAGTCCACATACTGGTCGCAAAAGGAACAATCGACGACGCATATTACTGGTCCTCAAGACACAAGGAAAGCAAGATGAAATCAGTCTTGAAGACATTGAAAGACAGCTTCAATTCCGGCGCAGTCTCCATCTCCAAAAAGAAAGACACAGACCTGAAAATAAAAAAACAGGAATCACTAGACAGATACTCGAACAGGGAACCCGTTATCGTATACACAGACACCAGAGAAAGAAAGCTCTTAAAAGAGCTAAAAGAGCTTGAAAATGACGGGTTCGAACTGCGCGCAGCCCAGCTTGAAGTAGGGGACTTCCTATTGAGCGACAGGCTCTGCATCGAAAGAAAGACATACGAAGACTTCCTCCAGTCCATAATAGACGGCAGGCTCTTCAGCCAGATGAAGTCTATGGCATCCAGCTTCGACCGCCCCATCCTGATCCTTGAAGGCACGGATCTCTACGGCCAAAGAAACATCCACCCGAACGCCATAAAAGGCGCAATAAACTCCATCTCAGTAGACTTCCGCATACCGATCCTCTGGACAAATACATCAAAAGAGACAGCAGAACTCATAATCACGCTCGCGAGGCGCGAGCAGGACGACAAGAGCCGCACGATCCAGATAAAAGGCACAAAAAAACCGCAGACTTTGGCAGAACAACAGGAATCGATCATAGGCATGCTCCCAAACATCAACTCCGTCCTTGCAAAGCGCCTCCTCACGCAATTCAGGTCAGTAAAGAAAGTGATAACCGCAAGCGACGAACGCCTCATGAAAGTGGACGGCATCGGTGAGGAAAAAGCAAAAAAGATACGAGAGATAATAGAGCGCGAATACAGATGAACAGATTTCGGTGATGACATGATATGCATTCACATCTTAGTCTCTGGAAGAGTCCAGGGCGTCTGGTACAGGGCATTCACCAAAGACGCGGCAGAAAGGCACGGCATCAACGGGTGGGTAAAAAACCTCGATGACGGAAGAGTGGAAGCCTTGGCCATAGGAGAAGAAGACAAAATAGCCGATTTCATAGACGAACTGAAAATTGGCCCAGAAGCATCACGTGTAGACAGCGTAGAAACAGCAGAGTCAAAAACCAGAGAGATGCATGACAGCTTTAGGATACTATAGGCGCCGCATCACGCCCATCCTTCTCAGGCAGGCCGGCATCATCAGTCTTGCTTCCATTTCTGCGCACCCTCCTGATCTTCTTCACGATCCTGATCAAAAGAAGTATCAATCCAAGCAGAACAAAAGACGAAGAGACACTCCGCACAGTAAGCAGGACAACATCATGGGCATAAAGGACCCCCATGATCCCGGAATAATAGACCACATTCGTCGACGCGAGCCTGAAAGTCAGGCCAGAAGAATACCGGTGCGTAAACGCCGCATACGCAAGAAAGACGCCATACCCCATAAGAATGACCATGACCGCGATCTTCATCAGGACATACCCTGTCCTGCTCAATGAAAACAATATATTCAGCCCTGCCCAGAAAAGCATCAGCCCATTGCAGACAGCAGTATTCCACCCCATATTCTCATCCTCATGCTTGCTGAAATAGACCTCAAGAACAATCCACGCAAGCAGCAGCGGCAGGATCGCCCACAATATATCAAAATTCCTGAAAGGCGCCGTCAATATCACAAGAATGGCTTTGCTCGAGAACATGAAGATGAGGATCACCAAAAGCCCGATAAACAAAGCAACCTCTGTCAGCACATGAGCTATCTCATGCCTGAAAAGGATGACAAAAAACGCGAGAGACAGGAACAAAAACACCATAGGATTAAGCAAAAGCGCTAAAACCAGAAGAATCCCAAGCAGCACCATTCTCATAGATTTCACACACAAATCTCTATACATTTTTATTTGAACGCACGTCATATATAAAACATCTCATTAAACCCCAAATCCGAAACGGACAGACAAATAACTTTTTAAAGCTTAAGGTTGAATTATGATGATATTCTGCACAACAAAACACATATTTTGATTATAAAAATTACTAAAAAAGTGATACGACATGGGATTAAGACCAGCGAGGATTTACAAGGAATTCAAAAGACCGTACACAAGAAGAGCCATCAAGGTACACCGCAAATCATACATCAAAGGAGTTCCAGGCTCTAAACTGAACACTTTCAACATGGGTAACGCGAAAGGCGACTTCGACCACACACTATACCTTGTCATTGACAAAAACTCACAACTCAGGCACAATGCTCTTGAAGCATGCCGTGTCGCTGCTAATGCTTACATCAGGAAGAACACAGAAGAAAAGAACTACTTCCTCAAAGTGCGCGTCTACCCGCACCAGGTATTAAGAGAGCACGCCCAGGCTGCCATCGCGCAGGCAGACCGTTTCTATCAGGGCATGTCACACCCGTTCGGGAAACCGACAAGCACAGCAGCTCGTGTAAAGAAAGACCAGCCGATTATAAGTATCAACGTCAATTCAGAACACATAACAATTGCAAAAGAAGCCATGAGACGTGCCGGTGATAAGCTGGGCGTAAAGAGCAGGGTCATCGTAGAGTAATCCCAGGGCAATACTTCTAAAAAATCAAGTTTGTTTCTACACATCAGATAAAGCTTCACACTTCTTGAGACCCGGGATACCTCACAGTATGCTTCTCATGATCAATAGCCCTCTCCCTTTCAGCATCCGAATTCAGAGTCCTCACTGCAACGATTTCAAGCTGCGCAAGCGCCTTTATCAGCCCCTCAAACGACTGGTGCGGCGTATCGTACGGGCTGAAATACTTATGCACATCACCATCCGACCAGTGCTTGGTGCAGCAATAATAAAGATGATCAGACGTCTGCAGCGACCTCCATATATTCAGAAGATGAGGGTTCCGCGTCATCTTGACGACATTCCCTACCCTTTCAAGCTCACTGAAGACAAGCTGCTGCATGCTATTGCCCAGCCATGCCGAAGAATCCCTCTCCATATCCGCCCACGATATCGTATCAAACTCATTCACGGATAGCGTTCCCCTGACAGGATACCTCTCAATCGTCTCGCTCGGCGTAAGAAATTCGACATGCTCCCACTTCATGATCTCATACGGCAGATGCTTAAGAAACCAGAAGATGCCTGTATCGTCCCATTGATGCTCGCCGAACGTCTCATAATCCATAAAAAGATTGATAGTCTCCCCCTGGCACGCAGCGACCCACGTCGAGTATTTCTCAGCGGTCACAGGCCAGTGCTTGAACCACCTGGCAGAGAACCGATAAGACATATCGTCACTCAGCGAATAATGCCGAAGAAGCACAGCAATATTCGAACCCGGCGGACTGTATATGTGCTCCGGCGACTTCCAGCCCTCAAGCACCCTCTCAATCCCCTCTGCAAGAATACCGATATACCCCATCTTCTCCACAGTCTTTGCTATCAGGTCATTATAAAGAAGCTCCGTATTCCGAAAAACCCTGGGCTCGACACCAAGGATATCCTTTATTTTCTGGTGATTCAGCCTCACCTGTTCAACGAACTCCGGCCTCTCGGTATCCTTGCCCCAGAAACTCGACAGCGAATGATAATAGGTCTCATTCAAAAACTCCACGCAGCCTGTTTTTGCAAGCTGCACAAAAGTCTCAAGAAGATCCTTATCGAACCTCTCCATTGTCTCAAGAAACAGGCCAGGCATAGAATAAGATATCTTGAACTTCCTCTTCTGGTTCTTATAAAGATCGATCTGCTCAAGCATCGTCTTGTTGGCAGGATAATAACACTTTGAAGCCACCTTTTTTAAGACCTCTTTATTCTTCTTGTCATCAAAAATCTCACGCTCAAGCTTCTCTGGCGTCATGCAGCCGCGGGTATCAATCACATGGCCTGGCTTAAGGCGGCGTGGCTGATGTACTTGAAAATAGAAACAGACTGAAGACATAGGACAACTATATGTTCGAGACTTTTTATAGTTTATTGATGTTTGGATATCAATGGTGCAGATTGAATATGAAGGCAGGGTAAAGACATAAAGGCCGATGCGCAAAAGCATTCTATCGGCATGCTATACTGATAAGCTATATATAATTACATGCAATATTTTATCTGATGAGTGTAAAAATGGATTCAGATAGCGCATTGGTTGTATTCCAGGGCAAGAATATAAGGAGACTTTGGCATAATGATGAATGGTATTTTTCTGTTATTGATATTATTGAGGTTTTGACTGAGAGTCCGAAACCCCGCCAATATTGGGGCAAGATAAAAGACAGGGAATTCAAGCAACTTGAGTTGTCCCCAATTTGGATACAACTGAAACTACGGTCCTCTGACAGTAAAGATTATATGACCGATTGCGCTAATACTAAATCTCTTTTCAGAATAATCCAGTCAATTCCTTCTAAAGATGCAATAAAAAACTGGATGGGAAGCCGTAATACAATTGAGTTTCTGGTATTGCGGGAGAATTTAAACAACCCTGATTTTAAAGGGGCCGAATTCGACTCCTTTAAGCAACAACCTGCACCGATTTTTTTACTATGAAACAGATGATATGAATGCAGAAGATGCAGATGAATTATATTTAGAGGTCTATCAGAAAGTTAAATCACGGCTGGACAGAATCGATAAATCTGAGCTTGTTTTTGGCTGAAATTCCAGTAAGATTCAGGCATTTTCAGGCGTTTCATCACAGTCCATACTCTAGCTGCTCTACTCAGCCAGAATCGGGTTTCTTTTTCTGGTCATCAGGCGGGTTAAGAGTGGGATGGTCATCCGCATTATCCACATTAAAATCTTTAGATGGGCTGATCTCTCCTTTATCCTTCATGTCTTTAAGCTTCTTGCCAAGCATGATCACAAACGACTTTGTCTGCTCTCTAAGCTGATAGACATCACGCTCAGGTATCGCCTCAGCCTTGCCTTTTTTTATCAATGTGAGATTCCGGGTGAGATTGCTGAAAAGATCAGCATAACTATCTTTGAGATCAGGGAAATTATTATTCATGACCTGCGGCAGATCATTCAGCGATTCAGGCGGATTGACGCCGATATATTTTAGCGCACCCACATTCGCCTTGAGGAACGTCTTATAAGTCTTCATCAGCACGCTCGACTTTCGCCTCTGCTCAAGCTCTTTTATAAGGTCAGCCATCCTCTTGACAAACTCATTAGTGAGCTTGAGATACTTATCGACTTCAGCGCCCACACCGACGAGATCCTCACCGGTCTTATGCTCGACCTCCTTTGCGAATTTGCGGATGCTCTCAGCATCGTGCACATAGCGCTCCTCAAGAAGCTTCTCCCTCACAAAAGATTCCTCTAATGCGCTCGGGACATCCTCCTTATTCTGCGGCATCCGGCCGATATACATCAGCACGGCATTCCCTGCCGTCGCCATCGCCTGCTCAAGATAATGCCCCGCAGACTTGACCCTTGACTCCGCATATTCGACAAACTGTGGAGCAGCAGAAATCTTTTTCTGCACCGCCTCCTGCGTGGTCGGAATCTTGCCGCGCTGCAGCATCCTCTTTGCCGGCATGAATATGCCTACATCAAAGACAGGCACACCTGAACGCAATATCGCGATAAGGACCGGCTCGGCAGTCCGAAGATTCTCCCAGAATTCAGTGATGAACATGAACGCCTGCAAAGTGATGTTGGAATCAGTATCTTTTGCGATCTTCAGCATCTCATTCCATATGCGGTCTTTGACTTCCTGCGGGATCTCCTGCTCGATTTTGGTGTCATCCATGATCACAAAAACATCGATATCAGATGTCGTCTTATGCTTCCCGGTGGCAGTCGATCCATAGACAACGACTGCTTTGACGCTGCGCTTGAATTTCTCTATAAGAGACTTCGTGAACTTCTGGGCGATTTTGAACCTTTCTTCCTGCTCTTTCTTCTGCTCAGGAGACATCTCTGGCCTTTTGTCCTCGGCTTTGGTGTCCAATGAAGCATCGGCCGGCTTCGCCTCTTCTTTCTTGTCCGCCTTTTTCGTAGGCTTGGGTATCTTCTTCACGCTGTCTTTGACATCTGAACCCTTGGATTTATCCGGAATTTTGCTCATTCAACCGCCACTTTTTTAGAACCCATTAACATACTTTATGTTAAACTGGACTATATATAATTATAGTTGACATCGTTAATAAATGGACAAACTATGCCAAAAACCAAGAGGTGTCAACTATCCTTATGAATCTTCGATTCATAGGATTTTCGAAATGTTCACCCATTTCGAATTTCGAAAATTGGAAATTTGATACAAATTTTCAAAATCCTAAAAATCATCGATTTTTAAGGATATGGAAACGCCATTTGTCTATTTTGAGCTTGTCTCAAAAGCTTGGCACGATTTTGAACCATTAAAAATATGGTTCGGTTCAAAAGCTTGGAAATTCGAAGAATTTCCATGAAAAAGTTATGGCGTTTACTATAATGCCCTTGCGTTTTAATTTATCAAGAATGATTGCATGGTATTTGGGATGCACCCCGACAGCGACCATATTTTTAAGCAGCATCCACGAAAGCAGTTTATTTTTCAGGTCAGCCTCGATTTTCTGCCTGTATTCCATAGCAGAATGTTCATCAAACTTTTTATGTCTTTCAAGATAATCCTGCGTATACTCGACATTAAGTCCGTGTGTTATCATCACAGAAGCGCTGTTCTGCAGGAACTGTAGAGTCATGGCGCCATATTTCCTGGAAAATTCCCTGTAGCCCTCATTTTTAGGGCATGGCGTCGTCCTGCACACAGTGGGCTTTATTTCCTCAACCGAGCAGAGATTATCGATAAGGAAAGGGCACAGCTTCTCTTTTATGACATAGGCCAGCTCTCCTTCCTTATCGGCGATGAGCTCAAGATACCGCTCAACAAAATCATCCGGGGCCATCTTTAAGTGAGCACTGATGCCAAATATGTCGGCAAGATTGAATGGTATCTTCTGCGTCCGGCAGCAATCACCGCACCTGTCGCACTTGGCCACTAGATCAGGCTCCATGATTATCTCATGGCAAACAGATATTATAAACCTGGACTGGAGTGCACCCCAAAAGGATTGAAGCATCTCTGATGCACAGTATCGGTTCTTCTGTCTTGAACCGGTTCAAGTCAGGCGACAAAATCATATTTTATTGATATCTTCAAAATCTATTACATCCCTTTTCGATGCATTGAAATCCCAAATTCTACGCGGATCGGCAAATACACGGATGCTGTATCTGTCACCCATCCCTCTTCTGGATTTTAATTTAGATACTTCCACAGTGATATCCCCTGGTTTAAAATTACCTCCCAGTTCCTTCGCAATGTTGTTTGAATATTTATATCGTTCAGGTAAGTTCCTGTGTATTGTCATTAAGTATCCTGAAGGCGTGGATGTTTCTGCTTCTGCGATAGAGACCGGCAAGATGCCTTTTTGTGTCCTGCCGATCAATTCACAAAGAAGTGGATCCGTCTTCAGATAATCTATCAGCTCTTTATCCACGAAATCCAGGAATCCGTCATCAATGAGCGTCCTTTTTCCTTTGTCTGCAATCATGTGGCCGAGTGAGTAAGTCAGTATGCTTGCTACAGATGTATGCCATTCGCCGTGTATTTCACCATACATTGTCTTCCGGCACTGATTATATGCATCATACTCCGGCTTGGCGCAATCATCAAGCGACAGCACCCCATTCTCCGGCATGGCATGCTCAACCAGTTTTATCGGATCAGGCAGCCTCTGACCGTCCATGTTGACATACGCCGCAATGTACATCATCAGATTATGGATGCTGTCAGCGTCAGGAACCGCATGATTGCCGTTATTGACAATACATCCAATGCCTGCATCTCTTCCTTCTATGATCCTCGCCACGTCATCTACTCTGCAGAAATCAGCTATCATGTCTTTGATTTTAGTATCCTGCATAATTATTCTGGCACGTTGCTCGTGATTTTCTATCCCGGTCAGCAGCGGCAAGTTAGGATCATTATAGTGCGATGCAGCCACCACTCCAATATCATGGCACAATGCTGCAAATATTACTGGCGCTTCACAATCCTCTCCTTTCAATTCCGGATGATATTCAAAGAACTTATTCACTAATAGGTATGTGCATATTGAATGTTCCTTCCTGTTCACGCGATGGATATTGTCCCCGAGTGGCGCTCCATTGGCAGCAAAAGGCACCAGATAGTGGGTTATTGATGTTTGTGCGTATCCAGCCAGTCTGTTGAATGGCTCTGAGGAGATAATTTTAGAGCACGCCGATTCATATTCAGTCATATCAGACCGCATCATATCATCACCAATAAGTAATCTAACCGATACTCCGATTAAATTTCATGATTTTTTATTGTGTATAAAGCACATCTTGACAATAAAAAAGCTTGAAATTCTCCAATTGCATCTAAATTTCATGATTTTTTAAATCTTCCTAAAGACAATCGATATTCTCACGGCCCTAAATTCACGCCCTGTTTTTTCACAGATGACGGCTATATTTCTCTTGCAGTCTCAGTTGTAAACCATGATATGGAACAATCTCATATTATCCAGGCAAAAAATAATTAGAGAACGGTCTTGGCATGCCCAAAATCCCTCCACACATTATAAATCCGTTATCATTTTTCTTCTTGGAACAACCGGACTTTATAAGTATTTCGAGGCAATAACCCAGCAGTAATAAAACAAAAAACACACACACAATAGGAACACGAGGACGGGGCCATATGAGTTGGAATGATATTTCTTCATTTGAAAAAAAAATAGAAGATAAAAGCATCAGCATTGCAATCGTAGGCCTGGGCTACGTAGGGCTCCCGCTTGCCATGACATTCGCAAAAAAAGGCTTCAAAGTATATGGCTACGACATAGACAAAAGAAAAATAGAGAGCCTGGAAAAAAAAGAAAACTACCTCGATGGCGAAGGATGGATAGACGATATCCTTGAAAATACAGAGGCATTCCACGCATCAACACAAGTCGATGATGCAGGGCTCCACGACATAATAATCGTCGCAGTGCCGACACCGGCCGACCCGGTGACCAGGAAACCGATCTACGACTACATCGAGTCATCGGCAAAAAATGTCGGCAGAAATCTGAAAAAAGGCAGCCTGGTCATACTTGAATCAACGCTTGGCCCCGGCATAACCGAAGGCATGTTCAGGAAGACCATAGAATTGACATCCGGCCTGGAAGTGAAAGTTGACTTCGGCCTCGGGTATTCACCGGAACGCGTAAACCCCGGCGACGATGAGCACAGGATCGAGTTGGTCCCGAAAGTCGTAAGCGGCATAGATGACACAAGCGCCGCCGTATGCGCACTCATATACAGCAGGATCGTGCCATCCGTACACACGACACCGACAATAACAGAAGCGGAACTGACCAAACTGCTGGAGAACACCCAGCGCGACATAAACATCGCCCTGATGAACGAATTCGCAAAAATATGCGACATATTCGGCGTAGACATAAAAAATGTCATCGCTGCCGCAGCGACAAAATGGAATTTCTATAACATATCCCCCGGTTGCGGTGTAGGAGGCCACTGCCTGCCCGACGACCCATGGTTTTTGATCCACGAGATCGAAAAAAGAGGCCTCACATCAGATCTGATAAAGACAGCAAGGAAGATCAACGACGAGATGCCGCTATACACCGCAAGAAAGGCAAGATTCCTCATGAACAAAAAGCCGAACGGCTCTAAAATCGCGATTTTGGGCCTCAGCTACAAGAGCGACACCTCCGACACGCGAAACACGCCAGTGAAAGCGCTCGTCGAAGAGATGGCAAAGATGGGCTACACAAACATGACCGGCTATGATCCGCATGTGAAGAACGTCGGCTGGATAAAGACAGACAGCTTTGAAAACACGATAAAAGACGCTGAACTGGTGATCGTTGCAACGCCGCATAAAGATATCATGAAACTGTCTGCCAGCGACATGAAAAGACTGGCTCCTAATGCATCGCTTATCGATGGCCGTAATGTATTCGACAAGTTGCGGTTTCTCGAACAGGACATAAAATATGCAGGAATAGGGCGGTAAAATGGGTATGCCGATAATCGTACCTGTCATAGGCTCGCAGGTGGTCTTAGGCGCATATGCCAAACTTAAAAAAAAACCATTTGTGATCCCAACGAGAGTCGGCTACAGGCCGACCGTCAGCGTAGTGATACCTGCAAAAAATGAAGGCCGGCGCATACAATACGCACTGGCGTCACTTGAGATGCAGACCTATCCCGTTGAAAAAGTCTACGTCATCGACGACGGCTCAACTGACAACACAGTAGAGATAGTAGAGAAAATGCACCTGCTGACAAAAAAAATCAACATAAAATTATACCGGAACAAAAAATCAATCGGAAAAACCCCGGGAGTAAAATTCATCACAAGAAAAGCGACAACAGACAAAATATTGGTTCTCGATGCAGACACACTCCTGTCGGACCCGCACTACATCGAAAAGATCGTGAGGCCTCACTCAGACAACACGACAGGAAGCTCTTATGGCACAGTAAGTCCATTCTCAAAAAAAGAGCAGATAAAGACACTCTTCAAGATGCTCCTCCTCCAGCATTATTACGATGCAAGGGATCTGCTATTATATGCGAAAGAGAAAGCAAGGATGCGCCCTCTTGAAAAAGCGCAATACTATCTTCTTCGCTGGCCTGTCGAAAGATACAGGGAGGCACTATACCTTACGGACCAGTACTTCTCAAAAGACAGCGCTCTGCGTATCTACGGGACAACCCTTTTCCCCATCGGCTGCGGCGTGCTGTATGACAGGAAACTGCTGAAAAGCATCTTCGACAGCTACGAATCGACCCTGGGCGACAACCTGACAAACTCGGAAGACATCTTCATCGGCTTCTCCATAGTGGACAGGGGCTACACGAACATCCAGGTAGCTGACGCGAAAATGATAAGCGCAGAACCCCGCGTGGACAGGCTGCCGCGACAGCTCTACCTATGGACATCATCATTTCTCCAGAGCGCCTATTATTTCAAAGACATGACTTTCTCGCTGAAAAAGAAGAACGAAAAACCGGCAATCGGCTGGATAATCCTTATGCCGATAATAGAAAAGATCACATATCCGCTGGCACTCGCATACCTGGTATTCTTCGACTACTGGTACGCCCTCCTCACTCTCATGATAGAATATTTTGCATACATGGTCATCCTGCGCCTGTCAGCCCCGAAGATGCCGAAAATGCATTTCCTGAAGATATGCCTTGTGACACTGCCGCTGCGCATAATGAACCTCTTCCTTGATATTTACGTTACAGTTCAATTCATGATCGACTTGGTGCTCAAAAGGAGGAATTGGAGGAAATGAATACAAAGATATTGATCACCGGCGGCGCAGGCTTCATCGGCAGGCACCTTGTAGAAAAGCTCCTGTCATCAAACGAGGGCATCGAAATAACAGTGCTTGATGATTTCTCGACAGGAAAAAAAGAGAACCTCTTGTCACTGGACACAAACGGCAACATCCTGGATATAGTGACAGGTGACATAAGAGACGAAAAGATACTGGACAGCATACTTCCCGGCACATGCACAGTATACCACATGGCAGCGGTCGTCGGTGTCGACAGGGTACTTGCGATGCCCATAGATACATGGGACGTCGAAGTCAACGGCACAAGGATCCTCCTTGAAAGATGCGCATCTTTCGGCGTAAAGCGCTTCTTCCTGGCATCATCCTCAGAATGCTATGGCAGATACGATACATCACAACTGCCCATGAAAGAGAGCCACGAGATAACACCCAACACAGACTACGGCAGGGCAAAGCTGGAATGCGAGAAGATGTGCAGCGAATACATCTCAAGCGGCAGGATCAGCTGTGTGATAGTGCGTTACTTCAATGTCTACGGCAGACAGCAAAGCCTGAACGGCTACGTCATCCCCCACATGATAGAGCAGGCATTGAGCAACGAGCCTGTAAGGATATACGGCCACGGCGACCAGACCCGCGACTTCATGTACATAGACGATGCCGTCGACGCCACGATAAGGCTCACAGAAAGCGCATGCGAAGGCGTGTACAATGTCGGCTCCGGGGAAAACATAAAGATTATAGACATCGCAAAAAAGATAATAGATCTCACAGGCTCAGGATCAGTTATCGCTCATGTTCCGATAAGGCGCCCGACAGACATCGAAAACAAATTAAGCGATAGCGCAAAGATAAAGGAAGCCCTCAGCTGGAAACCGGTACATGACATACAGTCGGGATTAAAGAAAACCATAGACTACAACAAGAGGTGTTTGAATGAATGTAATTGCAATAGGGGCACATCCTGACGATATCGAATTCAACTGCGCAGGTACCCTGGTAAAGCATATTGAAAGGGGCGATGAAGTGGTCATGATCTCAGTATCAGACGGCGCCACAGTCAACCACGAAAACGAGACGATCAGGAGCAAAGAGAACGCCACGATCGAAGCGAAAAGCGCAGCAGAACTCATCGGGGCAGAACTATACATCCTCGGCTACAAAGCACTCGACATACCGCATAACCACCGGATTGTCTCAGAGCTGGAATCGATCATAAACAGGCACAAAGCAGACATTGTATACACTCACTGGCACGGCCACACCAACCAGGACCACTGGCGCGTCAGCCTGTCCGTCCTGGCGGCAGCAAGATGCGTCGACAGGGTGCTCATGTGGGAAGAAGGGATACCGCATTCATCCTGCACATCCGGCTTCAATCCGCAGGTATACATCGACATAACAGGCCAGCAGGACAAAAAGATGCAAGCTATTGCCCTGCACAGGTCGCAGATGGAAAAATACAGGACGGATCTCCTGGAAGGCATCATCGCACGCGCGCGATACAGGGGCTACCAGATAAGAAAGAAGTACGCAGAATGCTTTGAGCTAAACAGGATGGTAGA
>JBDRKP010000004.1:0-24572 GCA_043813875.1 archaeon | reverse complement strand
CCGAGTGCGACATACGAGTTCAGCTCATTCTTGAGCGCAGTCTTATCCTTTGTGAGACTAAGAGACTTCACATAATTGCTATAGCTCACAAGCCCGATGTTATTCAGTGTTCCGTCATATATCGCCATATCAATGAACAGCACACTCGAATTTTTCGCTTCCGTGAGCTTGTTTTCAACCCCCATGCTTCCGGATACATCCGTCACAAGGATGGCATCGATAGAACTGTCGATCTCGGTAGCGAGAGGCAGCCCTTCGATATCGATCCTTGAATCGACAACAGCAGAATTTCTTGGCAGCCTGATCTTTGTAGAGATATCAGAGCCTCCACCAAGCGGGAAATGGATGATGTTGTCAATACCATCATCATAGAAATGGTCAAGAGTATATGTCTGGACTGCCTGTGAATAAGCGGATGATATGATGAGGACAAGCGTAATGATAATTCCGATAGCAGCTGTTTTTCTGTACATGGCAATACCATTTAGCATTTTAATATATCACTATATTAATATTAACTATAATATAATACTTTGCTTTTTTATAGTCAATTATTTATCTGGATCTTATAGCTGCTATTATTACTGCCACTATCATGATTGAGATGAGGGCCTTCGTAAGAAGCGGCATTTTACTGGACTCAGCAGGCTTGTCTTCGCTCTTCGTGCTGTCACCAGGGATTTCCGTGACTGCGCTCCCTTGTCCTCCGGACTTGTTGCTGTCGCCCGAAGTGACGAGACCGGTTATCTTTTCAGGATCCGTTTTATTCTCTTTCACCTCGCCGGGCGCAGTAACATTGCCCGGAGACTCGTCATTTTCAGTATTGTTGACAGTCTGGTTTTGCTCATCATCATCTGTTGTGATATTTGTGATTATAGTTACAGTTCCGCCACCACCGGAACTACTGCCTCCTGTATTTGCAGGTGGAGTGACAGCCTCTTCATCCTCCGGGGGAGGCACCTCTTCGCTGCATTCTTCCGCCATCGGTGGTATGCTCACAGGAAACAGGCATTGATTCTCGTCCTGGCATTCTCTGGTCTGTTCGCCGTCAAGGCATTCGGACCAGTATCCGCACGTCCAGTTCTCAGTGCAGTTATCTCTCACCTTGACAGATATATCTCCTTCGACACTCAATGTATCATTTCCGGCAATCACGTTCCCGTTGAACACATAAGTCCCCGGTACAGAGCTTCGCAATCTGTATGTGATGGTCTTCTCATCCATTATGACCCACATGATTTTTCTGTTCTCTTCATTGAACGCGAAATATTGCGGGTTGGAGCTCACAAGCGTCAATCCATCATCGACCCTTTCATAAAGTATATAGCTTAAAGATCCCTCGCCCGCCTCGACATTGACAGTCACATCAAATTCAGTGTCCGGATCGACGAACTCAGGAACAGTTCGCGTAGCGCTCGTGACCGTCGCCGCATAAGACATGCTGAGCGATAAATAAACCATAAGCACTACACTTATCAGGGCGAAAATGCTCTTTTTCATTTTTTCTCATCTTTTGCTTTTTTTTGTATCTTCTTTTTCGGATAGAATGCGATCGCGGCAATTATGACGATAAGGGCGACAGCATAAGGCAGGTATCCCATATAGCTATTTTCTGAAGTGGCTTTTACAGTCACATCATTTCCTTCTGCTTCTGCCGCAACTTTGATTATTGAGGCTCCCTGTATCGCTTCTTTTGTCTGGTCCTTTAGCATCACGCTGCCGTTGAACTCATAGTCTCCGGGAGCCATAGGCGCCCTAAGATGATACACGTAAGTCGTATCCTCTACCTTCCCGCCGAAAAGGCCCTCGATAGCGACCCACTTCATCTGTTTTTCATCAGTCGCCCTTGCATCGGTGTCAACGACTTCAAAACCTTCCGGGACAATCTCAGTGATTATGTATGTCGTCGGCTTGTTTTGCTCATCCACATCCACATTCAGCTGGACCTCAAGCGTCTCGCCTGCATTGACTTGACTGCTGGCTGTCCTTGTTATCGCGATATCGCTCGCAGCGAATGCAGCTGGCACGAAAAATGCCGCAAGCATTATCGCAAGGATTATACTCATTTTTTTAAGACTCATTATATTCACCATTACCTTTATGTATTTTACTCATCATTCTCCAGGACGACTCTTAGTTTCCTGACAGGCCGCATTTTTCCGTAGCCAGTATCCGTATCATTATCGCCACGCTTGTACCCGAACTCCAGTGAAGGGACGATGCTTGAAAGGTTCAGCAAAGACTTTATTAATCCTGGTTTGCCTGCTTTCGGCTTGAAGCTGTACTTCTGTGGCGCTGCCATTTCTTTTTTAAGCATCATCTTTTTGCCTATGAAGACAATCATAACTAAAAGGATTATATCTATGATGGCCCATCTGTTGTTTGATACAAGAGATAAGAATCTGCCTGTAGGCGTCTGATCTGTTATCTTTTCGGAATCATCTGTCTCGCTTTTGGTCCCATTGAGCGTCATGCTTACGGGCGCGTCGTCAAGGGTATCATCATTATCGGCAACATTATCTGCTGGCGCTTGATTGGCGTCTGTGTCCGCTCCAGTCTCATCATTATCAGCCCCATCATCAGTATTTTCAGTTGCAGGCGGTTGAGTGTTCTGGTTATTATTGTTTGTTGCTGTGGTCGTGCTGGTGGTTGCTGATGTGCATGTCCCGTCGCAGCACCTGTCAGTATCAGGCGCATCGATGTATGACCCGTCGCATCTCTGGGTGACAGAGCATATCTCTCCGCCGAGTGCTGAGCATGCAGGCTCACACGACCTGCTCAAAGCAGACCTGTTTTCTGTCGTGCCGCAGTTGTTCAGGTCAGTGGATGTGCGCGTCTGTAGCGAGTTTGCGCCGCAGACAGACCAGTTGCTGTATTGCCAGTCTTCGCTGCATTCGCCGACCGTGAAGGATTGCGTAGAGATTATGCTTTCTGCCTGTGTGCTCGATGAAGATGCAAAGACTGTATATCTCCCGGTTGCCGTATTTTCCAGCTTGAAATATGTCGTATAATGTCCTGTCGTGTTTGTCGTCAGCTCATCTGCATATATGTGATTTCCGTCTTTATTGTCTACAGTCACGCCGATTCTTGCTCCTTGTTTCGGTACGCTGTCAACAATCAGCTGGCCGTTGATATTTATTGTTGTGTATATTGAGTCGTTTAGAGTATTGACATTCAATGAAAGTGTTGACTGCGTTGAGTATCCGTTCGCTGCAAAAAGCGCGATTGTCATGATTGCAATAAGGCTAAGAAGTCCCGGCATTGAAACAGGCATGGATGTTTTTTTCATGTTACCACATCGTATAAGATACATGTTGAACTAATTGTTCGGTAGTGATTCATGATATCATCATATATCTTTTTAAACTTTGTTACTATCTGGTTGCATTACTCATAAACAGACCGTTTCACAGACTGCTTGTCACTACTTAAAAGAACATCTGTTTGGAGCATACCGGCATATTTTTATGTATCGTAGCACATCGTTTTCTTGGAACAATACCCATTTATAAAGTTTGAAGAATAAAGATAAAATGTGTATATCGGAGTATAGGGTTAGGTATGGGGATAGGTTATGGGGTCAGTTAAAATTCTTCCGGTGCGACAATGAATCTCTTGCGTTTACGCTCAGGTTCAGGCAGTAATATGTTTGTTAGTATTATTATTTCTGTATTTGTTGTTGCGATACTCGTGGCTGCCGGACCCGCAGATGCTATGTTTCTGATAATAAAGAATCTGCCTCCTACAGCATTCAGCGGCGACAAGGTCAGCTTCACTCTTGATGTTGATTTAGGGCCGGATGAGAATCTGCCTGTCAAAAGGCTTGATCTTGAGATTGACGGCCCATGGATGGCTGACACAGTCACTTGCTTTTTCTATCCGAACGGCACCATTCTGCCCGAATCTGCTGCTATCTTTAAATGCAAGTCACTTAACATCACAAATACCCTATTGACTGATATGAATTATAGCGATTATATGTTTGCTATCGATAACCTTACCGGTCTTGCACCGACTTTCGGCTACGGCTACGGCTTTGGAGATAGCGGCCTTCCTGCTGAGCTTAGCTACAATATCACATGGGATACGCTGAAATACAGCAACAACAACATCTACACTCTTGGCGGCATCTACAAGATAAGGATGTCGCTGCATGCAGAGAATGGGGGAGATAGCTACATCTATTATTCGCAGCAGAAGACGATGACTCTTCTGAAGAAACATCTCGAGACTCTGTGCAACCCCGAAGGCGGCCAGAAGAATTGCACAGGCATGTTCAACTCGATGCGCGTGCTTCCTCTGATCTGCAATGTGAGCGAGGAACTGAATGTCACCATAAATATAGACGTGAATGAGGCAAGGAAGCCTCCATTCCTTATGCTGAAAGAGTACATCCCCGAAGGCTTCACGGTCAGTGATGCCAATGGCGGCAAGTTCAACAATAAGACAAGGATATTGAGCTGGTTCATAGCAAAATCAAAGCTTCACAAGACAGAGGTAGAGGACACATCAGTGATATACAGGCTCATCCCTGAAGTTGAGGACGGCCAATACCTGTTCGGCACGATAAGGGAGGCAAAGGAAGTGCAGAGGATTGAAGGCGACAGCTACCTGAACTGCATAGGCGGCGTGTTGCCGGGCTCCATCGACGAAGACGAAGACAACTGGTTCTTGCCTCAGGACTGCAATGATAAAGACTATCATGTCCACCCTGGCGCGACAGAAGTCTGCAACGGCATTGACGATGACTGCGACACTGAGATAGACGAAGGCGTAAAGAAGAGCTGCATCAACTATGATACATGTGAAGAGATTGAAGGCTGCTTCGATTGCCTGTCTCCGCCAGAAGAGATCTGCAATGACGGCTTGGACAACAACTGCAACGGAAAGACAGACAGTGTGGACGAGGGCTGTCCGCTGCCACCAAAGCCATCGCCCTATGGGTCGTTAAGCGTGATGCGCGACCTGCCAGAAAGCGCCAGCGAAGGCGTCGTATTCACGGTCAACATCACAGTCGACATTGACGATACTAATGCGCCACCATACTATTTCATGACAGAGTACCTTCCTCCAGGCATCGTGCTCGTGGACAAAGGGACAGCAAGCTATGATCCGTATGGGAGGACTCTCAGGTGGGTCGTGGTAAAAAGCAAGCTTCACAAGCTTGACGTGAAAGACGCGGTCTATACGTACACCGCAAGGTCATCGGTTCCAGGCATATACAACTTCACAGGCACTTTCATGACAAAAGACGCATATTTCAACATCGGCGGCGACAACCAGACCGTAATCCTCCCCTAATCCGCATCACTACTATATATATTCTCTCATGCCAATATCTTATAAGACAATTCTAGGAGTGTGATCATATGCTGTTTGGATTTCTTAGCGGGAAGATTGATCTGGTTCTTCCAAAATCTACGTTCTCACCCGGTGAGACCATAAAGGGCACAGTCCATCTCAGGCTGAAGAAGCCCGTGAAGGCAAGAAAGCTTGAAGTCAGCCTCATATGCGAAGAGATCACGACAAGGCGCACAGAAAACCCGCAAGGCAGCCCTGGCACAAGAAAAAGCACAGAAAGATTATGCGACATAACCCTGCCTCTTGACAGTGAGAAAGAATATACAGAGAAAGTTTATGACTTCGAGATCACAGTCCCGCCAGATGCCCTGAAAGGCCAGAAAGCCCCGGATAATGTGATGGGCGGCGTCATCGGCGTCATGGATATGGTGAGCGGCACAAGAAGAAAGACAAGATGGTTCGTGAAGGCCAATCTCGATGTCCCATACAGCACAGATATCTCAAGGAAGCAGGATATTGTGATCAGGTGATTCTTCTCGTTTTTGGAAGAAAAGGGAATCAATCATCACCCCGATCACAGAAATCTCTGCAAAAACACCTCATTTTAGTCACTGTTCCATAAAAACATTTATAAGTTTACCATCGCATTATGAAGTGTTATGAAAACAGACCTTACAAGCATCATAATAACAATGTTTGTACTTCTTGTACTTGTGATGGCATCCCCCACACAGGCAGCGACTTTTGATATTGGTGAGACAGAAGGGAATGTTTATCTCGGCGACAAGTTCGAGTTCGACGTGACGATTGATCCTGAAGGCGAAGAAATAAGTTCTCTTTTAGTCAACATCACTTTCGAGGATGGATCATCCAACACATGCGATTTCGCGCTCAAGGGCAACAGCGACAACATGAAGAAAGTGAAAGGCAATGATGACGATGAGGAAGACGAAGACGATGAAGAAGACGATGATGATAAGTCAGACGCATGCAAGGGTATCAAGTTCAGAAATCAAAATCAGCATGAATATGAATACGGCTACGGCTACGGTTACGGCAATGAGCACAGGTACAGGTACACGATGAGGATCGAGACCAACAAGGGCTTCATAAAGGAACATTGCCACGGGACGTATGAGATCACGCTTATAGTGAACGGCGATGAATCAGAAACGGTCACGCTGGAAGTGTTGCCCAAGTCCCACGGCAATGGAGAGTGCGGTAGTGATGATGACGAAGACGGCCATGACGACAACAGCAACGCTGGCGGCAATGGCAAGAATGATGACAACGGCCATGACGACAACGGCAACGCCGGCGGCAACGGCAAGAATGATGACAACGACCATGACGACAACAGCAACGCTGGCGGCAATGGCAAGAATGATGACAATGACCATGACGACAACGGCAACGCTGGCGGCAACGACAACAATGATAACAATCAGGGCGGCAATGGCAACAATGACGATTCCGGCGATGACGACAACGGCAACGCCGGCGGCAATGATAACAACGGCAACAACGGCGATAATGGAAGCTGCAATTCAGGAAATGGCAACAGCGGCAACGATAACGGCAATGGCAAGAAGAAATAACTGGCTCTTTCTTTTATAGTTAAGGTCGATAGTTTTAAGACCAAACATTACATGCGCATAAAAAGTCTGCTTCCTCGTCAGTCAGTCCGTAATTCAAAAAGACTACCCTCGATAAACAACCTCCCCCATATCCTCCGTCGCGACAAACCCCTCCATCTTCTCTATCCTCTTCTTGAACGCATCAGACTTGAGCACAGATATGAACTCCTGCACTCCCTTCTTTGAAAACTTGCTCATCGGCACGCAGAAATCATACTCCTCATCCCGCAATTCAACGAACTTCAGCCCGTACATCTTAGCCGAAGACAAAATCCCTATCCCCCAATCCGCCTTCCCTGCAGCAACCGCGCATGCCACAGCATTATGCGACTTCGCCTCATTGTCAAACCCTCTTATCCGCCCTCGCACCGCATCAGCATCAACCCCGCGCTTGCGCGCATACTCATCAATCAACATATCCGTAAGTATCCTCGTCCCCGATCCCCCGTTCCTGTTGATGAACAATAGCTCATCATCATCAAGAAACTCATCAATCGACTTATGTCGCAGAGAACAATACATGATCCCCTGCTTTCGCCGATACCCCCGCACAAGCACAAGTCCCTTCTCCATGAACGGCACATTATAAACCCCGTCACGCATAAGATGCATCCCGGCCACATCCGCCTCCCCCCGCCGGCACGCAAGAAGCCCGCCCATAGACCCGGCATTGATGACCTTCACAGTCCCCGGAAACATCCCGATCGCCGCATCCGCGCCCATGCACTGGCTCCCGATAAACACAAGATCAGAAACACCGGTCTTCAAAGATAGCAGCACAACCTCTACCTCATCCCCGCAATCAGCATACTCCACGCCGGCCCCCACCTCAAAATACCCGTCAGCAAGCGAAAACCCCGACACAGCCCCTGACCCCTTCATGATCGGATACGCATAATATCCCCCATCACCCGAAAGCACCACATTAGAAAGCACAAACTCATGCTTCCCCCCATCCGACACATACTTCAAGGCAAGCTTCGCCCGAATCCTGTTAAGAGTCGCATCCCCCGCGCCCGCCATGCCAAGCAGCACAGGTCTCGCAAACACATTGAACGTCACGATACAAGACATAGGAAACCCCGGCAGCACAAAGATGGGCTTCTTGCCCGAGGCCGCAAGCACCACCGGCTTTCCCGGCTTCATCGCCACCCCATGGACGATAATCCCCGGCTCAAGCTTATCGATAACCCTGTAAGACACATCACCCTGTCCGGCAGACGTCCCCCCGGAGATGATCACAGCATCATACATAAGCCCCTTCCTCAGGAGCTTCATGACTTTTGCTTCATCATCCTTCGCTATCCCCAAAACATCCGCATCAGCCCCGATCTCCCGGCACGCATCAGCGATCATCCTCGAATTGACATCATATATCTTCCCGAAAGGCAGCTTCCCTCCGGCCTCAACAATCTCATTGCCCGTAGAGATTACCGCGACCCTCGGCCTCTTATACACATCAACAGCCTTCGCCCCGATCGCCGCAAGCACAGCCGTCTCCCGAAAGCCTATCCGCGTCCCGCGCCTCAGCACCACCTCGCCCTGCATGATATCCTGCCCCGCATGCATCACATTCTCACCGGGATAAACAGCCCTGGAAACATCAACCTTTCCATCCGCCTCATTGCAATACTCCGACATCACCACCGCATTAGCCCCCCTCGGCATCGGCGCCCCCGTAGCGATCCTTGCCGCCTGCCCCAGAGCAACCTCTAAACCCGCATCAGCCCCCGCGCTGATCACAGAAGAAGACACCTCAAGCGCAACCGCCCTCTCCTCATCAGCGCCATATGTATCCCTCGCGACAACAGCATACCCGTCCCTGTTCGACCGGGAGAACCCCGGCACATCGATACCAGCAGAAACATCACAGGACAGTACCCGCCCGGGCGCGCAATCCAGGTCAACCGTCACAGAGCGAAGCGCCCCGCAGTCGATCCTCTCATAAAACCGCCTCCGCGCCTCATCAATCGGGAGTACATCATGGAACTCCTTGACCTTCATCATCTTCTTGACCTTCATAAAAACAGCCTCACATCGACACACTCACCCTTCTCATACCCCTCCATATTCTCAGGCACCACAAGATACCCGTTCGCCCTCACCATCGACGACAGTATAGCCCCGCCGCCAGCCCTGATCGGCTCCACCTTCCCCTCATCATACATGACCCTGAAAATATCAGTCCTCCCCGCAGCCGACGCCACCTTCCGTGTAAGCACCCCCCGCACCATGACCGGCCTGGAATCAACCCCCATCATAAGATATATTGCCTTCTTCACAAAAAAATCAAACGCCACACAGACCGCAAGCGGATTCCCAGGCAGAAGAAAAACAGCCTTCTTTCCCACTCGCCCGACACCCATCGGCCCCGCAGGCCTCATCGCCACCCCATGCACCAGAAGTTCACCGATTTCAGAAACAACAAGCGGCACATGATCCTCCTTCCCGCACGCAGTCCCGCCCGTCACCACCACAATATCAGCATCACACGTCAAAATCTCCTTCCTTATCAGCTCATGGTCATCAGCAACGACCGTAGAATGGAGAACACTTCCCCCGCTCTGCCGCACAAGCCCCAAAAGTATGTGGCTGTTTGCATCAAAAATCTTCCCGTCGACGCAAGCCCCGCCAACCACAGCAAACTCATTCCCGGTGACGATTATCCCGACAGCAGGCTTCCTGTACACCTTCACAAAAGATTGCCCAAGAGATGCAAGAACACCGGCATCATGCGGCATCAAGACCCTCCCAGAAGTAAGCACAAGACTTCCCTTTTTGATATCCTCCCCCGCAAAAGAGACATTCTCACCCGCCGACACAGGCCTTTGCACAAGCACGCGCCCGTCCTCCTCCTCCGCATGCTCCGCCATCACCACAGCATTGGCACCACGGGGCATCTTTGCGCCCGTCATTATCCTCACCGCCTCGCCCTTCTTCATGCTCATGCTCCTGCCGCCGGCAAGCGTCTCCCCGGCAATGACAAGTGCAACCGGGCCATACCCGCTCGCCCCGTAAGTATCAGAATCAACAACAGCATACCCGTCCATCGCCGACCTGTCAAAACAAGGCACGTCCCGTGGAGCATGCACATCCTCAAAAAGCGCCCTCCCGCAGGCATCATCGATCCCGACGACCTCTGGTCCGGTCCTCCCCACAAGAGAAGATAAAGCATCAAGCGCATAAGTGAAGCTCATCCTCTCCTTAAAACCCTTCATCCTCACATCATTCACAATCATTCACCTGCATGCTTGAGAATATGCCCTGCCTCAGGTATGATGATCTCCTCCATCGCAAGCCTGCACGCATCAGGCGACCCCGGCAGACAGAACACCGCCTTCCCCCGGACAATTCCTGCTGTAGCCCGTGAAAGCACGCAGGCAGTCCCAATCCTTCCATGGCTAAGCTTCATGAACACTGGGTTGAACCCTGTCATCTCCTTATCAAAAACACCGCGCAACGCCTCGATAGTAACATCACGCGGCGCAAGCCCAGTCCCTCCGCTCGTGACAACCGCATCCACATCTTCATATGACACGAACTCAAGCACCTTCTCCTTGATCATGATAGCATCATCATCCACGACAGCCCTTTTAGCGGCAGAATGCCCTTCATTCTCCACAATCCCCGCCATCACATCCCCGCTCGCATCCGTCCCCTCGCCCCTGAACTTGGAGCTGGACACAGTGATGATCCCGAAACCGATGCGCTTCATCGTCCCCTGCTTGTGGCTTCTCGTAGACGCCGGCTCATGCTTGCCGCAATTATCGCACATCATCAATCACCTTTTTTGTCTTCTCGACAACCCTGATATCAGTGATCCTGGTGTGAGGATACTCTCCTTTATCATCCTTCAGAAGATACTTCACCATATCCCAGATATTCAAAAGACACACCGAGACCCCGCAAAGCGCCTCCATCTCGACCCCGGTCCTCCCGAAAGACACGACAGTGACAGTAGCAGAAATATGATCATCCCCGACATCAAACCCGACATCGACCTTGTTGATCGGTATATTGTGGCAGAGCGGGATCATCCGCGCCGTATCCTTAACCGCATTGATGGCCGCGACCTCGCTCACAGAGAACACATCCCCTTTCTTGACCTCCCCCGACTTTATCATCCTCACCGTCTCTATAGAAAGATAAATCCTCCCGCTCGCGACAGCAGTCCTGAGCACATCCTTCTTCCCCGACACGTCGACCATGTTCACCTTCATGTTATGGCCTCCAAAGTGCTCTTCACAAACGGCTCCCTCCTGTCTATGGCAAGAACAAGCCGCGCGAGAAGTTCATCATCATCATCCGAAAAATCGACATCGACCAGATTATCATCCCTCATCAGGCACGGCTTGATCCGGCCCTCGGAACTCACCCGGATCGTCCTGCAGTTCGCGCAGAACTCGTGATTATGCGGCCTCACGACCTCGACAGATGCGCCGCCGGCATCATACCTCTTCCTGCCATGCACAGGCCGCCTCTCGAAAGAGTCACAATCAGATGCGAGTTTCTTCTCGATATCCGAAAGCGAAAAGAAATGCTTGGTAAAGAACTCCTCATTGTGCTTTGTCCTGATGAGCTCGATCAGCTGAAGGATTGTGCCGGTCTTTTTTGCGAACTCCATCATGTCATCGATGTCAGAGTCATTCACCCCGGCAAGCACCACCATGTTCAGCTTGATCGCATCGAACCCAGCCTCTTTTGCAGCCATGATGCCCGGCTTTATCCTGTCCGCGGTCTTCTCAAGGACAGACGACGAAAAAGAATCGCATCCGATATTGATTCTTGTTAGCCCTGCATCGGATAGCTCGCGCGCCATCCCCTCGAGCATCGTGCCGTTAGTCGTCATCGACACAGTCTCGATGCCGGGGACGCTCGATACGCCTCTTACGATATCGATGATATCACTTCTGAGAAGCGGTTCGCCGCCAGTGATCTTCACTCTCCTGATGCCGAGTCTTGAAGAGGCCCTGGCGATCCTTACAATGTCGTCAGTTGACATCTCCTTCCCTGCCCCGCACTCGCCCTCCCTGTGGCAGTACGGGCATCTCATATTGCAATCCTGCGTGACAGATATCCTAAGGATATCGATCTCCCTTCCGAACCTATCTCTTGTCATCGCACACTACCTTGAACTTGATGGACTCGAACTTCCTGACAAGCGCCTTTCCAAAAGGAGTAAGCTCCGCGCTCCCTCCTCCGTTGAGCCCTCCTCTTTCAGTATGCACCACTTCCTTTTCGAGCCGCTCCTCCATCGTCTTGATGTAGTTCTGGCAGGCCCTGTAAGATATATTCAGAAGCTTCGCCGCCTCCTTGATAGAATGCGTCCTCGATATCGTCTTCAGGACCTTGTACCTTCCACCCCCCATTATCGGCTTTGGCCCTATCCGAAGCCAGAACTTGTAGCCTGGTTTCATCTCAGCCAAGAGAGCAGAATCAAAATCTTTTTTGTCTGTAATGCCTGCCATGATAATTTTAATATCGACATACATTTAAATGCATTTCGTCTTTCGGAAGGAAACAAATTATGATAGTCTGGCAGCATCCAGAATAAGTAATATCTTGTATGATATCTGTGCAGGACCATGAATCACGGACTGCTACATTTATTAACAACATAATACATATTTTATAGAAGTATGAATAGAAGTATAAGGTAAATCATATGAATAAGATAATACTCATTTCAGCATCACTCGTTCTTATGTCTCTCATATTGGCAGGCAGCGCATCAGCGATCGGCTGCGGGACGATAAGCGCTCCCGGCTCCTACACCTTTGACGCGGTAGCGACCGTTTCAGGCACATGCGTAACGATCACCGTAAGCGGCGTGACACTCACCGGCGCCCCCGGCCACAAGATAAGATATTCGAAATACTGGACAGGATACGGTGTCAGGGTGAGCAGCGGCCTGAGCAACGTAAATATAATCAACATGGACATTGAGCAGGTGAACTCAAGCATATCAAGCTCCTACGCTATCTATGCCCCGTCATTGTCCAGCGGCGAGATACGCAACAACATAATCAGGACAATAGATTACTATGGCTACGGCATTTACCTCACGTCAGGCAATTCAAACACCGTTTCAGACAACCAGATCACGACAACTTACCCCTACGGACATGGTATCTATCTCTCAGGCGGCAGCTTGAACGCTCTTTCAGGCAACACTATCATAACCGGTGGCTGGCAAGCTTACGGTATTTACCTCAGTTCCAGCAGCTCAAACCCTCTATCAGGCAACAGGATAACGACCTCCGGCGGCAATAGTCACGGCGTTTACTTTTCATCATCAAGCAACTCCATACTGACCAGCAATATTCTGAACACCGCAAACGCTTATGCGATATACGTTGCACCGTCGACAACATCTTCTAACTATCAGCACGACATCGACACATCTAACACTGAGCAGGGCAAGCCTATATACTATTATGATCCGACTTACAATCCTGCACCAGCCACAATCACTCTTGCAGACATCGGTCAGTTATACCTGGCAGACTCGCCGGGCATCACCATAGACGCCGTTAACGGCATCAAAGACGGGATAACACTCGCGATGTCGCCGGGAGTCGACATAACGAACAACAATTTTAATGTCGGTTCCCAATATGGCGTCAGCGGCATCTTTCTCCACTCAGGAAGCAGCTCCGGTAATATCTTAGGCAACACAATCACGACCGGCGGCACTCTGGGCTACGGTATCCATTTCGACGACGTCACAGGATGGACATTGAGAAATAATATTATCCGCGCAAATGGTGCCTATGCCATATACGTCGATCCGACAACCACTGCTTCTTACTATAATCACGACATCGACACCTCTAACACCGAGCAGGGCAAGCCGATACATTATTATTATCAGAGAGCGACAGACATAACTGGTCTTTCAGACATCGGGCAGCTCTACGTGGCAGACTCGGATGGCATCACTATCGACAACATCAACGGCATCAAGGACGGCATAACACTTGCAAGGACCGACAATTCCGTCGTATCCGGCTCTACTACCAACGCAGGTTCACAGTCAGACGTGAGAGGCATCTATCTCCATTCATCAAGCAATTTTAATGATATCACAGGCAACACAATCACAGTCGCTGGCTATGGCACAGAGGGCATATATCTCTCATCATGCCCCTCAAACACGATACAGGACAACACAGTCACGGCATCAAATACATATAGCTACGGCATTTACCTTTCTTCCTCAGGCAATTCATACGTATTAAGCAACATTATCGACACATACGGACTCTATGGCTACGGTGTGTATCTTGATGATTCAGCCAACTCTGATGCTTCCTACAATAGCATAACCACATCCGGAAGCACTGCTTATGGTATACATCTTGATAGTACGACAGGTTCCTTCATAAAGGGAAATGACATCATGACCGCCGGGTCAGTCAGCCACGGCATCTATCTTGACATGTCCTCTGATGATGCCGGCATATCAGACAACACAGTGGCGACATCCAATACGAACGCCTACGGCATCTATCTCTATACGTCCGGCTCAGGCAATATATCAGGCAATATCGTGACAACAGGCAACTCCAACAGTAACGGCATATACGTCTATTCGTCCGGCGACAGCGTTATCTCCTACAATGACGTCACGACATCCGGTGCCGACGGTCACGGCATCTATCTGCGCTCATCAGACACCAACACCGTGTCCACAAACGTCGTCAGGACGACGTCCGGCGCAGGCTCAGGCAGCCGGGCAACATATATCCGGGACTCTGATTCAAACATATTGCAGGACAACATATTCGACGGTCAGGGATCGAACAACATCGGCCTCTATCTTAGCGGTTCTTACAATAACAACATTACAGGCGGTTCCATACTCGGGACATCCTATGATGTCTCTCTCGGTAGCGCAGGCGCGACAAACAACTTCACAGATGCCGGCTTTTCTATGGGCGTTAACATCCAGTTCAGGGACACGACATCATGGTTCAACTACAACAACGAGAGTTCAGGCAGCATCTGGCTCATGGCCCGCTCATCCCAGCCAGCAGGCCTCGAACGCACCATTGAGACCTGGAACGATATGCTCATGAAGTGGACCGAAACCGGCACCCCATCAGTACTGGATGTGACCTATGAAATCAGAGGCTTGATACCCAACATGGCTTACGCCGTCTTCCAGACATCTGGTGGCGTCATGACCTACCTGGATACTTATACATCAGACTCTGCAGGAACAATATCGTTCAGCGTCACTCTCGATGGGATGACGACAATCGAGATAAACGGCGACACGACGCCACCCATTGTCACAGTCATCAACTATCCTGACCCCGTTGTCGCGGACGGTATCGAGACATTCGAAGTGACATGCGACGACGGTCCCACCGGTTCAGGCTGCGATAAGACGACCATATCCACATCTCATTACACCTGCATCGTGGACCACAGGGCAATCCCGCCAGAAACAAACTGCACAATGGACCTCACAGCCGCATGCGAGGCAAAGACCTACATATACAGCGTCGATTCAGTTGATCTGGCGCACAATCACAACACCTCCGTGAACGGCAGTTTCGAAGTAAAAAAGGCAGACGGCTGCAATTGCATATCATCGGATGAATGTTTCAGGAACTCGTGCCTGAGCTACACGATATGCGCTGATTCGGAATCACCGGACTTTGACCTGATCGTGACGACTCCCGAGAATGAATTTGAGACTCAGTTTGTGGTTCCGCTCGGGAAAGAAAAGACCATTCTCCTGAACGTGAAGAATCCGCTCCCGATTCCTGACACGATTACTCTTGAATTTGAAGGCTCTCCCCCCAATATAGAGAATTGGCTGGATATTAAGATTCCCGGTTCATCGGGCGACCTGCAATATCCGTATACCACAAAAAAGATCTCTGTTAAGCCGCATTCTGAGACCAGCATACCAATCACCGTTTTTGCAGGGAAGGTCGGTGCCTATTCTCTGACAATGAATGCCCGATCGGCCACAACAGGTCAGAGAACCTACAACACGACAAGATTTAGCATCATATATGCAGAAGAAGAGAGCATAAATACGCAATCACCCGGTCTTGGTCATGCATCAATCATCATCCTTCTTTTTATCTCTGCTATACTCTTACAAAAGAAAGAAATTTCATGATTGGTAGGACCTGAAGTCTTCCGCATTCTCCCACAGTTCCTCAATCGTTTTCAGTTCTTTAGCAAATTTTATCTCATATATCCTTATCGCAGCAAGCAACTCTGTCGGTTTCGCCGGGTTATCGATCATAATCATGACTTTGCTGATCTTCTACATCAATGAAGAGAACCTCCTTGAACAAGCCGGGGAATGATGGGTATAGACACGCAGCAGATGATTATGAATTACATTGATATTTCAAGCGAAAAATAATCTCTAAATCAAAAACAAAAACAAAGAAATAATGCGCCCGCAAGGGGCGCATAGAGGTGTTTGGGCCCATGGAGGAATTATCATGGACCCACATTGAGGTGAGGTTGGAATGGCAGGCTAATTATACCCTCTCACAACAAACATTATCTTTTTCATTAATTCCTCATCTATCTTACTGATATCCCCTTACCGGATTATCTCGATGCCAAGGCTTTGTTCTATGTTTTTCACTTCCACCCCGTTCTTCTGTTGCTGTGGTCCAAGCACGTATTGCGATCTGACGCCCGTGATGATAGTTATCACGCGTATCTTGCCTTTCATGCTATCTTCCACTCTTGCTCCCCAGATGGTCTGGGCTCCTGCATCGAGATGACGTGAGACGAAATCACCGATCTCTGTAATCTCATCAAGTCTCAAATCAGGCCCGCCGGTTATATGCACCAGCGCTCCTGTAGCTCCTTTATAATCAACATCTAATAGCGGGTTTGACATCGCCTGTTCAACCGCTTCCCTTGCCCTTGCCGCAGATGCCGACTCAGCGACACCGATCATTGCAACTCCGCCAGAGCTCATGACAGCTTTCACATCCGCATAGTCAAGATTGACGATAGATGGCATGGATATGGTCTCAGTAATGCCTTTGATCATTGTTACGATGATCTCGTCAGCCACAGAGAACGCCTGCTGAAGCGGCATATTTCCTGCAATCTCGACAAGCCTGTCATTCTCGATGACGATGACTGTATCCGAGACCTGCCTTAATTTTGCAAGGCCTTCCTCTGCTTTGTGTATTCTTGCTCCTTCAATCTTGAAAGGCATTGTGACCACGCCTATCACGATAGCATGCTGTGCTCTTGCGCACTCAGCGACAACAGGTGCTGCTCCGGTACCAGTACCGCCACCCATTCCTGCGACTAAGAATAACATGTCAACGCCACGCAAGACATCTCTGATCTCATTTATAGATTCTTCTGCAGCCTGTCTGCCTGTAGCTGAATATCCTCCTGCACCGAGTCCCTTTGTGAGTTCCTGTCCGATAAGGATCTTCCTGTCAGACTGTATGGTCCTCAGATGTTTCATGTCTGTGTTGATCGCAATAGTCTCTGCTCCTCTGATGCCGATATTATGTAATCTGTTGAGGGCATTACAACCCATTCCGCCTGCGCCGATAACCATGATTTTTGCATCGTTTGCATCAGCAAAATCATCCAAAGATTTTTCACCCAGCGTACCTATTCCTCCTGTTATCTGCCTTGATATTGCACTCTGTATTATTGATTCCATTCCTTATCTCCCTCCGAATTTTCATATGTATTTTACTTTCGGATCAATTATATATTTGAGATAGCTATTTTTTATGATATATATCTCTATGGCGAAATATATTTATTGATCCTATGATATTATTATCTTTAGAAGTAGATACTGAAGACTAATCCAACATGTCTGACAAAATCTACTTGATTGCTCTAACACCTGATTTAACTTTGCCCAAAGTTAAATTATTTGCCCGATCAATTTTAAATTATTGCCCAATAATTTAAGATTGAATTGATTTTTTTTAATACAGTGTTTTGCCCAAAACATTGTATTGGAAAACCTATTTCTTTATTTATCAATCTAGTGTATATAAGCCTTTTGTCAACAATAAATATATTTTTCTATGTATATGTTATTGTAGGTGAGTTTAGATGCCTCGTGTTCCGATGGAAATCAAACACAATCGCGCCCATTATATTGTTTATGTATATTTATGTATTCACAGTGAAATTGAGATACAACCTACATTTCCGGTGGAGTTATTCCGGGCGACCTTCACTTCTAGTGGAGGTACTAGGTAACACCATTGTTTCTAGTGGAAATATGCGCTATACCTGTATTTCCGGTGGAATTATCCCTCAATTGAAAAACTTATTAAATTACTTCCTGATAAATTATACTATGAAAGAAAAAGATACTATTGATGATGTTATCAGGGCAGCAAAAATCAATCTCACAGAATCAGAAAAAAAACAATATACTAAAGACCTGAAAAACATCCTTGACGCTTTCAGTACTCTTGACGAAGTCGATGTAGAAGGCATTGAGCCTGCATTCCAGCCGATAAAAATAAAGGACCGCGCAAGAAAAGACATTGTCGAGCCCTCGCTCAGCCAGAAGGACGCCCTCAAAAACACTAAAAACAAGAAAGACGGCTACTTCGTCGGCCCGAAAGCGATGTGATATTTCTTTTTCACGCATCATCGTATAACGATATTTCTGCGATTCATTCACATATAAAATTAACTCCACAAAGAAATACTGGCAAAGCTAGGCCGGGGCGCTAGGCGGGCCCTGTTACCTGAAACCGTCTACATGCAGGGGCCAAAGCGCATAAGGCGGCAATGCTTTTTGGATGTATTGGCTTTGTCTTGAACAATGACTCACTGCCCTGATAGGTTCATGCTTTGTTGAACCGGGTCAGGCCTTGATCGGAGCAGCCCTAAAGCATCGCATGGGCGCTTTCAGGACACAGTGCCGAGGTAGAGACAAGGATTCTGCATTCAGGAAGTCTGCCCACTTATGCGCGCGCTTTGCCACTATAGTTGATGTCGTTACTAGATGGACAAATATGACCTATGAACCGATAGACATCAATCTATATGGAAACGCCATTTGTCTATTTTGAGCTTGTCTCAAAAGCTTGGCATGTAAGTGCCATGAAAAAGTTATGGCGTTTACTATAACAACAAACCTCATCATGATTCGCAAAAATATATTAACAGGCTATACCAATGAACAGTATGACTTCTAAAAATGACCAGGAAAAAATAACAACCTCATCCAGGAACTGGATTCCTGTAGTGATGCTCGTGATGCTTGCATTCTTATTCGGCATATCCGTCGGGATACACAAAAACACATCAACTCCGGCCACAATCTCCTTATCAAACACATGCAGCAAAGCGCCTCTTGTGATCCACGATGAACGGCGCGCATCAATCCGCCTTCCTGCCGTGAACCGCAACGGGACCGGCGTATCTGCAAATCTTGACGTATCAGTCGTACCTGGCAGCGGTCAGATACTGATAAACCTCAACCGTGTCTTATCCAAAGAAGAGACCTTGAATTCAATCCGCATGGCCGCATTGGTTGCATCAGATATCTCCAATATAGACATAAGCGACCACGACATCATCTACGACCTCTATGCAAACGCAACCGTCCTCGAAGGCCCGTCAGCAGGCGCAGCAATAACCCTCGCCACCATCGCAGTTCTGGAAGACAAAAAGATAAGAGACGACGTGATGATAACCGGCACCATAAACCATGACGGCACAATCGGCCCCGCCGGAAAGATAAAAGAAAAAGCCATCTCAGCCAAAGAGAACGGCGCAAAAGCATTCTACGTATCCGTAGGCTCATCGACAGAGATCAACTACACAGAAGAGGAATTCTGCCACACCTGGGGCACATACGAATACTGCCAGCCTGAAATAAAAGCCACGATAATCAACCTCTCAGAAGAGACAGGCATACAGATAATAGAGGCAGAGAACATAAGAGACATACTCGACGCCTTCCTTGAATGAAAGCCGATCTTTTATTCACAAACATAAAACATGTTATGGTGATAACCCTCAATATGGTTTCTCATCACAGGAAACACAGATTCTCCGGGATTTACCAATTCATCTGACCCGGATGAATATGCAATCCTCCGGAATCATGATATTCGCATTGACTTTATTTCATGAATGTGAAAGCATCCGTATACTGTAATCGCATACAATCCTGTTTCAGATTAAGACCTAATCAATCCGATTCTAAAAATGATGGCGGGAAGACCCCACCCACCACACCGTCATATTAGGGAACTGTAAAAGCATCGTCCTTTGTTTCCCTCTTCCCTTTGCATTTCTTCTCATAAAACCACCTCATACAACATGATTTCGTACCGGCATTAATAAGGCTGATCCATAGATGCCGTGCCGAAAGGATTGACCTAAACATGGATAGGAAGTTAAACCTTCATCATCAAACAGATATGATGATTGATAGAATTGCCATAGAAGCCGCACGCGCCTATCTGGGCGAGAACGGTCCGGAAGGCCTCGAAGCGCACCTAAAAGATATCGGCATAGACGCCAACCCCACAAAAGTAAAAGCAATTGTACGCGAGATGCTCAAAGAAGACGGCTACAAAGAATACCAGATACTAAAAGCCCTTGAAGCATTCGAAGATTAGCTATAGTTAACGTCGTTACTAAATGGACAAACTTAGCCAAAAACCAAGAGACGTTAATCTATATGGTGAAGACATTAGTTCCAAAAGTTCTGTCTTCAACTATATAATCCGCCATATCTTCTCGCAACCGAAACACCTGCAAACATCAAAAGAACCGGCACGATGAACGCCGGGAACTCCGGTATTCCGCCATTTCCTCCGTCACCGCCATTGCTTGCGCCCGCTGTCCCCTCAAGGAACTGCCAGTTGTTATCACCATCAGGGATGCGCTGCCATGTGCTAAGATTATTCGCCGAATCGATAAGTGTTGGAGTGACATCTTCGATTTGCCCGAAACTATTATTCAGCGTAATGGACTCATCGGCATTATCTAGCGATAATCCACTAATATCCTCTGTAAAAACAAAAAATTCTCCCGGTCCTATTATCGTTCCGCTAGGTATCGTATCCACCATCCCTCCGCCATCCGTTAAAGTGTATCCGGAAATATCTTCAGGATAATCGCCCGTATTATATAGCTCAATCCATTCATCATCATCATATTGGCTAGGTGGATTCAACTCAACCTCATTGATAACTATAAGCGCATTAACGCTCCCAAAAAACATAACAAGGAATAATAATGTGCAAAAACAGATTTTAATCGTATTCATATCTGATTTTAAGATTTAAACACATATAAATCTTTCTTTGGAACAAACAGTTCCCAAAAAAAACTCATCCTTTATGATGAGCGACACTCACAGCAACCCCTATCCACGCAAGCCCGCCAAAAAGGATAAGCAGGAACGCGACAAGAAGCGCTCCATAAAAAGAAGCCGCCGTAGTCCCAAGAACCCATTCGACATACCTTGTGATCCACACGCCGCCCATGATCGCGACAGCCCCGAAAATCCAGAATACAGCAAGTCTCGCTTCAGGAAGTTCACTTTCTTCAATATCATGATGCACATGATGGTGGTTATTATTCATATTCGATAGCACCGATATATTCAATATGATATCCTATTTATTTCCTCAATATTTAAAACTATCTATTCTGATCAAAAATAGACATCTTCTTCCCAGTATCAGTCCCCATCAGATTGGAAAGCAGGCTAGAGCTGATCTTGTCATACAATTCATCAATCTCCATTCTAAGTTCCTGGACCATCGGATTATCCTTATTCTTCTCATAAGCATCACTCAATTTCAGATAAATCTCCGTAGCATCCGAATATCTCTTCTCGATAAGCATCTGCTTCGCTCGAGACAGCATCTCATCCATCTTTGGCCTGAGTTCGCCTTCATCAACACCTAAAAGATCCACATCCGCTTTTTTGGCAATGACGTCCTTTTCTTCCTTGATAGGATGTTCAGCCGCTTCAATCTTCACGGGTTTATTCTCAGCAATCACCTTTGCTGCCTGCTCCGGGACCTTCGGCACTGCAAAATCCTTCTTCGTGGATTCATTTATGATAGTCTCATGCACAAAACCCTTGTCCTCCCTGTCAGCCATCTTCGGCTGTGCAAAAAGAGAATCCTTTTTATGGGGCGGCATCACTTTACTGATCAGTTTAGTAAAAATATTATCCCCGGATTCTTCCGGCTTCGCTATGTTCTTATTCTCATAACTCCTGAGGGTCTCAGACACACCATCATTTTTTTTGGCATCAACTTTATCCATCGTAGTCTCGATGACATGCGCTAGAGAATCTGTGGCCTTATGATGCAAAACATCAGGCAGGGGGCTTTCTGGCAGTTTGATAATATCCTGCTTACTCCCGCAATCAGAACAATGGCTTAAAGAAATTGCTTTACTCTCCGCCGTCTTGCGGCCTTCATGCCTGCATTCAATAGCCTGCTCCTCTCTTTTCGGATGCTTCTCAAGATCAGCCAGCTTCTTGTCAACAGACGCTGCATGCTCGTCAAGTTTCTTCAGCCGCTCATCAATACTAAAAAGTTGCGTACAGATTTCATCAGCATTCAGTTTCCTGATTTTCCCGATTGCAGCAATAGTCACACTGCTAAGTTCTTTCATCTCCTTGATCTGCTCATCAAGTTCCTTCCTTATATCTCTGACCTCAGAAACAAGCGTGTTGTCATCATGCGTTTTGCTATCTACGCTCAAAGCATCCGCACCTTTTTTATCAGTTGTGAATTTAAACATAATATCCTCACATTTTATTTGTTTTAAATCATATATTAAACTTTCTATTCTCAATACTCAAAACTGCTCCATATATTCGTCGGGTTCTTGTAATGATTTATGATATACCTGCCCGTCTTCAGCGCCACATTATTGAGCGCGCAGTCATCAAGCGTGAGGATGCTCATGATAGTCGTATCCGGCAGCACCACACTCTGGCTGAACCGCGCAAGAACAATCCCCTTCCTCTCCGCATATATGCTCTCAGTCGTATCGCTCTCGATATTATACAACTCTCCAAGAAGATCCCCCTTCTTGATGACCTGCCCAAGCTTCACCTTCGGATAAAAAAGCCCGCTATGCTGCGCCTTCACATCATGCCTCTCGTTAAGTATGAACTGCCGGTCAAGCACATTCGCCTTGCCCTTCAACACTTCAAGATATCTCAGCGTATTCACGACACCGAAAAATCCTGCCTTCACAAAATACTCGTCGATCTTATATGCTTCTCCAAGCTCCACCCCGACAGTAGGTATGCCGTGGCTCGTAGCGCACGACGTAAGCATCGTATCCTCCCCGTCAGGCGACATGGCGATAAGCGTCCCGAAAACCTTCGAAAGCACCTTCACCTGATTGATCTTGTTTGTTTTCCTGATCCTCGTATGCGGCAAAAGCACCCGCCCCTCAGGCCCTGTATGCAGATCGATACCACAATCGCAACCCGCAACAATTCCATTGAATATTTCATGAGCGAGCTTGTGAGTGAAAGTCCCCTCCGGATTACCGGGAAAGCACCTGTTAAGATCCTTGTTATCATAAATCGTATTTCTCTGCCTCGTCGAGAACCCCACGGGATTAGCCACAGGAAGAATCGTGACCATGCCATTGATATTCCTCTTCTCAAGATACGGCTTGAGCCTTCTTATGACCTCGACGCCATTAAGCTCATGCCCGTGTATTCCGGCGATAACAAACACCTTTGGCCCGTCATCATTTCCGTGTATGACCGAATACCTGACTTTCAGTACTTCACTCTGCGATTTTTCAACCTTCAGGAACTTATCTTCAACAATCGCCACAGGATTCACGTTCATATATCAGTTCAAAAAGCTCTTTGCAGGAATCAACCGATTTCAGCTCATCCAGCCGGACAGATGCAACCCCATCGATATTTTTTTCATTGCCCTTGAGCCTTATGACCATCTTATCATTCAAAGAGACCTCAGACATGTTTTTCAGGTCATTGATAGGCCTGTCATTCTTATGTCCGGTAAGTATTGTAGAAAGTATCAATTTATCTTCGAAAGTATTTATAATTTTTATCGGCGCAGTCTTTAGGTATATGCAGTCAAACCCCGTCTTTGAAAAATAATTCATCGCCTTCCTTTCAGTATCTCCTGCATTCTCTCTTTCCGTAGTCTCAGCCGGCGTTCTCCATGAAAACACATCTATCGGCGCAGTAATCGACTCAGAAAAATACTCCTCGATCTTCAGCACAACCTCGGTACTCATCTTGCTGTACTTTTCACCCATAAAAAGCGTCTTCTTTGAAACCCCCGTGGCCCTGCTGAGATCCTCAAGGCTCATCTTTCCAGAAGACCTCATCTGCCTCATTTTATCAGATAAGATATGGCTGACCGTCTTTCCTTTTTTAGAATAGAACACAGGGCAGATGTTATCGAGCGTATTCTCGAACGTCTCGGGATTCATCGTAGGTACATCGAATCTCTCATACACATGATTTTCCTTCAGCGTGAAATTTCTCCCGACACACCCAAGAAGCATAGGTGAAGCATTCATTTTCAGAGTGACCTTCTTGAGATCAATCGCCTGCTCATAGCTGAAACTGTCGACATTATGCAATAGCTTCAGCGCAAGAAGATG
>JBDRKP010000003.1:0-9232 GCA_043813875.1 archaeon | reverse complement strand
TTCCATTTACTCATCACGGACCAACCTCTTGAGTACTACTGCGTCGAATGTTTCTTTATCACTATCCTCTGCAACCTGAAATTCACCATCATAATACATATTTCCTGGCTCATGCTTTACCTTAATAATACCCGGCTGATAAAAGTTCTCAAAGCCATTTTCATAACCGCTGGTCAATACAGGTAAATCCTGAGGCAGGGATTTCAAAATTTCAGCTAACTGCCCGACTGTGAAATGGAATAATTCTTTTTTACTCATTACAATTCCTCCACGCGACTCAATTCTGCCTCAATCTCTTCAATATATGGCATTTCCTTTCGCTCACTCATGCCTTCATCTCCTTTAATCTCGTGAACATATCAACCGCCCCTATATCCATTTTCGAGAAGGCAAACCATTTCTTCCCTAGGTCTTTCAGGGAGGCGCCGAAATGATACACTGTTTTGTCATCGATTATTAAAAACCGATCGTGGGAGTTCTTGAACTCTTTTATCTCGATGGGCGGATACTGTTCATTATACTTTTTTACATCCAGAGCCATTTGATTTGAGATTGATTTTGTAAGAAGTAGCACCCTTACATTTTTGTGTCTTTTCGTCAGAATAGTTAAGACCGAATCATCGAGATAATTGTCAATAAGGAGAATTGATTCTTGGGCTGTTCGAATAAGATCCGCAACGAATTTGTAGGCATCAAAAATCTGCCCGTCGAAAAAGATGCCCTGCTTAGGCTGGATCTCTTTGACCTCAATGGCATCTAACACTTGATTTATTTTTTTATCAGTATCGATTTGTTTGATTTCAAGTGTATCCAATCTTTGAAATACCTGTGCGTTTGAGGCAATAAAGCGACGCATAGCGATAAAGGCGTTGATTATCTGGATGCTCATTTTTACCGCGGTTTCGCTCCGTAAAACCGCTGACAGCATTGCAACTCCCTGTTCTGTGAATACATAGTGTTTCGTTCGTCTTCCACCCCAGCTTGAGGTCGCAAATTGCGACTTCAAGTTTTTACCATCGTTTGAGGTCACAATTTGTGATTTCAAAAGTTCCAAATCAGTATCTTTAAGCTGAAAACGGAACGATTCTGGGAATCTCTCGATATTGCGTTTCACCTGTTCATTCAATCTTTTTACTTCAATATCATACAGTTCGGCTAAGTCCATATCCAGCATGATCTGAACGCCGCAAATAGTGTAAATCCTGTTTTGGATTCCATCTATTTTCATCAAATTGTTTCCGCTCACGCTACATTCACCTTCTTCAAATTCTCAGCAATCAGCGCATTCAGCTTTTCTTCCTCTTTAAGCTGTTCTTCAAACTCAGCCTTTAGCATAGTAAAGCGTTCTTTAAAATCGAAATCATCCTCTTCAACGGACAGCCCTACATAACGCCCGGGTGTCAGCACATAATCAAGTTCGCGCACGCGCTTAATTGAAGCTGAATTGCAAAAGCCCAATATGTCTTCATAATCGCCGTCTGGATTGCGCCAGTTGTGGTATGTATCTGCAATCATCTTTATGTCTTCCGGTGAAAATTCGCGGGTCCTGCGGTTGATAAGATGCCCAATATTCCGGGCATCAATAAAGAGTATTTCATCTGTTCTGTTCCTATACTTTCCGTTGGCTTTGTTTCTGCTCAAAAACCATAAACAAGCGGGGATTTGCGTGTTCAGGAACAGTTTTGCCGGCAGGTTCACTACGCAGTCCACCAATCGGTCTTCCACAAGTTCCTTTCGGATGTCGCCCTCACCGGAGGATTTGGAGGTCAGAGATCCTTTAGCCAGCACGAAACCAGTCTGACCGCTCGGGCTTAAATGATAAAGGAAATGCTGTATCCAGGCATAATTGGCATTCCCGGCTGGCGGCACACCGTATTTCCATCTGCCATCCTTGCGCAAGAGATCGCCACTCCAGTCGCTGTCGTTGAATGGAGGATTAGCTATCACATAATCCGCTTTCAAATCTTTTTGAGCATCATTAAGGAAAGAGCCTTCATTGTTCCATTTGACCTGTGAACTGTCTATGCTTCTGATGGCGAGATTCATTTTACACAGCCGCCAAGTGGTCTGATTGCTCTCCTGCCCGTAAATCGAGATATCATTTAGTTTTCCCTGATGCTGTCCAACGAATGTTTCAGAATGGACAAACATACCGCCAGAGCCACAGCAGGGATCAAAGACCCGCCCGTTATAGGGTTCAAGCATCTCCACCAGTAACTGAACAACACTTCTTGGCGTGTAGAACTGTCCTCCCTTTTTGCCTTCTGCCAGAGCAAACTCACCAAGGAAATACTCGAATACATGACCGAGAATGTCGGCGCTCCGGGCTTTGGCATCGCCAAGAGCAATGTTTCCAACAAGATCAATTAATCCCCCAAGAGTTGTCTGGTCGAGATTGCCGCGCGCATAAACCTTTGGCAGAACACCTTTAAGCGATGGATTCTCCTTCTCGATTGCGTCCATCGCATTATCAACGTCTTTACCGATTTGTGGCTGTTTGGCTCTTGCCTGCAAATAAGACCATCGGGCTACCGGCGGAACAAAAAAGACATTCTCTGCTTTATATTCGTCCCTGTCTTCAGGATCAGAACCAGCGTATTCTCCATCGCCTTTATGCAGTCGATTATACAAACCCTCAAATGCATCTGATATGTATTTCAGAAAAATAATGCCAAGAAGAATGTGTTTATATTCAGCAGCGTCAATGTTCTTCCTGAGTTTGTCAGCTGCTTTCCAAAGCTGCTTTTCAATAGTTTCTTTTTGAGTGTTATCATCCATCTTTGCCATTTTATCAATCCTGCCTGATTATTTTTTACGCCCTCATTCAAGGATTATTTCTTTCTGCTTATTAACCATTTAATGTCATGCGAGTTACCCATTATTATTTCGATTTGGGTAATATTAGCCTGCCTTTCTTTTTGCAAAACCAACTATATTTATCGTAAATTTCAGAATTGACGTATAATGTCATAATTTTTGAATACATTGGGCTCCGCCTGGGACTACTAAACTGTTTATATATACAACTAGGCACAAATGGATATAAACATAACTCTTTTACTATTTTTTCGCCCATTATGATGGATAGAACCAGCATCATACAGTATATTTTGACTATCTGCGACCGGATATTTTGGTAACTCAAATAACTCTACTGGATTTTTTTGCAAAAAAGTACTGCACTAACTCTTGGTCTCCGGTACACTGCGATTCACAAAATAATGTGCAGTTATGCCTTTGTCTGTATGACCTTAATCAGGAAGTTATGCGCTCCAAGGATATCCGTTTCAAGGCCTGGTCTACTGAGAGGACTTTCACTTTGACGGTGTCGCCTACGCTTACGATGTCGCCCGGGTTCTTCACGAAGGTTTTGCTGAGCTTTGATATGTGGATGAGGCCGTCCTGATGGACGCCGAGGTCGACGAATGCGCCGAAGTTGGTGACGTTCGTGACTGTGCCTGTGAGTTCCATTTCGATTTTTAGGTCGCCAATCTCGTTTATTTCGGCTGAGAATTCTATGCTTTCGAATCTCTTTCTCGGGTCAAGGCCCGGTTTTTTCAGCTCGCTAAATATGTCTGTCAGTGTCGGGATGCCGAACTGCAGGGTGACGTATTTTTCCAGACTTATCGAGCTTATCAATCGCTCGTTTCCGATAAGGTCTTTTAGGCTGATACCAAGGTCTTTTGCTATTTTTTCTACGAGATGGTATGTCTCCGGGTGGATGGCTGAGTTGTCAAGGGGGTTTGTGCTGTCTTTTATCCGGAGGAAGCCTGCGCATTGCTCGAAGGCTTTTTCGCCAAGGGAAGGCACTTTTTTTAGATCCCTGCGGCTTTTGAAACGGCTGTTTTCTGTCCTGTGCTTCACTATTTTTTCTGCGAGGGACGGACCGATGCCTGAGACGTATGAGAGGAGCTCGGCTGATGCGGTGTTGAGGTCGACGCCGACGTGGTTGACGCAGGACTGGACTGTGCGGTCCAGTGAACTTTTCAGCGCAGACTGATCTACGTCGTGCTGGTACTGGCCGACTCCGATTGATTTCGGGTCTATCTTAACGAGCTCGGCAAGCGGGTCCTGGAGGCGCCTTGCGATGCTTATTGCGCCTCTTACTGTGACGTCAAGGTCCGGGAATTCCTTTGCGGCATTTTTTGACGCCGAGTAGACGGATGCGCCGGATTCGCTCACTACGATTGATTTTGATTTCAGGCTGTGTCTTTTTATGAGGCCTCTTACAAACTGGTCGGTCTCTTTTGATGCTGTGCCGTTGCCTATTGATATGAGGTCTATGCCGTGCTTTTTTATCAGGTCTAGGAGTATCTTTTCTGATTCCTCTTTTTTGTTGTGCGGCTCGTGAGGGTAGATCGGCCTGTATTCTTTGAAGTCGCCTTTCTGGTCTATGACCGCTACTTTGCAGCCGGTCCTGAAGCCGGGATCTATGCCCATTATTACGATGCTTCCTGCCGGGGGGGAGAGGAGGAGGTTCCGGAGGTTTTTGGAGAATACGTCTATGGCTTCTTTTTCTGCTTCTTCGATCTTCAGGCTGAATACTTCTTTTTCTATGGACGGGTAGATGAGACGTTTGTAGCTGTCTGTTATCGCTTTTTTCAGGTCGTCTTTGAAGATGAAAGAGGGGTTTTTTATCAATTCATGTTCCATGTGGTGGATGATGAAGTCCTCGTCTACTTCTATGGACCATGTGAGGATGCCCTCATTTGTCCCGCGCTTTATGGCAAGCATCCTGTGGGATGGTGATCTTTTGATGAGCTCTTTCAAGCAATAGTAGTTTTCGTATTTGGATTTCTTGCCCTGCCAGTCTTTTTTTGCGGATGAGGATATTGTGCCTTTTTGCTGTGCGTGGCTGCGTATCCAGCCGCGTAACACGCTGTTGTCTGAGATGGTTTCTGCGATTATGTCCAGTGCGCCTGAGAGCGCTTCGACATCGCTGTTAACGCCTCGTTCTTTGTTGATGTATTTTGAGAGTATCTCATCTATTGATTCGCCTGTGTTTGTCTGGCGGTAGATGTAGTCTGCGAGTGGACCGAGGCCTTTTTCTTTTGCGATGGTCGCTTTTGTGCGTTTCTTCGGCTTGTAGGGCAGGTAGATGTCTTCCAGGGCGTTCTTATCTGTGCATGAGCATATCTTTTCTTTGAGGTCGGGTGTGAGCTTGGCTTGTTTTTCTATGGTGTTAAGAATTGTCTCTTTTCTTTTTTCTAGTTCTGTGTAGTATTCAAGCTTTGTGCCGATTGAGGATATCTCTATCTCGTCGAGGTTGCCTGTGATCTCTTTCCTGTAGCGCGCGATGAAGGGGACGGTGGCGCCGCCAACGATTAGCGTGACTGTGTTCTTTACTGACGCCTCTTTTAAGCTGAGGTCTTTGATGATGTTTCTTAGTATGAATTCTTTGTCAAGCATGGCAGAATCTCCTAGAAGTTTCTTTTTTTGGAATACTTTCCTTTGGCAATAAACAATATATAGATTTGTTTTCAGAATTTGGGGTTTAAGAAAGAAAGAGCGCGGTGATTGTTGATTATCATTATCTTTTGATTGTCGCGAGTATGGATTCGCCGGCTTTTACTTTGTCGCCTTTCTTCACAAGGATCTGACCTATCTTTGATTTAGGGATTATGACGTCGGTCCTTGAGCCGAAACGTATGAGGCCGATCTTGTCTCCTCTCAATATCTGTTCGCCTTCCTCTACCCATGATACTATCCGGCGGGCAATCGTGCCGACCATCTGGACCGCAAGGACAGATATATCGTCATTGGTTATGCCCACATAGTTCTTCTCGTTTTTTTCCGCTTTCCTTATGTATGCTGAATGGAACTTGCCGCGCTCGTATTTCTTGTACATCACAGTTCCCTCTATAGGCGCACGGTTTATATGTACGTTGAATAAGGAAAGGACCGTGACGATACGTATCGCAGGCTCTTTCAAGAAAGCTGGCTCGTAGAACTCCTCGATGCTTTTTATCTTACCGTCTGCGGCAGAGACAATCGTATCCGGATGTGTTGCGACGACCCTTTGCGGGTCCCTGAAGAAATATAGGCAGAACATCGCCAGAACTAGAAACGGGACTGCTAACCTTGCTGCCAGAAATTGATGTGAAAGGACTGCGATGCCGACAAAAAATGCTGCGAAGTAATAGCCATCTTTCGCAATGGATGGTTTCAGGCGGATTTTCATATGCTCACACATTGATCTTGAATTTAGATGACCTTTTAAGTGATATAACGAGAGATTGGGTTTATACAGATATTCTATGTTGTAACTAGCTTATATACTTTACTTGATGTTTTTCAGGTATTTTTTTATTTTTTTGTGTCGTCTTTTGCATCTGTTTCGGCAAATTTATATCCACAGGTGTAGGTTGTTATGAATTCATGCCTCGTCCGCGGGTATTTTCTGCAGTTTAAGGGCATTATCTTATAAATAGAGAAGCTGGATCTGCCATCCTCTGAAAATTTCAGGAAAGGGCACCTGTTCGGCAATTTGCAGCATTCGCCGCAGCCGATGCAGCTGCCTCTTCGGTCTTTGTGGACGGGCAAAACCGATGTGAGGGTTCTTTTGATTTTTGCGTGAATGGTGTTTTTCTTTTTGTGGACCATAGGTATAATGAATATTTATTATTTAAATATTTCTATATTATCGTGATTCAAATGAGCGAAATGTGCGGCAGCAAGGAACTGGATTATCTTTTAGTATTGAAGGCGATTGATGAGATACCGTTCGGCGTGGGAAGGAAGCTGCTGATCGATTTCCTGCAGGGAAGTGAGAAAAATGACTCTATCGAGAGGAACAGGCTGAAATTTAAGGCCTCTTTCGGGAGCATGGCATATGATACGGATGAGCTTGGCGAGATGATAGATTCTCTTCTCCTTAATGATATGATACGGATGGTTTCGGTCAATGGCAACAGGTTCTTTAAAGTGATGGAACTGACCGCGAAGGGCAAGAATGAGATTGTGAATCCCCACCTCTATAAGAAAAAGCTGTCGTTCAATTTCAGGAAAACTGAAACAACAATCACTGATCTTGACCGGAAAATGTTTGAGGCGTTTGATGATTTTCTGGGGATATATAATGACGAGCAAAAGAAGGCCATCATATCCAATAAAAGGCACGTGCTGTGTATAGCAGGAGCCGGATCCGGCAAGACGACGGTGCTGACCAAAAGGATTGAGTTCATTGTCAAGTACAGGTCGGCTAATCCCGGGAAGATACTTGCTATCACTTTTACGCGCAAGGCAAGGCAGGAGATGACCAAAAGGCTGGCTTTGGCGGGGTATCTTGATTCTGTGGCGGTCGAGACTTTCAATTCGTTCTGTGAGAAGATACTGCGGCTCTATAATGACGTGGCCTATGATAAGCCGGTGAGGGTCATCGGTTACAGGGACAAGATCATCATGGTCAACAAGGCGCTTTCAAGACTGGACATGAATATGAATGCCGCCATCAGTGTCTATTTCAGCGATGCGCAGAGAAGGGGAAAGATGGATGAGCAGCTTTCGAATATATTCATCAATGACTGCTTTTTTATCAGGGATTATTTCAAGTTCAAGAATAAGGCGATCGATATCTCGGATTTTGATGCCGCTGACAGGGAGCATGAAGAGAGCGCAAAACTGGTCTTTGCGGTCTGCAATTATATTGATGCGCATATGAGAAAGTATGGCCTGAGGGATTTCGCTGACCAGATTATCGATACAATCAGCCTTTTTTTGAAACATAAGGAATTTGTGCCTTGTTTTGATTATGTGCTCGTCGATGAATTCCAGGATGTCAATTCGGGGCAGGTCAAGATCATCGAGATGCTGAATCCGGTTAATCTTTTCTGTGTCGGGGATCCGAGGCAGTCGATATACGGGTGGAGGGGATCTGATATCAGGTATATCCTGAATTTCGAGGATAAGTATCATGATTGCGATATCATCACTCTTACAAAGAATTACAGGTCCACAAAACATATCGTCGAGCTCATCAATAGCTCTATCAGGAAGATGGGGCTTGCGGATCTTGAGTCTGCACTTGCCGGGGATAAGGATGTGAAATTGATGTCGTTTGATAGTGAAGGCGATGAGGCTGAATTCGTGATGAAGAGCATATTGGCGACGGGGGTGGCGCGGAATGAAATATTTGTGCTGGCAAGGACGAACAGGCAGCTGAATGAGCTTTCAGATAAGATGAAGAAGAGAGGCATCAGGCATATTGTCAGGAGCGATGAGATGAGGCGAAGCGTCGCTTCAGGGGCTGATGATGTGACGCTTGCGACGATACATGCCATCAAGGGGCTTGAGGCTGAGATGGTTTTTGTTGTCGGATGCAGCGGCGCCAATTTCCCGTGCAAGGGGAGCGAGCACCCGGTTGTGGAGATGGTGAAGGTGGATGAATATGACAAGGAGGAAGAGGAGAGGAGGCTTTTCTATGTCGCGATGAGCAGGGCGAAAAGGAGCCTGTATCTTCTGTATTCCGGGAAGAGGCCGACTTATTTCATCACTGATGAGATGCTTGGGATGATGGATGAGAAGAAGGTTCAGACCAAACAGAAGAAGGGCAAAACGGTCAAGGCGAGAACTGATGTGATGCGGCCAGGGGATGTGGTGACACGTCTCAAGAAATGGAGACGCGAGGTGAGTAATGCCGTAGGTGTTCCTGCTTTTATGATCATGCATGACAGGACGCTGGCTGAGATTGCCGAGAAGATACCCCAGACCATTTCTGACCTTCGGGATATTCACGGCCTTGGGCCTTTAAAAATCGGGAAATACGGGAAGGATATTCTCGGGGTTGTGAATGAGTGATGATGTTTTACATCAGGGGTTTGGATACAGCCGTATTTGTCGGAGTTTCATTGAGCGAAAGATTTAAGTAATTCAGATATCAATATATATCTGATTGTTATCAATTAATAACTGAATGTGATGAATATGAATCTGACAGAAGAATATAAAGAAGACAAAATAGAGCACTATCCGACGTTAAACACGGTTCTTATGGTAGAGGATACACTTAAAAATATGGATGAGAGCGTCATAACAGTCGCAGAATTAAAAAGAATATTGCCCAAAAAAGTCAATCATAATACACTCAAGGTCATCTTAGAATACCTTGAAGAAAGCAACAAAATCGCGGTCAGTATAAAAGGTATCAGTTGGATACATAACACAAACAAAAATCTGAGGAGTTCAATATCGAAGGGATTAGAATTATGAAGATTATCAGAGTCATTCTTTCTCC
>JBDRKP010000002.1:0-17460 GCA_043813875.1 archaeon | reverse complement strand
TTCCTTCAGCGTGAAATTTCTCCCGACACACCCAAGAAGCATAGGTGAAGCATTCATTTTCAGAGTGACCTTCTTGAGATCAATCGCCTGCTCATAGCTGAAACTGTCGACATTATGCAATAGCTTCAGCGCAAGAAGATGTTTATCGTTCTTCGCGAGTATGTCAAGACAGGAGCGCTCAAAACACCTGGACTCAAACCCGTGCACAAGAAGCCCGTTACTGACAGTATCCACTAGATCCTTTTGCGTTGAAAAAGAAAACATAAGATGTTATTGTGATTCAACATTAATATTCTTTGGGGCGGCCGTTTGACTTCATACATGCTCATACTTGTGCGCGTCAATATGCCACTCGATCTCCTTCTTGAAATCAGCAAGCGCATCGACAGTAACATCGATCTGCGCCTCGGCGAACGGGCTCTTCTCCCTCAAAAGCTTTTCTGCATACCTCTTCTTCCCTTCGATCAAAGAAAGCTCATGCACCTTCTTGTCATCGATATATCCCAATTTTCTCAGTTCCGTGATGATCGGCCTGATCTGTTCAATATATTGCTCGATCTCCTCGATCTTATGATAGCTAGCCAATTCGTCATCAGTCCGGTTAAGTTCATCAGTCTCAGCCTTCAGGCTGGCAAGGATATCCACAATCTTCTGTATCTCCTCATCAGTCCTTTTATTATTTTTGCCCATCATCCTTTTTGTCTCGATCAGGGAAAGGCTTGAATGGCACTTCTCATATACCGCTGCCCTCTCCTTCATCTTCCTGATGATCGGCGTGATATGCTCTATATACTGCTCTATCTCCTCTATCCTTTGCAGGTTGAACTCCCTCTCATCCTGCATGCCTCTTGCAGTCCTCGCCTTCAGGGCGACAATCCTGTCCACGATCCCGCGGATCTTCTCATTCGTCCCTTTATTGTCCGCCTCAGCCATCCTTCTGGCCTCATTTTTTTCTGCTTCGATCAAAGGGACAAGAGATGCATTCCTCGCATCGATCAGTGCTCTTCTTTTCATCTCCCTGATAATCGGTTTAATCTCTTGTATATACTTCTCTATCTCCTCAATCCTATGCAGGTTGAACTTTCTCTCGTCCCCTGTATTGCCACCATCATCATTATCCCTAAGATCAGCCAGCATATCCACTATCCTCTGGATCTCCTCATCAGCCTTCTCATTGCCTTCATCAAGCATCCTTTTGGCCGCATCTTTCTTTGCGCCGATCAAAGAGAACCCTGAAAGTTTCGTTTCATAGACCGATGCCTCATCATTCATTTTCCGGATGATCGGCATGATTGTCTCTATATAATGCTCGATCTCCTCGATCTTATGCAGTCTTGCCCCCTTTCCGGATACAAAAAGCATGATGTCGCGTCTTTTTAAGAATACAGCCACAATGACAAGGATCAAGAGCACGATTGCGCAGTATGCCGGATTCAGATAGCCCCGCAATGTAGGTTCCGTCTCCCATGGAAGCGCCTCTAGAACAAGTTGACTCGCCCGTATTGCGCTCTCTTTTGCAGTATCATAATCCTCGTCTTCATACGCCGATTCCGCTTCCTTTAAAACCCCTTCTGCTACAGATGTATTTTTTATGTCTTTATTGCGGCTTATCGCATCTCGTGCGCTCTCAATCGCCCTCCATGCATCTTCTTTGATATTATCAGCACCATCGGGATTCCCTTCGTCTTTCACGACACACTTATTATCCCTGCACGAGAGACCCAGAGCACACTCAGTATCCGCGCAGCACTCGTATTTCCTGCACGCATGGTCTTTCGCATACTCGCAGTATCCGCACAAGACATCGACGCACTCTGATTCCTCACACAACTGCCCTCCCATACAGCCGGTATTGTTCACGCATCCACTCACAGTCGGGACAAAAACAACAGCACCGCTCGGCGATCCTCCGCCAGACGATGAGCCGCCACCAGTTGAGCAGGACTGGCTAAGAACCGCCCTATATGTCGTAGTCCCGCAATTGTTCACATCGATTGCAGTCCTTGTCTGGATGCCTGAAGAGCAGGCACTCCAGTCAGAGTATACCCATGCTTCCGTGCATGTCACATTCAAAAGAGAGGTCGTATTCGTGGCATAGTTGCTCGCATTATCATAGGCCGTGACATTGATATAATATTGGCCGATAATCAGCTCATTGCTCACATTGAAAATTGAATCCATCACAACAGTCTTGTTTTCCCCCGTCGGCGCATCAGTCGTGAACGTGCTCACCCCCGGCGTATAATTAAACACCTGCGAAGTGTTGCTTGCGTTCTCCAGGAGATAGCTATCGGGAGAATTCATGACATCAAAAACAAACACCCTGACTCTGGCCGAATTGTTACTGGTGGAATTCCCGTCCTCATCGATTGTGCCAAAGAAAAATCCGTCTGACGCCCCCGAAGGATAGACTTTCACAGGCGCCCTCGCAGTCGAATTGAAGACATAAAAAATACTGTTCCACTGGGATGTGATATTTGCGGATGTAGACGAGACATTTTTATCCACCAACATAAAACAACCTGAATCGCACACATAATTGCCGGAAGAATCATAGACCAGATAAGACGTAGTATTCACAGCCAGATTATCAGTGAACTCAACACTGATATTGGTCTTCACGCTTTTATTGAAAATCAGGTTTGATGCAGTAAGATTAGTTATGATGGGGGGCTCGGTATCGACTGCAAAATAAGCTATTGATATGTTCATGTTTCCAAGCGTATCATTACATGAAATCTCACAATAATGTGAGCCGTCTGCCATAGAATCGTTTTGGTCAAAGAAGAGTGTTGTCGTATCATTTGCCATCGAGACATTCGCCGCGCCGTCAAGCGAATACCCGCACCAGCTTCCGTCATCATCCGATGTCACATTAAACCATACAGTATTCGTATTGTATGTCTTATTCAAAGGCGATAATATTGTTATAATATGTTTTCCTTCCTGAACCTTGATCTTCGTTTTCCCTCTCAATTCAATAGTGAAACTTGGCAAAATTCCATTCGCATCTGTTGTAAGAGCATATGATTTCGTCTGGATGCCACCAGACGTATTATAAACATGGTATATCGTATCTGCCAATAATCCTGTAATATTATACCTTGTATCAACGTCTGCCGTTGAGTTCGTGTCATTCCACAGCATCAGCGCATTGTTCCAGTTGATAAGCGTTCGGTTTATCGAGCCTGCCGCCGAGACGTTTGTCTTGAGCCAGATATTATTCGAGCTGTCGTTTCTGTAGTTGAACCATGAAGTTGCGTCGGCGAAGTAAATCTGCCTTAATGCAGTGAAGTTTGTGTTCGTAACATTACTTGTTGTGCCTGCATCTTCCCAATAATAGTCATAGCTATTCTTCGCAATTACAGAGCCGCCGGTGATGTTGTTTGAGGAAGATGACAGAATGTAAACACCGTATGCGGTTGTGTTTGATGTCGAAATTATATTATTCAAAAGCGTGTTTGTGTTAGACCCGTAGAACCAGACGCCATCTCCGCCTGAACCTGATGTTGTAATTGTGTTGTTTGTTATATTTGAATTGCTGGACGTGTAGAGAAAAACGCCATCTCCGCCTGAGCCCGAGGTTGTGATTATGTTGTTCGCGATTGCGTTATAATTGCTGTAATCATAGAGTTCGACACCGTATCCGCTTGTGTTCAAGGTTGTGATTGTGTTGTTCGCGATGTTTGAATTGCTGGACGAATCGAGATAGACGCCGACTCCGTTTATGCCCAAGGTTATAATTGTGTTGTTCGCGATGCTTGAACTGCTGGATGAGGCGAGCCGGACGCCGTATCCGCTATCACCCGAGATTGAGATTGTGTTGTTCGCGATGCTTGAACTGCTGGACAAGGCGAGAAAAACGCCGGCTCCGTTTATGCCTGAGGTTGTGATTGTGTTGTTCGCGATGCTTGAATCACTGGATGAGACGAGCCGGACGCCGTATGCGTTTATGCCTGAAGTTGTGATTGTGTTGTTCTGGATTGTGCCGTTTGTCAAACCGCTGAAATATATTGCGTAATCATTCAAACTCGTCGAGTCCTGCACAATATTTGAATTCTTTATCGTGATGTTGTCATATCCGTCGCTGTTGTTGATTGCATACCCTGTCGTATATTCGGATTGCGAATAAGTTATCCAGTATCCTCCCCCGTCCAGAGTGATATTGTCCGCCTTTATGGTAAAACATGTCCCTGCCGATGAGACATTGCCTGTCAGGATATAGACCCCGTTCTCAATAGTCAGATCCTGGCATATATTGACGCTGTATGGAGGTAAATCTATTGTTATTGTTCTCGTCTCAGTCTGGTTTACATTTCCTGCGAGATCCTGTGCATAAGCAGTATACGTATAAGTGCCTTCAGTCAGGTTGGTGAAGTTGTGGTATAATCGGTAGATGCCGGTGTTGTAGGAGGCGTTGATCTCTTCTTCTGACAAAGCCCGGTTCCAGATGCGGACTTCATCGATGGAGCCGTTATATGGTAGTTCTGACGTAGAGGCTTCTCTTTTCCCTATAAATATCTTGTTTGTTGAGACATTAAAAGCGCCACTTGCTGCTACAGGTCCAGTTTTCAATCCTCCATCAACATAAATATACAAATTATCGTTATTCCAGACACCGATAACATGATGCCATACATCATCATCAAGACCTAAATTAGCAGTGTTTGCTGTCCTAGTGCTTCCACCCATTCTCAGTTGAAAATATATCACATTGCCAACTTGAAGATTAAAATCTCCGTTTGGTGCTGTAATCCACGTGCTATTAAGTCGCCCAACTACTGCGCCAAGTGTAATGGTTTTAAACCACACTTCAACAGTCATTGCACCCATATTGCCAAAACTCGCCCCATTTCCCGCATCAACATAATCATCCACCCCGTCAAACCGCATTGCGTATCCGAACTTGCCGTTTGTAGTCCATCCCGAGCAATTTCCTGTGCAGTTGTCTATGCCAGGATTTGTTTTTAAGATTGTGCCATTGTTGCCGTAGCTGCTCCAGTCGCGGACGAAGGTGTCGTTTTCGCCGGATTCAAGGTTGAACCTCCACCAGCCCACAAGCGAGCGGTTCCAGTCGATGAAAGCCGTCAGGTTATCAGGAGAGCCGGAATCAGAAATAGTTCCATTGATATAGGCCCAGTTGCTCGTCGTCATGTTTCCGTCATCAGGCGTAGGATCGACAAACCCAATAAAAGGCAGAGTCCAATCGACATTCAGAGTAAAATTCCCTCCAGCATCTAAAGAAGACTCGCTTACAGTGCCGTTGGTACAATTAATCCACCAATAACGTGCACCCTCATTTATTGACACGTTCGAATAAACACCCGTGTTAGTATCTGCCGGAACGCCTGTTGTATAATTTACCGAACTCCCATCCAAAAAAAGAGTACAGTTGACAACCCCCAGAAGATATCCTGTATGGTTGAAAGTAAACAGGATGCTGTCATTATTCTGGTTAGTATAAGAGTCATTCACAGGAGAAACAAGCCACACCGTATGATGGCTCAAAGCATCATGATAAGAAGAGGCGATAGTATAAGTTGCAGCGAAGACGATAGCAAACAGGCAGACAAAACAGACATTGATATTTCTAATAATTAACAACCTCAACCCCGTAAATCCCCCGTTAAACTACAATACATAATTAGGTAAAAAAATAATATAAAGATGAACAATATTGCCCCTAGACCCGTAGCTTCTCAATCCTCTTCTGGTCAAGCGCCGCAACCCATATCCCCTTCACAGCCCTTTTAGTCCCGTACCTCACAAGCACCTTAGAAGAATCAGCATCAGAATACCGCGCAGTCAGCCGCGCAGCCATCCTGATAGCATCCCTCGTCTTCTCACCCGTTAGCACAGTCACAGGGCTGCCGACACCAGGCACCTCGAAAATATAATCCGTCTTATACTTGAGGGCAAGAAGCCTATTATTCTCCTCCTCATTAGCCCCGACCACAATCTTATTCGCGCCATACCTGAAATGCTTTCCTGCCTTCAGCATATTCATATCCCTTGTCACGACCCTTTTCTTATGGACGAAAAGATCAGAGACTTTTCGTGCGAACTCCTTGTAGGTGAGCAGGCACCCTCCGCCAGGAGAAGGATAATCAGCGATATGCAATTGCCGCGCAAGCTCCATCTGCGGCTTCCTCGACCGGCCCTTTATCCCCATAAGCTTCTCCCGGTCGACCCATCCCTCGCGCTCAGCCTCGGTCTTTTTAAGGAACTTCGAAGAAAGCGGGCGAAGCACCTTTCCATCAAGCCCCGCCTCCTTCTCGATAATCTTCATGGCCTCGAGGCGCTGGCTCATAGGCCTCTGCCCGAAAACCTCTCCTGTGAAAATGAACTTCGCACCGATTTCATCAGCATACTTCTTCGCAATCTTCAGGAAATAAATCTTGCAGTCGATGCACGGGTTCATTCCCGACCCGTGCCCATGCTTCGGATTCCTGATGATCCTGAAATATTCAGGCCCGACGACAATCATCTTAAGTGGGATGCCGAACTTCTTCGCGACCTCGACCGCATAGCAATTCCTTCCGGAATCGCTGTTGAAGAAAGGAGATGTGAAATTGACCGCATGCACCTCGATGCCCTGGTCGATCATGAGCTTGACAGCTAAAATAGAGTCCAGCCCCCCGGAAAGAAGTCCCACAGCCTTGATCTTATCACTCATTTTTTAAGCACCGCAAACAGTTCGCACGTCTTGCACACGTCATTCCTCGTAGGCTCGCCGCAGACACTGCAATAATTAAGCTTCCCTGCCTTGCCCTTGAGTCCGTACGCATCTAATAAGACCGGTTTCATCTTTAAAAAATTATCCACGATATTGCGCTTCACAAGAGGATAATCCTTCTCAAGTTTATTGAGCGCATTCAGTATATCCCTTCTGAACGCCGCCGACGAGCACGGGCACGGCTCGTACAGCAAATGAAAACCCATCGCCATCGTATACCTCTTGATCTCATGGTTCGGCATGAAATAGAGCGGCTTTATCCTCTGCACGAACTTCTCATCGCTCATCACCCCGCTCTTCGGCCCGAGCCCGAGGCCCAGCTTCGGGTTCCCCTTCATCATGTTCATGAACACTGTCTGCGCCTCATCATCAAGATTGTGACCGGTAGCGATTTTCGTGCCGCCAAGTGCCCTCGCCTTCCTGTTCAGAATCCCTCTTTTTATCACGCCGCAGATTGTACAGTTTTTTAACCTGGTCTTTGACTGTATCGCAGACCTGATATCATCGATAGAATAGCCGAATTCATCCCTGATATTAGCCACATGCAATTTGACATTATAATTTTTGCAGAATTTCCTTAGATTCCCCAGATTTATCCTTGACCATTCTCCGATCGAAAGATCTATTGTTAAAGCTTCTACATCATAGCCGAATTTCTTAAGAAGATAAAGCACGGCAGTAGAATCCTTCCCCCCCGAGCACGCCACGATGACCTTGTCGCGCGCAGAAATCAGGTCATAATCCGAAATAGTCTTCTTCACTTTGTTCTCGAAACTCTCAATAAATTCTTCATCTTTCATAACAATCTGCAAGAAAAAAGTTATTTCCGTAACGCAAGCATCCTATCAAGCGCCCTCTTCGCCCGCACCCTAACATCCTCGTCAATAACCACTTCATGCTTCTCCTTATCGATAGCAGAAAATATATTCTCAAGCGTAATCTTCTTCATCTGGAGGCAAGTGCCGCCGATAGTATAGAACTTCTTCTCCGGCACCTCTCTTGAGAGCCTGTTGATCATCCCCTCTTCAGTGCCGATGATGAACTCATTAGCGCTGCTCTTCTTCGCATATCCTATCATCTGGTTGGTAGAGCACACAGCATCAGCAAGCGCAATCACATCAGGCCTGCACTCAGGATGCACCACAAGCTCTGCCCCGGGATGCAGTCTCAAAGCCTCCCTCGCCTTTTCAGGAAGGATCTTATCATGCACATAGCAATTCCCTTCCCACGGTATTATCTTCTTGCCCGTCTTCGTCTGGATATAATGCGCAAGATTCTTATCAGGCACGAATATTATCTCCTTTTCAGAAAGCGACTCGATCACCTCGACTGCATTGGCTGACGTGCAGCAGATATCCGACTCCGCCTTAACAGCCGCGCTAGTATTGATATAGCACACGACAGCCGCATGTGGATGCTTCTTCTTCATCTCCAGAAGCTCAGCGGCAGTCACCATTTGCGCCATCGGGCACATCGCCATCCTGTTCGGGTGCAGCACCTTTTTGCCTGGAGAAAGAATCTTCGCAGCCTCAGCCATGAAATCCACGCCGCAGAAGACAATAACGTCAGCATCAGTTTTTGCAGCCGCCATGCTAAGATCAAGCGAATCCCCTATGAAATCGGCAATCTCAAAGATCTCCGGCCTCTGGTAATTATGCGCAAGAAACACCGCATTCTTCTCCTTCTTCAGCTTTTTGATTTTCTCAATCAGTTCTCTGTTGTCAGTCATGTTGATCATAACCCTACTTAAATGAGATAATTATAAAAGACTTTATCCGCTGGACGCTATTTTTCAGAATTCCCCTGCGCCTTAACAAACTCCTTATACCTCTTCTCAGTCTTTTCAAGCTCGTTCTTTATCCTCACATGCTTCTTTTCAATATCATGTGGCACAGGCAGTTTGTTCCTTGAAAGATAATCATGGATCGCCTCAATCAGTGCATCCGTCGCAAGCACAGAGCAATGCAGTTTTGCAGGCGGCAGCCCGCCGAGCGAATCCGCGATATCCTGCTTCGTTATCTTGATCACTTCATCAATAGTCTTGCCCTTCGCAAGCTCAGTCGACATAGAAGACGTCGCGATCGCGGCCGCGCACCCCATCGTCTTGAACTTGATATCATCGATCACAGGCTCGCCCAAATCATTCTTCCTGACCTTGATATATATCCACATGATGTCTCCGCAGATGACATTGCCGACCTTGCCGACGCCGTCTGCATCCTCTATCACACCCATATTGCGCGGGTTACTGAAATGATCCATTACTTCCTTCGTGTACATCATGATCCCCCGAACGGGCTTATCTTCCTTAAGCGCTCGACATTCTTCTTCATCGCATCGGCCGCATATCCGGCCTCATCGGTAGTATTCTCTTTCCCGACAGTGAGTCTCAGGCTCCCATGCGCATCCTGCGGCAGAAGCCCGATGGCAAGAAGCACATGCGAAGGATCCAGCGTATGCGACGAGCACGCGCTCCCCGTAGAGCATGCGACGCCGTCCGCATCCATATGCAGGAGCAGAGACTCCCCCTCGATATGCTTGAAAGAGAAATGAGCATTATTGCAGAGCCGCTCCTTAGGATGGCCGTTCAGTCGCGTATCAGGGATGTCAGAAAGTACCCTCTTTATCAGCATATCCCTGATTTTAGTCATATGAGCGATATTCTTCTCATTGGCGATCTCGACAGACTTGGCGAACCCGACGATTCCGGGAATATTCTCAGTCCCGGACCGCAGGTTTCTCTCATGCCCGCCCCCGTGCTGGAGCGCATCGATCTTCACGCCCTCATTGATATAGAGCGCTCCGACCCCTTTAGGCCCACAGATCTTATGCGCATTGATAGTGACAAGATCAAGATTCTGTTTCTTCACATCCATTGGCACCTTGGTGAACGACTGGCATGCGTCCGTGTGAAAATAGACACCTTTCTCCCGGCATAACTTCCCTATCTCCTTGATAGGCTCTATAGTCCCGATCTCATTGTTGGCATGCATGACCGACACGAGTATGGTCTCTTTTGTGATTGCAGAAGCGACATCATCCGGGTTGACAATCCCATGCTTGTCGACAGGTAGATATGTCACTTTGAAGCCCTGTCTCTCAAGCCATCGTGAAGAATTAAGTACGCAGTCATGCTCGATTTTCGACGTTATGATATGCTTCCCGCGGCCTTTGTTGGCAAAAGCGACGCCTTTGAGCGCAAGATTATTGGACTCAGTGCCGCCGGACGTGAATATGATTCTCTTGGGGTCAGCGTTCATCTTCCTTGCGATGGTCTCCCTCGAATCCTCAAGAGCCTCTTTGGCCTCCTGGCCGTCCTGGTGGATTGAAGACGCATTGCCGTATTTGACAGAAAAATAAGGCATCATCGCATCCATGACCTTAGCATCGACAGGCGTAGTGGCAGCATGGTCAAAATAAATCCTCTTCATCTGGATTCCTCCATACATGCATTGCAGCCCTTCAGATGCTCGTCATGGGACTTATGCATATCGCACAGTTCTCCCTGGTTTTTGATCATCCTGCACACAGAGCAGATCTTCTTTATCATGGTCGCGTTGTCATCAGCGATTGATATATCCTTTATGGACCCGCCTATCTTCTCATTGATATCCTTGCTGAATTTGATCTCATCCCCCCTTTTGGACTTGAGGTACTGCGAGACCGCAGACTCGGTCACTCCAAGCCTTTTTGCAGCCTCTCTCTGGGTGAGATGAAGATCCTCGACAAGAGTGCGCGCGAACTCCTTCCTGATAGAAGGCAGTATATGCCACACGATAAGCTCACAAGGGACTTTCATATGATCACCATAAATATAATGAATTTATATTGGATATTCTGAATCTTAAATTATTAATATCTGATTGCCGCCAATTTGCCAATGACTTCTGGCACCCAATACTTAACAATCGTTAAGTATTTTTATAAATTTAACGGCGTTAAGTTTCTCAATACCACAGATGTCGAGATATTCGAAAAGCTTTTCGGACCACCACAAAACTGCGTCGTCTTTGAATCAGACCTGAACCCTGTTCGTGGAGATTATGTCATAGAGGAGATATTAAAGAACCAGAGATATAATCGTATATTTTTTAAGAATGGATATGATTTCTACAAACAATGATATCTTTCTTTCGATAAGCTAAAAGCAGATGTCACCACAAGAGCCGCTCATCAGAAATCCGGATAAGTATAATCATTTATCTCTTTTTTCATGTTATTCATGATGCTTCTAGCCATCTGCGGGCTGATAGACTCGTCATCGACCGATTTCTGCACAGAAGACTCGATGCTCTTGATGATGGCCTGCCTGTTGAACTGCATCATGGAAAGAACGGAATTGACAGAATCGCCCTTGTTGATCTTCACTATCTCCCATCCCCCGTCCTCATTGGCGACAACGATAGCCTCATTTGCCGCCCCGAACAGGTTATGCATATCACCGAGAGTGTCCTGGTACGCGCCAAGAAGCAGGATCGCGATATAATACGGCTGCCTGTCACGTGAATGCAATTCGAGTCGCTCCTTCACATCCTTCATATCCACGAACTTATCGATCTCGCCGTCAGAATCGCATGTGATATCAAGAATGATGCCTGAAGTGTGTGGCTCCTCGTTGAGCCTCTGTATCGGCACTATAGGAAACAGCTGGTCGATGGCCCAGAAATCCGGCGTCGACTGGAACACCGAGAAATTGGTGATATATCTCTTCGACATCAGTTTCTTCACATAATCGAACTCCTCAGACTCATCCTCAGTCTGCTGGATAAATCTCATGATTTTCTGGCATATCTTGCAGAAAAGCGCCTCACCCTTTGCCTTGTCATCTAGATCAAGCTGCCCGAGATTGAACATGTTCAGAAGTTCCTCCTTGTACTCGAGGCTGTCATGGTAATACTCCCTGTAATTCTTGACGCTGATCTCCTTGAAGCATGTATAGAATTTCTGGATGATGTGCGGATCCTTTTCAGTCACCTCGAAATCCCAGTCATGTATGATGGTCTTCTCATATGCGACATTGGTGACAAGCATCGAATGATACACGACGATCGCTCTCCCGCTCTCAGAGACGATTGTCGGGTGGTCTATTTTTTCCACATCGCATATCTCCTTTAAAGTATACACCACATTATTCGCATACTCCTGCATAGAATAATTGGCGCTCGCATCCGACGACGTCTTGCTCCCGTCATAGTCTACCCCAAGACCCCCTCCGATATTGAAATACTCAAGCTCCTTTGCAAGCTTCTTGACCTTCGCATAGATCCTTGACGCCTCCATGACGGCATTCTGTATTCTCCTGATCTCGGTTATCTGCGAGCCGATATGGAAATGCAGCATCTTGAGGTTCGCGATCATATCATTCTCCTTCATGATATCGATCGCAGTAAGCAGCTCGCCCGTCGTCAGCCCGAACTTGGATGCCTCCCCGCCGGACTCCACCCACTTGCCGCTGCCCTTCGAATAGAGCCGAAGCCGTACCCCGAGATTCGGCTTTATCTTGAGTTTCTTTGAAAGCTTTATTATGCCATGGATCTCATCCAGCTGATCGATGACGATTATCGTGTTTTTCCTGTAAAGGGAAGCGTAGAGGGCGGTCTTGATATAATTCTGGTCCTTGTAGCCGTTGCAGATGAAAAGAGAATCTTCGCTGAGTTTGAAATACATGCTCTCTATGACTTCCGGTTTGCTGCCGGCCTCGAGCCCGTAATCATGCTGCTTGCCGATCCTCACGATCTCCTCGATGACATCCTTGCGCTGGTTCACCTTCAGCGGAAACACGCCCTTGTATGTCCCCTTATAGCCGAACTCCTTGATGGACCGTCCGAAAGAATTATATAATTCAGAAATCCTGCTCTCGATGATCTGCGGGAACCTGAGGATCACGGGCGTCTTTATCTTGTTCTTTTTGAGATGCTCGATGACCTCAAGAATCTCTACTTTATGGTTTTCCTTATCAGGCCTGACGATGAGGTTGCCCTTCCTGTTGATATCAAAATAGCCATTGCCCCAGTTATCGATGTAGTACAACTCTTTTGAGTCCTCGTTTTTCCATCCGCCGCCGTTACCGATGTTCTTTTTTTTGTTCATCTTCATCTGTGAAATCCTTGTATATTAAGAATAGTTATTTAGACACAATTAAACATTTTAATCTTTCTATTTTTTTATTGTTTTCAAAAACCAGACTTTTGCATTTTTTGAACCAATAAGACCTATTGCTCTCGATATTACCTGAACGCTCCTTATGTTCCTGTTTATTCTAAAAAAACGTCATACATTGACTCTATAATCGCCATTTCAATGCAAAAAACGCAAAAGTTCAGATAAAAAGAAATATTTAAAGATATACGAAAATAAGAAAGATAAAAATAGAATACATAAAGAGAACAAGATAAAGAGGATTTCACATGTCAACAACAAAAAATTACGGCGGCCTGCCAAAAGATTATTCAGGCAAAAATTCCCCCATAGTGATACTCCCTGTCCCCTATGACGCGACAAGCACATGGATAAAGGGAGCAGATAAGGGTCCTGGCGCGATAATAGAGGCATCAGCGAACATGGAGCTTTACGACATAGACACAGACACGTCAGTATGCGAAAAAGGCATATTCACAGACGCGCCACTCAAAGAGAGCTCAAGCCCCGAAGCGATGATAAGTGCAGTAAAAAGAAGAGTAGAAGACCACCTGAAGAACGATAAGTTCGTAGTCGTCATCGGCGGCGAGCATTCCGTAAGCCTGGGCGCCATACAGGCTCACAAGGACCTCCACAATAACATCTCCGTTCTCCAGCTCGATGCCCACTCGGACCTGAGGCCCGAATACGAGGGCTCGACATACAATCACGCATGCGTCATGGCAAGAGCAAAAGAGCTATGCCCGATTGTCCAGGTCGGCATAAGAAGCATGGACGCCGAAGAGATAGAGTTCATGGACAGGAATAACGTCTTCTTCGCAAAAGACATCCATGATAAAAGAGACTGGATACAGCATGTCCTCCCCCTCCTAAAAGACAAGGTCTACATAACGATAGACCTGGACGTATTCGACCCCTCCGTCATGCCCTCCACAGGAACGCCGGAGCCCGGCGGCCTTTTATGGTATGACGTCCTCTCGCTTCTGAAAGAAGTCATAGAAAAAAAACAGGTCATAGGATTTGACATTGTCGAGCTCTGCCCGAACATTCACAACAAGGCGCCCGACTTTCTGGCAGCGAAACTCATATATGCTATATTAAGTTACAGGTTCAGGTGATAATATGATGGACGAAAGGAAACTAAAGAAGAAAGATCTGCTGAAAGACCCGGTAAAGCACATAGACATAAAGTCATTCGACTCAGGCAAGATAATCGGCGCCATGAAAGACATGTCATTCACAGCAAGAGATACCGCAAGAGCAGAAGAGATACTAGAGCGGATGATCAACGACCGCGAATGCACTATAATACTCTGCATAGCTGGCAGCACAAGCGCAGCCGGCTGCATGCAGGTCTACGTCGACATGGTAAAGAACAGGATGATAGACGTCATCGTAGCGACAGGCGCGACCATCGTCGACATGGACTTCTTCGAGGCCCTCGGCTACCGCCATTACAAAGGCACCCCCTACGCAGACGACAAATTGCTTCGAAAACTATACATCGACAGGATCTACGACACCTACATCGACGAAGAAGAGCTCCAGGCCTGCGACAGGACAATAAAAGAGATAGCAGATTCCCTGCATCCCCGCCCCTACTCATCACGCGAGTTCATAAAAAAGATGGGCGAATACCTGTCCATACATTCAAAGAAAAAAGACTCGCTAGTGCAGGCAGCATACGAGAACAACGTCCCCATATTCTGTCCGGCATTCACAGACTCAAGCGCAGGCTTCGGCCTCGTCCTCCACCAGCATGAGAAAAAAGATAGCCACGTATCGATAGACTCAGTCAAAGACTTCAGCGAACTGACAGAGATCAAGATAAAAGCAAAGACCTCCGGCCTCTTCATGATAGGGGGCGGCGTCCCGAAAAACTTCGCACAGGACACAGTGGTGTGCGCAGAGGTCCTGGGTATAGACGTCCCGGTCCACAAATACGCTGTCCAGATAACCGTCGCAGACTCAAGAGACGGCGCATGCTCAAGCTCAACATTGAAAGAAGCAAGCTCATGGGGCAAGGTCGACACGGTCTTTGAGCAGATGGTCTTTGCAGAAGCGACATCAGTGCTGCCATTGATCATAAGCGCAGTCTACCACAAAGGCGACTGGAAAACCCGCGAAAAGCGCGAATGGAGCAAGCTTTTCCCTGAAAGTAAAGTATAATTCATTATTTCAGGCAGACCCAATTGTGTATGCTTCACAAAAGGAATCGGATAGATATTGCTTGATTTTGAATAAATACCGGCAATATTCTCGTAACAACCAAGGTCGTTTTGCGGGATTTGGCGGGATTCATGGCGGGATTTGGCGGGATTCATGGCGGGATTTGCGGTTTCAGGGCATAGTAAGTTGCCCTGCCTTTGCCTGTCCTTGCAAGAACATGTTTATCGGTCAGATCTTTTATGTCTCGTAAAGCTGTTCTTTCAGAGCAAGAGCATAACTCCATATATTCTTTTATATTAATATGTCCTTTCTCTTTTAGATAATCAACGGCTTTTTTCTGCCTGTCATTTAAGTCCGGGACATCTATTGCCGCGGATTTCATTGTCTGGCGGATTGTCACTACAAGGCTTGATCCAGCGTATTCAAATTCCGGATCTGGAAGACCCCATTTGATGCACCATTCCACGATTTTGTTTGTGCCTGTCCCTACTTCTTCAATGTATTTTATGAAAAAGAATATTTTGGCTACTAATGGATTTGTGGGGACAGAATCATGCTTTTGTTTCAGTGTCTCAATGCTCCATCCTTCCGGCAGATTGCCGGGGTTCCAGAATTCTATCCTGTCATCAAAAATCCTTACCTGCACTTTTGATGCGGATTCGTAATTTCTGTGCGCAAGTGCGTTTGCAATGGCTTCCCTTAGGGCTTTTGGAGGATACTGCCATTTTTCCTGCCTTTGCAGCTTCATGTCTTCTATCCATGCAGCCATCGGGATATGATCGAATATGAAGTCTTCAGTCTTCTTTAGCTGGTTTATGAGATTTCCTTTTATGACCTTGAAATCTATCATAGGCCCTGTTACGTTTGTGCCTTTGAACCTAATGCATTTGATTTCTGACTGAAGAAAGAAGTTCTGCGGGTCTTTGCCAAAAAGCAGTATAGATGCATTGCTGGGCTTGCTGTCTTTTAGGAGTTTCAGGCGCATCAGGGCTTCTTTTATCGGCACGTCTTCCTTGATGTCCAGACCTCTTTGTATTCTTGCTTCTTTAAGGAAGAATCGCATGGTTTCTTCGTCTATGTCGTTTAATGTCGCTTCTTCGCATATCTCTTCGTCCCATGTTGTTTTTTTCTGGGAGATGATAATTCTCTTAAGTTCATCCGGCGGTATCGGTCTTTTTTCGGTCCCTATGCGCGTATATGCTATGCCGTTCAGGAAATATGGTTTGTTGTTCCCTTCAGGGACTTTCACCAGTATTATGGATTTTCCTTGCTCCTTTATTTCTTTTATTTCAGGCGCAGTTTCCGGCTTTATTCGAGTGTTTATCTGGTGTGATATCTTTCTTAGGGTCTGGTCTGAAACGTCAAGCCCGATGACTTTTCCTTTGTCGTCAATTCCGAAGTAGACTGCTCCGCCCTTGTGGTTGAGGAAAGCGCAGATTGATTTGAGCGCTTCGTCTAAGTGCGCAAGCGACTTTTTCAGTTCGACAGTCTGGGATTCTTTGTATGGCATTACTATTCCTCTTGATTCCAGTTAAGGGTTGATATCCCCAGCGCTCTGCTCTGGGAATAGGCGATACCTAGAATTATTTTTATTTGGATATGTTAAACCCCATTCTTTTATCTTTTTGAGCATTATACTAACATGCAATCAAAAATATATATAATTGCAAAATTATTGTCAATAAAATGCTATAATTTTCGCAACTTAGAGCGCCTATATCCGGACTCTCGGTAAGGATGGCAAGAAATAGAATCATTTTCACATTTTCATTTATCATTGAATCGAATCTACTTCTCGCAGAAATAAGCGATATACGGCGGGAAATTATTCCACAGTATCTTTGACCTTTTGACAGTCCTGAATCGGCCATTGAGCATCTTCCTGAACCTTCTGCCAGGCGTAGTGAAAAATGCCCCAGGCATATACGCGGAAGCGATGAACTGGCCGCCAGGATTCAGTGCATCCACAATCGTATCCAGCAGCTCTTCTTGCGCATTCACATCCATCCACGCCCACGGCAGTCCGGATATGATACAATCGCACCCGTCAGTGCCATGCCGCAGAAGATATTTTTTCATGTTTATCGCAGAATCATTATACACGATAGCATCAGGGCACCGTTTTTTAGTCACCTTCACAAAATGAGGGTTTATCTCGACAGCAAAAAAATCCGTATCCGTTGAGATATTTTCAAGAATTTTTTCCGTAAGCCGCCCGGTTCCGGACCCGAGCTCGACAACATTTTTTGCGCGGGCAAGAGTTTCCTGTCTGGCGATAAGATTAGCGACCTCTAGAGAGGCGCCCGATATCGCCCCCGTCTTAATGGGATGGCGTATGAACTGCCGAAGGAATGTCATCATAAGACCTAGATGATTATTGAGTTATTTATATTTTTAGAAATGGCAGTTTTCTTGAA
>JBDRKP010000001.1:0-26465 GCA_043813875.1 archaeon | reverse complement strand
TGTATGCTATTATTTATAAATATTACGTCAATATTTATCAGTTTTTATTACTTATTAATGTATGCTACAATTTAACGCAAAAAATACGCACCAATAGGACATGGACGGTTTTTAGAAGTGCTTATCCTGTAAAGTCAAGTCTGAATAATAGTTATTCCTGCGATTTCTGTGCGCCTGACTGGGTATGTTCCGGTTATGGTGAGTGTTTTGAAAATGGAACGCAGTCGTGCATCAGTTTTGAAGATCTTGATGGCTGTTATGAGATCACTGACCTTCCGTCTGATAATGAGGGGAGACCGGACGATGTCATTAGAACTTGCAACCTGATCCCGCCTATTGTTACTATAAATGAGCCGGTAGCGGTGGATTATATGAGCCAGTATGTTAGGCTGAATGTGAGTACAGATGAGGCTGCAAATTGCTCTTATGTGCTGAATGGCGGTGAGAGGGTTGTGTTGTTTGAGAATATGCTTGGCGGTGTGCAGAATATTACTGCGCGGATTGGCGCCAATAGATTGAATGTGTCGTGTGTTGATGAATCAGGCTATGTAAATGATTCTGTGTCTGTTTCGTTTGATGTGGTCATGGTGACTTCTCTTAACAATGTTGATCTTTTTTCTGGTGATGTCCTGGTTCTTAATGCATCTTCTGTTGATACTGTCCTTGAGATGTCGGCTAACGTCAATATGACGAACATCAGCATAAATATCACTGAATCGCTTTTTAACCCTACCAACAGCTCTTTTGGTGTTGTGGAAATCGGAAAGTATGTACAGATTGAGGTGGATGATAATCTTTTTGGCAATCTTTCTTATGTCCTTATCAGGATAATGTATGATGATGAATTGCTTGATTCCGGTGTTGATGAGAATAGCCTTGGATTCTATTGGTTCAATGAGTCGTCTGATGCGTGGATAATGCTTGATGAGGCGATGGATTGGGTCTATGGTGCTGGTGTGAATACAACTCTCAATTATGTGTGGGCGAATGTCAGCCATTTCAGCATATATGGTATCGGTGGGAAAATTCCGGCTGGCGGAGCTTGCGTGAGTGATTATGAATGCGCTCTTGGCAATTGCGTGCATGGTGTCTGCAGGCCAGATAAGACGTATTGCGGTGATTCTTTCTGTGATACTAATTTTGGTGAGACGTGCTCGACATGCAGCGGTGATTGCGATGGATGTAATTCTCGTGGAGGTTCAAGCCGTGGGTATGTTGCTCCTTTCAAGAGTGTGAATATCACTTTCAATGAATCTGCTGATAAGATGCCTTTAGAGAATGTTGAAATCAATGCTGATGATCTACCCGGTGGTGTGAAGGATGATGTTTTGAGGCAGGGAGGTCTTCAAGGGTTGAATGCTATGCAGCAGGGTGAATCTGATAATGTTAAGCCTGTGCGGGTCTTGAGAAATACTGTCGATGAAAATGAGGGTGGGTCTGGTTCTGATGTTTCAATCACGCCGACGGGGGCATTTTTATTGAGTGGTGGATATCCTGTTTTTGTTTTTGTGGCTGTTATTATATTGCTGATTGTCTATCTTGTCGCAAAAGGCAGGAGTGGGAGGAGAAGGGTGGATGGATGAATCGCATTCTTTTCTGGTTGCAAACCTATAAAAGAATTGAATTTTCATAATTATATGATGAGATATGGGATTTCTTGATAAGGTCAAAGAGATGCTTTCGGGTCTTGGCGGCGACGGGAAGGGTAAGGAAGAGGATGATCTGCCGCATGAAGATGTCTCTTTAGAGTACAAGGAAGCCAAGGGCTGGCTTGATTCTGTGTCCAAGCCGTTCATTTCTGATATTGATGGGCATGTCTCTGTCATACTGGAATCGATGAAGGAGATCAAGGAGCAGCTTGAAAAGGATGCTCTCGGGCTGAAGGATGCGAAAATCGATGAGATGCGCGATAAGAGGATGGAGCGCGCCGTGATCAATAACCGGAAGGCGCTTGTCAGCAAGCTTAATACTTTCATGCATGGTGTGAATATATCTAAAACCGGTGCTTTTGAGGCGTTCGGGTTCTTTGATTCTGTCAAAGATCAGATGGCTCATTTCATGATGGATACCAAGAAAAACTTCTATTTTGTCGATACGGGGATACCAGATGTTGCCGAGAGCGTCAAGGATGACCTGTTTGAGATGAGCAAGAAGATTGATGAGGCTTTTCTGTATCTTGGCCCGCTGAGGGATAAAGTCGCTTCGGTTGATGCTTCTTATAAGTTACTTGGTGAGCTTGATGCTGATTTTTTGAAGAAGAAAGAACTTGACCGGGATATCTTGTTGAATAGAAAGCGGTTGAAGGAGATTTCCAAATCGTGTGATGCGCTGAAGGGGCAGATTGCGGATTTGGATAAAGGGGCGGATGCCCTGGGGTTTCTCAAGCTTAATGAGGAGCATAGAGTGGTGCTTGATGAGATTGATGTCGTGAAAGCAAGGATTGTGCAATCTTTATCTGTCATAAGCAGGGGGCTGAAGAAGTATTCACGGGTTGCGCAGCTTTCGGGTAAAGAGGAGGAGCGGCTGCTTGGGCTTTATATCGATGATCCTGTTTCTGCTGTGGAGGAGGATGAAGGATCCAGGTTGCTAAAGAGCGCTTTGTCGGATCTTGAGATGCATGTGAGCCGCGGCTCTATTTCTTTGAAGGACAAGCTGAAGGAAAAGACCATGTGTGCGATCTCGAGGCTGAAGAAGGATGACGAGCTTGATGGATTGCGGAAGGAACTGATGGAACTGAAGGCGAAGGAAACGGAGATTCGGGGGAGGATTGAGTCTGACCGGACCATGCAGGGAAAAAAGGAGCTTGAATGCCAGTATGCCCGAGTCCTGGCGGATGTTGAGTCATTGAAATCGGATGTCTCTTTAAGACAAAAGATGCTTGAGTCGGTTGAGGTGAGCATTGGCGACAGAATTGTTGAGCTTGAGGGGAAGTTGAGCGGTACCGGTAATTATAGTGTCAGGATAACGCGTTAGGACCATCTCAGATCCAGCCGAAGATCATGATTATGGAGTTGCCGAAGAACCATGTGAACAATATCGACAGGAAGAATGTCGGGCCGTATCTGATGCCTTCTTTGATGCTTACGTGTCTTCTCTCTTTTTTTATCAATCTTATCTGGTCAACTGTGAGGCCTATGAATAGTTTTCCTGAAAGGGTTGTGCCTTTTAGTTCCACGTTTTCTGCCAGGACGTCGCCTTCTCTTAGTCTTGATGCCGGTATTTTTCTTTTGAATGCTGTGTTGTCAAGGACGAGTGCGAAACGATACATGAGTATCAGAGCGGCTGCCATGGGGACGAAGAATATGAGCTGGGTTGCGATGAGTGATGTTGTGATGTAGATGTCTGCCATGTAGCTTAGGATGTATGTCAATCCAAGCATGGCTATGGTGAATGCTGCGATTGCCGTCATGATCTTGTTCCTGTTTTTTGCTATGTCTTTCCAATAGTTCGTGAATATTTCCGGGTTCCTTGAGGCAAGGATTCCTGAGTAGATGAGTGAGTATATGCCGCCGACTATGAATGTGTTCATGAGGAATAAGATCGGGTATATCTCTTTTGTTGTTATGATGTTGAAGAATGACAGCGGCTGGGGTATCAGGAAGCCGGTTGCTGCGAGCAGCAATACGTCTGCTTCGCCCCACTGGCCGGTGTAGTAGAGGACGTAGCCGAGGGCGAGGTAGATTGCGCCTACGATGATTGCGCTGACAAGTCCCTCAAAGGAGCCGCCGGTCAGGCCGTTGGCGGTATGTAGTACCACACCTGCTATGACCATTGACAGGGGTACGATGTCCGGTATCTCTGTAGTCTTTAAGTCTATCCAGCCGCCAGCTGCTGTGCCGATGAGCGCGGAAGCCAAGAGAAGGATTTCGATAATCATACCTTGAGTTTTAGTGGATTAGATATTTATATGTTGAGTTCGTGGTGGTTGTTTGAAACGCTAAAGGTTCCGCTATCGTCAATGGTTTGAACGACATGAAAAGATCGCTTGTCTGCTATCTGTTTTGGCAATACTCTAATGAGTACTGTGAATCCGCGAGGCATGAGATGAACAAGGAGCAAAGCGACGAAGAGTAATTTCATTTCCCTTTATATTCGGCCGCAAGGAGTGTAATTGTCCATAGGACTTGAGGAGGAGTTGCGTTAAAATTGTTAAAATTAACATGCTATTCATCTATTATTGAAGAATCAAAATGGGTTGTTTTTCGAAGAATGTATCGTTCATTCTATCTTTGGCTCCTTCCCAAAAGAATACCGTTGCATTTTTACATTTATTGCAAAGTCTATCTGTTGATGCTTTCCAATACATGAGACAATCACTAGGTTCTTTATACCCCGTTACTTTGTTACTATCGTGGTGTTGATTATATCCTATTAGATGTTCTCCTTCATGCTTTGATATGTTGTATATAAATTCAAGAGCATCTTGTCTTCTATCAGGGAGAGATATTATTTCGGTACCTAAACTAAATTGGCTTTGACCCCAATTTTCTGTACCTAATTTTAGATACTTATCTGTAATTATGACATCTGCATGCGGTTTATATTTTCTCCAATCTTCTGTTAGTAATTCTCGACTTAGGCTGTCGCCGTCCAGTAATTTTACTGGGCTTCCTCCTACTTTTCGATAATTATCCTGTGAAGTATATTTTTCTATTTGTCTGTTTAATGTGCTATCATTTCCAAAATAATTTACTTGAATATCTAAACCAATTTCGTCTATGAGATTTTTAAGTGCATCAACTATAGGATGCACAACTTTTACAGCAACTTTTGGTTCTTTGAACACTCTTATTTCTCTGCCATTTATCCAATTATAGCCTGCATAATGTTGCCCATCTGAACCATATTGTCTTATGAATGGTATAGAACCTAAACCATTATATGTATCTTTCCATGTCTTTTCCCAAATATCACGACTGAAAGGCATAAAATCACAATAGTACTACTTAGTAGTTGTTAATATTTATAAAGTTATCGCAAGATTTTTGCTATGAATTCGTCAATATGGCCAATAGGCCACGGAATTCCGCAAAAAGGTAGTAAGAAATGGAAATTTTATTGAACATAACAATAAGATTATACCCGAACTCTTCCAATTTTACGGATCAGGTAACTTATTTCGACAACATTAGTCATCAATGACTCGAAATTCATTATCTGCATTGCGTATTGCTAAAAATATTCATATTTCGTTAGGTATCGCCTTTTTTTTTGATTGAAACATGGGCCGTAATTTAGCGGAGTTTGGGATTATAAAATATACGAGGAATTTAGAAGGAATTGCTTTCAGATATCTCTGGCATTCCTTTCTTATTTCTTCATTCCTCTTACTTTGATTTTCTTTCTTTTTTTTGGGCCTTTGTTTACTACCATGTCTTATCACCTCTTGGATTGTTTTGGATTGTTTTTTAAAATTGTTTCTGAGATGTTACTGGGATACATGCTTTTTTCTTGCGTCGCGGGTCATGTCCTGTGATATCCACTTGTTGTGCTGCCTTGTTCTCATCTCTATCTTGTGGGCTGCTTGTTCTGCTTTCTTTTTTGCATCCAGGGCGTCTGTCCCAATAGCCAGTGTTATTCCTAGTCTCCTGTGGGCGTCAAACGGGTTTTTCGGGTCGTAGGGAATGTTGGGCTTTCCGAACATGTATATGTTCACTCCCGGGGTGTTTCCTGCATCCCATATGCCCCTGAATTCAGGGTCCCAGCCGCCTACTCCTGCTTTTATGACGTGCGATGAGGCGGGCATCAGGGGTTCTATGACTTGATAGCCGTCTGTGTTTGTTGTCGTGGGTATGGGCAGGCCTGTGATGGCGCGAAGATGAAGCGCGCTTTCGTTCATGCCGATCATGTGCGACAAAAATGTCACCATGCCGGTATCGTGGGGGCGCGGCGAGCATTCGTTGCCGAGGACTTCCACTTTGCCGTCTCTTGCCCTGACGAAGAGCTCTACGCCGAAGATGCCAAGGCCGCCTAGAGCGCCGGTTATTTTTTCTGCGGCTTCGTATATTTTTTTTTCGGTCTTTATCGCGAGGTCCATGTCTGGCTTGAATTTTGTGCCTATGTCTTCGGGTTTCCAGGGAAGGTATTGTTCGACGTTCGGGCTCTGCCAAGAAGCATGGTAGTCGCCTTCTATCTGATAGTGACCGATGGGTTTTGGGAACGATGTGACTATCTTCCCGTTTTCGTCGAGGTGCCTTACCGCAAGTTCTGTGACTTCTGTGTCGAAGTCTATGAATTCTTCTATTATCGCTTTTGCGCCGGAGCCTCTTGCGCCTTTTATCGCTGCGAGCCTTGCGGGCTCTATGTCTTTTTGGGTTCTGATTGAGTATGAGCCGTGGCCTGATGAGCTCATGATGGCCTTGCTGATGCACGGATAGCCTATCTTTTCGACTGCGTCTTTGAATGCTTTAGCGTCATCTGTGCCGACGTAGATATATTTGCTTGTCTTTACGCCTGCCTGCCTTGATATGAGTTCCCTGCTCCTTTCCCTGTTCATCGTGATCCAGACCGCTTTTGCGTTTGGCCTGACGGGGTAGCCTTCTTTTTCGAGTTCCATGAGCATGTCGAGGTTGATCGCCTCTATCTCGCAGACGATTGCGTCCGGTTTTTCTTTTTCTACTATGTGGCGCATCGCATCGCCGTCTTTCATGTCTATTGTGTATGATCTGTGTGCGACCTGCTGGGCGGGGGCTCCTTCGTAGCGGTCGACTGCGATTGTCGTCATGCCGAGGCGCTGGCCCTGTATGACTACCTCGCGGCCGATTTCACCGGAGCCGAATAGCAGGATCCTGCAGGAATTGCTCTGGTTTGGAGAAGTCAGTATGTCTCTTTTTGTGTATTTTGCATTCATTCAAAAGCACCTCTGTTGATATGTCGTGTCTATAAATTGTGTCTAAATATTCTGTGTATTAGAGTTTGTGTCTCTTTGTATGTCAAATTTGGTTCAGTAATCATAAATAGTTTTTTGTTGATTGAAATTCTACGAAATCTATATATTCTTGGAAAATCTTATATACGATGTTGTACACAATATGTTTAGATGTTGGTATAATTATAGTCAAGGCATGAAATAAATGAGCAAATATCGCCAAAAACCAAGTTGCCTTGACCTATCCGAGCGAATCCCCGATTCGCTGGATCCTAAAATTGCCTTGCAATTTTAAGGATATGGGGAGGCACTTTGCTTAAATTATGTGCCTTCACTTTATATTTGGGATGAATATGCCTGTGTGTTTCGGGCATGAGAGGAAGGTGGTAAAGATGAGATTATTAAAGTGTGATATGGTTCGTAAAGCTCAATCACAGGTTATATCCATTATTCTTATAACTGGTATTTTGATTGCTATTATCGGTTCCACATATATGTGGGGTGTTCCTTTGATAGAGAAGGGACAGACGTCGTCTGATAATGAGAAGGCGGAGAGTTTGATGGTGTTGCTGAAGGATAAGATTGATGATGTCGCAGTGACAGGAGAGCAAAAAACAGTCTCTTTTGAGCTTGCAGGCGATCTTGTGCTTGACGATGACAATTCATTGAGCTATTCTGTGGTTACGAGAGGCCTGAATATCGCGACCACTGCATGGGTGCCTCTTGTCGGCGGAACAACACCCGTACAGGAAGATATGGCTGCGGTGAAAGCAGATGGAGGGTCCGGGACAGTGAGCATCAATGATGATGTTAGCTGTATGATGAATTCTTCTTGCAGTCCGGCACAGGTCGTACTATCGACATGTACCGAATCATCAATAGAGGCTACTTATAGTGAGGGGCAGAGATTTACGCTTGATGGCGATACATATCTTGTACATCATATCGATTGCACGCCGACTGAGGATATTGACGGCCAGGCGCTTATACTTGGCCCTGAAAGAGAGAGGGCAGGCATCATGGGCGCTGATGAGGCAGGAGTCATAATCGCAAGAAGTGAGTCTGCTGGTGATCGTTTCAAGACTACATATCGTCTTGTCTACAGGGAACTTGATGATATATCAAGCCCGGGCAATGATGGTTACCGGATACAATTAACACGTGACGGCAACAATGTTTTGGGTCCCGGACAGCATAGGATAAATATACGACGTGATGATAATCCGAAAATAAGTGGTGAAAGGTCGAAGTATGGCGGAGACCTGATTGAGACAAAGGTATTCATTTCAATGTCATGAGCAGCGATGATATAATGACTCATGGACTATATAATCATTGTTGTGGCCGGAAGCCAGACCTAGCTAGTAAAAAAGTAAGGAAGGGCCAGGTCCTTGTACTTGAAGAAATGATGATGTTCACATTAGGGGTCATAATAATTGCAGGGGTAATCTTTATTTTCAATTCTCTTAATGATAAAATACTTGAATTTGTCCAGGATGAACAGGCAGAGGAGATTAATGGATATCTCAAAGCATATATCGCATCGCTGGATAGCATGGATTGCACACAGTGCCATGTAACGATCAGACTACCCGATGAGATTGGTGGAGAGGCGTATACTATTCTTGGCGAGGATAGCAAAAAAAGGATATTGATACACGACAATAATAAAATCTGGAATGAGAAGAATATATCTGTTGAGCTTCAGGGTCTATCTTATGCGGATAACATGCTTCGGCTTGAGTTTGATGATGGAAAGGTATTGATGAGGGGTGTTAATAATTACTAAGATGAAGACATTGAATCTGAAGAAAAGTGTCAAGGCCTTTAAATCAAGGTATAAGAAACATATGGAAAAAAAGAAGGATTCTCTGGCGCAAGATTATCCTAATATTGATATCGGTATTGTGAATCAGCTTATTCCAGTGCTGAAGGGTTTGCAGCCAGAGCAGCAGCAGCCTAAGAGGAAGCGGAAGGTCCGTGAGAAGGACTATAAAGTTGTCTCTCTTCGTGATCTGGAAAAAACGAGGGGCGAGGGTATCGATGTTGATTATTCTGAAGCCCAGACTATAAATGAGCGCTATCCTCTTACGCCTGTGGACCCATCTGAAAATGAAACGGTTTATGCATGGGCGGATATCAAGTGGAATCCAGAGTTAAAATCTTTGGAATATTGTGTCTCGGAGCCAGAACTTACTGAAGTTGAGATGAGGGATGTTTCGCGGATAAAGAATGCCATCGTAGAAAAAATAAATGTCCATTTTGAGTCTGTACATAAAGATGCAGCAAAGGGTTATTTGATTAAGTTGATTGAGCAGATAGTAATGCAGTATGGGATGAAGATGACGCCGGAACAGAAAGAGAAATATTATTATTATCTCTTGAGAAATTTCATCGATCTTGACCGTCTCCAACCTATCCTTAATGATCCAAATATCGAGGATATAAGCTGTGACGGTATTGATATTCCTGTGTTCGTATATCACAGGAATTCGAAATACGGTTCTTTGAGGTCAGATGTATTCTTTAAGACAAGGGATGAGCTTGATGATTTTGTCATGAAGTTGTCACAGAGGTGCGGCAAGACTGTATCTGTTGCAGAACCCATTTTTCAGGGAGCTCTTCCAGATGGTTCAAGGGTTCAGGCTACGCTTGAGACAGATATTGCCAAGAGGGGTTCGAATTTCACCATAAGGAAATTCACGAAGGAGCCGATGACGCCGATACATCTATTGGAAACTAATACAGTCGATGTCAAGATGCTTGCTTATCTTTGGTTTGTCATCGAGCATAATCGATCGATACTTGTCTGCGGACCGACAGCTTCCGGTAAGACAACACTCCTGAATGCTCTGTCGCTTTTTATAAGGCCGGGCATGAAGATCGTCTCTATCGAGGATACGCCTGAATTGCGTCTTCCGCATGTGCATTGGATTCCTGAGATCGCAAGGGAAGGCATAAGTTCATATGTGGCTGGCACTGATAAGAGGCTGGGTGAGGTGAGCATGTTTGATCTTTTGAGAGGTGCATTGAGGCAGAGGCCGGATTATCTTATTGTCGGTGAAGTCAGGGGCAAGGAGGCGTTTATACTTTTCCAGGCAATGGCGACCGGGCATGCAGGTTTATCTACCATGCATGCTGATTCTCTTGAGAAGGTGATTGATCGTCTTACGACTCCGCCAATCCAGTTGCCATCGTCGCTTTTGGAAACTCTTGACTTGATAGTGTTTGCGAAACGTTTCAGGTACAGGAATCATAATGTGAGGCGGGCTACGGAGATCCATGAGATCAATTATTATGATGCGGATGAGAAATATCTTGATAGCTCGAGGGTGCTTAAATGGGATGCAACGTCCGATGTGTTTGTTTTTGATGAGGATTCGGAATTGCTTGGCCGCCTTTGCAGGGATGAGGGTATAACTGAGATGAAACTTAAGTCTGAGATCATGAACCGAATCAAAGTGTTGAGATGGCTTAAAGAGAAAGGAATAAAAGGTTATATGGAAGTAGGCGAGGTTTTTTCGCGATATTATTCTAACCCTCAAGATGTGATGAATATTATAGAGGAAGAATAGAATGGATGCAAATACTGATTATGCAAAGTATTCGTACAGATATTTTGGTCAGTTCTCGAGGAAGTATCTTGTGCCTGTATTTAAGGATCTTCATAAGGATCTTGAGCGTGCGAATATTTCCATGACTCTTGTGGAATTCTTGTCTGTTGCAGCGGCAACGTCAATTGTTGTCTTTTTTGCTATGTCTTTGATATCGCCGATAATAATATTCGGATTGCTTAATATTGCAGCTTCGTCTCTTAATATTTCTGCTGCTATTATCCTGAGCGTTTTTATGGGGTTTCTTTTCGGTCTTTTGTCATCGTCCGGTATATTTATGTTGTTTTATACTTATCCTTCTGTTATTGTTTCTGACAGGAAAAAGAGGATAGATGATTCGTTGCCGTTCGCTACGCTGTATCTTGCGACTATTTCCGGTAGCGGTACGCCGCCGATTGCGATGTTTCGGGCGCTTGCGAATTTCAAGGAGTATGGCGAGATATCGAAGGAAGCTGAGAGGATCATCGAGGAGACGGATGTACTAGGTGTGAATCTTGCATTGGCTATCGAGAATGCTGCGAACAGGACCCCCTCAGATCATCTCAGGGATATTTTTTGGGGTATCAAGTCTATATTGGTGGTGGGCGGTGATCTTCAGAGATTCCTGCATGAGAAGGCTATCAGCACTATGCAGGAATACAAGCGAAGGCTGGCCCAGTTTACGCAGCAGCTTTCCATGTATATTGAGATGTATATAACTGTCGTGATAGTGGGTTCTGTGTTTTTCATGGTATTGACGACTATCATGGGTTCTATGAGTGCGGATCCCAAGACAACTGTATTTATTGTGGCGGCGCAGTTCCTTGTATCGTTCATATTTTTGCCTTTGGCATCTTTTGGTTTCATGATATTGATTAAAGGTATCGCTCCATCGGTGAAGGCGTGAAGTGTTGGCGAATGTATCGCTCCATATATCCTGGAGTTTCATGAGGGTTTAGAATGACGAAAAAAATGCAAAAAGCGACTTTTTTGAAGATTGGCAGCCTGGCTCTGGGTTTCATTATGCTTATCGCGGGTATCGTCTTGCTGATAACAAGTGTGCCGAAAGCAGTTACTGATGAAGATGCCGGATGCAGTGCAGATAATCAATGCAATTGTAAGTGTTCTGATGTGCCTGATCCTGACTGCAAGAGCTTTGGACAGACCTTAAGTGTTCTGTTATTGGTTATGGCTATGATTGTCGGTGTGGTGCCGATAACAGCATATGAGTATTTCGGATATGCCCGTTTCAAGAGGATGGAGGATAGTTTTCCACGTTTCATGAAGGACTTTTCGGAAGCAGTCAGGGGAGGGATGACTATACCCCAGGCTCTTACGATGACAGCGAATATTGATTATGGGCCTCTTTCCCGGGAGGTTAGGAAAGCAGACAACCAGGTTTCATGGGGTCTGCCGTTTCCGAAAGCCATGCAGCGTTTTGGTGAAAGGATCAAAGGCAGTTCTATCATGAAGCAGTCGTTCACTATCATAAATGAGTCGTTCAGGTCCGGCGGGGATATCGCGAGCACGATGAATTCGATTGCGATGAATATCGGCCTGATCAAGGAGATCGAGGATGAAAAGAAGGCGATAATGTCGCAGCAGATATATATCATGTACTTCATTTTCTTTATGTTTCTTGGGATCATAGTACTGCTATATAAGTTGATAGTGCCGATGCTTTCTATTAATTTTTCGGATCCAACTACACCGATAGATCCTTCTGCTAATTGCAATGCTTTGGGGCTTCCATCGCAGGCGATGTGTTCGTTTGGGAGCGCATTCGGGCTGGGTTGCGAACATGTGTATTTCGTTAGCCTTTTCTTGTTCATGTGTCTTGCCCAAGGTATCTCAAGCGGGATTCTTGCAGGAGTCATAGGTGAAGGCAGGGCGGTGGCCGGCATAAAACACGCGGCTATTATGGTAACTGCGACTTTGTGTGTGTTTTTGATATTTGTCTAGTGGTACGATGAGAAAAATCCGTTTGTTATGCAGGGCAGGTAAGATGAAGCCAAAGGCGCAGGTGAGTATAGAGTTTATAGCGGGATTCGGCATATTTATCATGGTTGTCTCTTATATCATATATGCTTCAATCATGGTGTTTCCCAAGTACTTTGATGAATCGCGTGAGAATGCTATACGGGAAGAGGCGTGGACGCTGAGTATCGAGGTTATGGATTATCTGAAAAATGATACGCGAGTCAATAATCAGTCGATTGCATCTTTGGGTGCCTGCGGAATATTTCATTATTTTGATGATACAACGACAATGGATGATGATTATTCGAGAGCAAATTACAGCTACTTCAAGGAGTTGTTCTATGTTGACGGTCAGGATGATTTTCGTATAATCATCAAGAGCAGTCCTGTTATCAGAACGGATTATATGAAAGGGCTGAACAGGACCGGTAACTCTACAATTGGGGGTATTGAGTATGTTTTTGAATCAATATTCAATACGACTTCGTTGTTTTATGATTCTGTTGCTGTCTTTAACAGTTCGGGGTTGATAGCGGTGGTGGCGCAGGATGATGCGGTCCAGTTAGGCAAATACACTTTTTCATTTGATAAGATTGATACAACCGGAGAGTTCTTGATACTGGGTGTGGATATGCTTGATTGCGGTAAGTATGCTCCTATGTCTGCATCGAGTTCGAAAGTCACCAGGTTTACAGCTTATAATAATTGGATAACTACGGTTGATATAGTCTATTGGTAGGTAATGATATGAGATCTAAGGGGTTCATGCATGCACTTGAAGGCATTCTTGCTGCGCTTTTGCTGTTGAGCTATACTGCAACAATCATACAATATCCGCAGTCTAATACGGGATGGGCAGAGATGAAACAGAAACAGGTATCTAGGGAATTTATCTCTTCGTTTAATGATGCAGGCCTTTCGGGTATGATTGTGGAGAATAAGCCTGCTGCGTTTGTTAAGATTGCGAGGCATTTCCTGGGGGTCGGGTATTCGTATGGCCTGTATACTGATGGGCTTATTGCGCAGAATCTGATTGTCGGTGTGCTTTCTAATGAGAGTGTTTTGGTTTCTACTGCTAGTGTGGCATGCGCGAGTGAAGGAGTTACCTCAGAGTATCCTTGTTATAATGCGACGTTTCAGGGTCATAAGTTCGTTCTTGTGGATAATGATACTAATGGCGCAATAGATTATGATTCAATCTATTTTGATTCGGATAAAAGTGGTACTTATGATGCCTATGAGGGGCCAAGGACTATGAGCAGTACTGTGAATGCAAGCGGTGAAATATGGATATTTTCGTCTGTTGTCAATGCTACTTTGGATGTCGAGTTCATACGTGGAGAAGATGTTGTGCGTTATAGAGATAAATTAAGAACTCTCTCGATAAATGGTCGTGAGATTAATATCTCTGTACGTGCAAGGACTAATGAATCTGATATCATGGATCTTGATGTCCTGATAATTCCAAGGTATATGGATCTTGTGAAAATAAAGTCCAGGCTGAATCTTTTCCTGGATGAGGGCAAATCGATAATTGAAGTCGCTAATATAACAAAGGATAACCTTGATGAAGTCCAGAGAGAGATATTCGGTCTTCAGTATCTTGAAAACGTTGATATAAGGCCGTCTGATGACCTTAATATATCCATTGTTCCGAAAACAGTTACTGATCCGACAAATATGATCTTGAAATATTTCAATTTCACAAATATTATGGTCAATACTCTTAGCTGGGTCACATATAATAATCTTACCTGGACTGATACTGGCCCGAATTTTGAGTATGATTGTTATCTTGGAGATACGGATTATTATATCGGGCATGTGAATTGTACGGATCTGTCTTTAGCTTGTGCGACTTATACTGCGAGCGGATTGATAGGGTATGTCAATACTTCGGTGAATCCTGCGGTATATTGTAAAATCGGGACGAAAGATGCATCTTCGATATATCATTTAGGTGAAGTTGATGTCAGGAAAGAGAAGCATTTTGTCCTGGTGATGAATGCCAGCAATGAATATGATCGCGTTGTGGTGGATTCGAATGGAGATCACAATCTTACGAATGATGCTATTGTGGCGGTGGATGATAGTCTGAATATCGGTTCTACGGATTTTATGGTCAAGAAGATAGATGAAAGGGGGAGATCTGTCGAAATCAGGCCTGTGTCTCGGCATAAATTTGTCAATATGTATCCGGACAAGCTATATTCGGTGCATAATGATACACAGTATATTGTGCTTGAACAGGATACGGACTATAATAATACGGTCTATGATATAGGTGAAATGCTCGTGGTAAATAATTTTCTGAGTGGATTGGGGGTATGTTCTTCAAATAGCCTGCTTTCGGGAAGCGGCTATAGATACAACAGTTCTTCATGGAATCTGTCTTACGCGTTTACCATAACAAATGTGTCGAAGGGTTTTAATGTGCTGAATATTGATTTGAATCAGAATAATAAATGCAATGATGTGGGTGAGGGGCCGTTTTATACTGGTGATATGGTGAGGATAGGGCCTGAGTATTATAAAGTTGACATTGCGGTGGATGGTACGCTGGTGAACTGGACGCTTGCTGAGCGCTGGAGACTGCCGGTTGCGATTGTCAATCATAAAAAAGGGTTGAGAAAAGCTGCGTGGATCAAGGGGAATGTCAGTGCGGATGATGAGTGGCATATCCTGCGATCATTGATCCTGTGGTCTGTGAGACATACGTCTGATATGGTGCGTAGTCCAAGTGCTTCCGGGTCTGTGCTTGTGAAGAGTACATTTATTGAGGATTCAGATATGTTTCAGCCATATAAGGTGTATTTCAGGAGTGGTTGATGGTTATGTCTTTTTGTGGTAAATACAGGAAGGGCCAGTTTTTTTTAGTTGGAGCAATCATGATTGTCATCATTCTACATATGCTGAGCACTACTCTTTATAAGGGCACGAAGGTTGAATTTTCAGTTGTGCAGGATAATAATCCGATATGGACTGTCGAGGAGGCAGAGAAGGGTCTTTATGAGATTGCAAAGAAGGACCTGACTGATACGAGTGAGATTGACGAGTTCGTCCAGATGCAGAAGGAGGTTGCAAGGGAAAATGGGTATGTTCTTTGGTTTGATCTGGTTTTCAGGCCTTATTATGACGCTAATTTTCCGGTATATAGTATCTCGCTTGAGTCGAAGGATTTCTATATATTAAAAGAGGGCAGGTTGCTGCCCTATTATTCGCTTTGCGATGCGGGTACGGTTTGCGTGCCTTCGAATATAGGTTATAGCAATGTGTGTTGCAAGGCTTATGGGCTCTGTTGCTAGTGTATTTTCGGGCGGGAAAATATTATATACTCCTGTGACTAAAGGTTATCTATGGTCAAGCATGTAATTTCTGCTGAATCGGTTGTTAAGGATTATGGGTCTGTGTGCGCTCTTTCTGGTGTCAGTATTGATGTCGGGCCTGGCGAGATTTTCGGGTTTCTCGGGCCTAATGGCGCCGGCAAGACGACGATGATAAATATACTTACGGGGCAGATAAAGGCGACGAGCGGTTTGGCAATGGTGCTGGGTATCGATTGCGCAAAAGATGCTGTGAGAGTCAGGGCGAATGTGGGAATCGTTCCGGAGCAGGAGAATCCGCCGAGTTTTCTTACTGCTATTGAGTATCTTTATTTTGTGGCGAAAATCAGGAAGATAAAGGGTTATGAATCCAAATGTTCCAGGTGGTTCGAGCTGCTTGAGTTTTGGGACCAGAAGGATGTGCTGTGCAAGGACCTGTCGCGCGGGACGAGGCAGAAGCTTATGATTGCCCAGGCGTTCCTGCATGAGCCGAAGGTCGTTTTCATCGATGAGCCTCTTATAAATCTTGATCCGATAATGCAGAAGAAGATAAAGGTCTATCTTAAGGAGTATGCAGAGAAGGGCAATACGATATTTCTTTCTACCCATGTGCTTGAGATAGCTGATGAGCTGTGCGAGAGGATTGCGATTATCGATAAGGGCAAGGTTGTGGCGTGCGATAAGCTTTCGGATCTCAAGGGGAAGAAGGATGAGACGCTTGAGAATGTATTTATAAGGATGATCCGTGGTGGGGATGCTTGAACTTCTTTCTGCCATGCTGAAAGAGGAGTATCGCATGCGTACTGCCCCTTTTGACAGGAAGTTCTTTTTCTTGTACCCTGTTGTTGTCGCTTTTTTTTCTTATTTTGTGTCTTTTTCTGCTATGCAGTCCAGTCTGGATATGCGTGCGCTTGCGGTCATTGTTCATCTCATGTTTCTTGTATATGGCGTGTCTGTCGGGGTGTTCGGGCTGCATGCGAAGGATGCGCTGAATATACGGTTTGACCATTTGAGTCTTCTTCTTTATTCTTCGAGGACCCTTCCGCTGTCGCCGCGTGTCATCCTTCTTACGTTTGCCCTGCAGGATGTGATATATTATTTTTTTCTTTCGATATTGCCTGTCGGTGTCGGTATCGCTTTTGCGCTGCTTTTGGGGGGGTTTGGTGCGGGTTATCTTTTGATGATGCTTGTTACGTTTACGCTGGCTTTTTTGTGGGGGATATCTTTGTCTTTTTTCATCACTATGCTGTATTCAAGGTTCAGGGGGGTGTTTCTTTTCTCATCTCTGGTGTTTTCCTATATTGCTTTTGTCTATTATGAGGTATGGTTTCGCGCTGATGTTATCGCTTCTTTATTGCTGCCGGTCTCATTGCTTTCAGGTTTCAGTGCGGATGCTTTTTTTATTGCGCTTTTTTTGCCTGTTGCACTGATTTTTGTTGCGCTTCTTTTGCTTTCAGGTGAGCCTGTTTCGGCGAGCAGGAGGAGGGGCAGGGATCTTTTTCTGCCGGTCTATGGCTATCTTTTTCGTGTCACAAGGAAATATGCCCCGTTTGTGGCGAAGGATCTTATCGATATGCATCGGACTACCGGGGGCGTATCTAAGATACTTTTTACTTATCTTATACCTGCGGCTATGGTGTGGGTGATGATGAATGTGTTTTCTAAGTATTTTTTTGTGCTGAACAATACGGTCATGACTTTTGCGATTGTTGTCGGTGTGATATCTACCGGGATCTACAACTGGCTTAACCAGTATGATTCGCTTGGCAATTACAGGATACTGCCGGTGCCTGTGCGTTCTGTGCTGGTGTCGAAGGTCATCAGCTATACTGTCATCAGTTCTTTTTCGTCTGTAGCTATATTGTTCTCTGTCTCGTATGCGGCCGGAAAGCTTGACTTGTTGGTGCTGAATCTTTTTTTGATGTTTTCTGTGTCTTTTTATGTGCTTTCGGTTCTTGTGTATATAGCGGGGCTAACGCCAAATATCGTGCTTTATGATGCGCGGGTGTTTGTGAAGTATTTCGCTTATTGCCTGCCTGTGCTTGTGGCGCTTGTGACTGCGTCGTTCTTTCCTGTAGAATCAGTTTTTGGGGTTGTGGCTGTGATGGGTGTGGGTGCGATTTTGATGGCGCGGTGGATCTTTGCGAAGGCGATCGATAAGTTTGACCACAATCAAGCGCTTTGATGTACTCTCTCTTCCGGTCGGACAATATATGTTTCTATTATTGTTTTCTCTTTTGAAATAAGTTCAGAGTAGTCTTTTAGCATCCGGTATGATGTTGCTTCTGCTCCGGCGCCAGGTTTCGGTTCCACGATATTTATGTAAGTGCCGTTTCTTCCGATTACTGCGCCGTTCAGTACGCCTTCAATCATGGCGAGGTCGCCTGAAGTATTTTCCATAAATCCTATCTCTACTGCAAATTCATTTCTTATGTATTCTGCTATCTTGTAATCTGTTAAGTCTTGCCCGTTGATTTGTTTTATGACTGTTACCAGTTTGGTGTTTTTGTCTGTCAGCTTGGCTATATAATCAAGGATGCTTTGTGGATTGACGTTTTCCATGTGTCTGATATCTTGTGGCGAGTTGTTCGGTATGTTGAAAGGGGATATGTGGTGTTCTATATGGTTTGTCATTATTGCTGCTTTTCTAATGATGTCTCCGTAAATCTCTTCTTCCAGGATTTCCAGAGGCGACTCTTTTCCCGGTTCTGCGTAACCAAGATCACAGACCTCCTGGAAAGCGGTTTTGATTGTCTCGGCTATGATGTCCTTTTCTTCTGCTTCTTGAAGTGAATCATAAATCTCTTTCTTTATCTCAGGGATTCTTTTGAGTATGTGGCCCATCGTGCCGTTGAGGATGTATACTATCCTGTCGTATCCGGCAAATAAACCTTGTGTGTTTATAAGTTCTTTTGTTGCTGGTTTCAGTCCTGTGTCTCCACCTACGTTTGCATTGTCTTTGTATAGAATGTCAATGTGAGGTGCAAGCATAGGATATTTGGATGCTGCGGCTGCTTTTTCGCATGATACGACGTATATTCCTTTATTGAGAGCCTCTTCAATGTACGGTATGGCGGAACCGTCGGATGGCGTTGCGATAAAGACGACGTTTCCTGTGTTCAGTTCGTTGAGGACACTATTCCATGTTGTTGAGCTATCATCTATGCAATATGATGCGCCGCTTCTTCTGATGGTTGCATATGGCTCAAGGCCCAGCCTGTCGCTATTTTGATATACTTTCTTTCTCAATGAAGAACCGACGTTTCCTGCGCCTATAAATACTGCTTTTCTTTTTTTGCCGTCATCGCTCTTTATCAACACGATACTCACACGTCACAAAAGTGATTCAAAAATATGGTGGAGTTATATTCGAGGCAAATTTATATATATGTTTTATGTTCCGTGTTTTTCTTGATACTCTAGATTTGACATCGCGGTTTTGCCATGTTCGGGACAATCACTGCAGAGATGCCGTATGTGTGAAGCATGTTTTCAATCTCGTCCCTGTCTGAGTCGTCTATGGTCGTTTCCATGACAAGAAGAATATCGATTTCTCCAGAAAGCACTTGGCTGCGGATTTTTCTTGAGAATGGACGGATTTTGACTCATTAGATGAATCCGTTTTCTTTCATCCATTCATCACAGAATACGTTGTCTGCGTATTTTGTGGCGCCGTCGGGAAATAGGACTACTATGTTCGACTTCTTTTTGAGGGTTTCTGCATGCTCTAATGCGATATGAAAGACCCCGCCCGAGGAGCCGCCTACGAGAAGCCCTTCTTTTTTTGCGAGTTGTCTTGCCATCGTAAATGCATCTATGTCCCTGACTTTTTTTTCGATGTCGACGAATTCTGCCATGTAGTTTTTTGGCCTGAAGCTTAAGCCGGTACCGTTCTGTTTGTAGGGGTGATGGTCGCCACCGAATATGGCTGAGCCTTCCGGTTCCACGCCGATGACGGTAATGCCTGGTATCTTCTTTTTGAGGTATTGCGCTGTTCCGCATAAATGGCCGCCTGTGCTTACGGCTCCTACAAGGACATCGACTTTGCCTTCAAGGTCGTCATATATTTCCGGGCCGGTTGAGCTGTAATGCGCTTCTCTTGCGGCGGCGTTGCTGTATTGGTCGAGATTTATGCAGTCTGGTGTTGAACTGACAATCTCCTCGACTCTTCTTATCCTTGGTTTCTGATATCCTCCGGTCTCGTCGGTTTCAGATACGATGTCTATCTCTGCTCCGAGCGATCTCAATAGATTGATGTTGCTTGATGGTGTTTTTGGGTCAAGTACGCATATGAACCTGTATCTCTTGATTGCGCAAACCATCGCGAGGGCAATGCCTAAATTTCCTGATGTCGATTCGACGATGGTGCTTCCCGGTTTCAAGGTGCCGTATCTTTCCGCTTTTTCAATAAGGCCGAGAGCAGTCCTGTCTTTTACGCTGCCGCCAGGATTCAGCCATTCGAGTTTGCAATATATGTTGACGGGGCTGTTTTTTGGCAAGAAATTGTTTATTTTGACTAGTGGAGTGTGCCCTATAGCATCTAAAACATTATCGCATTTCATATATCTCGCTTTTGTCGATTTTAGAATTATTGATTTTTTTATATCTGTTCTTCACCGTTTCTATGATTTGTTGATGAGATGAGTGTAGCCTCTCTCTTTTGAGACACATGATTTATTAGGACACTGAGTTTTAATGCCAAAATCATCTGATGATATTATTTCACTGAAGTTTTTGTCTCTTATGTTCCCGTATTTATTTTTTGGATAGCCCAGATTGTTATAGCATTGGAATACATCACCGTTGGAAGCTATGGCAGCCTGATCGCATCCTTTATAGCAGATGGATCTCTCAATTCTTGCGACTGTTTCGGCGTTTTTTAGGTCCAGTTTTTCTGCAATGGGTGTCGGCACCGATAATTTTATCATCACTTTATCGCCGTATTTTTTCACAGTCTGGATATAGTTTTCTATTGATTTTCTGTATTGTTGCATGTCAAGTTCGAGGTGTTGATTCTCGGTCCCCCGCCCCACAGGCGTGAATGCCATGAAGCGGGCAATCGGTATGCCTCTATCGGCATCTTTCGCGATAATACCTTCTATCTCGCCATAATTCTGTGATGTCAATGTCGTCCGTGACTGGATGCTGAAGCCGTTGTCCTGGAATGATACCATATTGTCAAGAAGCTTCTTGAGGTTGTTCGGCCTTAGCTTGGCATGCGTTTCCTGTGTTACGCCTTCTACCGAGAAGCCGATTCTCTGTATGCCTTTTAGCTCGTCAAATTCGGGTCTGTACGGGATGGTGCCGTTGGTTGCGATCGTCACTTTCGAGAGATCATTGAGGACAGTCAGGATATCGATGAGGTCTTTTCTTAGAAACGGCTCGCCTCCTTCGATATGGATGCCGTCAGTAAAATTGATCGAGTTTAAATCCTGAAATAAATCAGTCATCTCTTCTGTAGTCAGCTCGTCTGTGTATCGTCCAGTGCTGTCGACGTAGCAATGAGGGCATCGCATGTTACATCTGTCTGTGACGAAAACATGGAGCATCTCAAAATCTATTTTTTTGGGTTGCAATATAATCACTTCCTGTCACTTTTTTGATATAAGGTGATTTATCTGTATTGAAACATTATAAATATTTGGATTATGTTATCATCGCATGGAGTGCTTAAATCTATCAGTTTTTGTATTGTCTCTCTCTTTTGGCGCGATTGTCATTAAACTTATAAATATTGCGCTTCCATTAACAGTTAGTGATTGCATGGGTGAATGTCGGAAATTTTATTCTGCAGGAGTCAATCAGTTTTTTCAGTTCTGTTTTTAACTTCTCCTCATGTTTCTTTCATTCTGTTTCTTTTTTCGGATACATATTTATTAGTTGTCAGTCTGTAAATCTTAGGAGATGATAGTATGGCGTTGAATATTGCGATAATAGGATACGGGAAGATGGGCAAGATCATCGAGAAGCTTGCCGAGGATAGGAAAATCAATGTGAAGGCGATAATTGATCCTTTCATTGAAAGGAAAGGCAAGATGTACAAGGAGATCAATAAGGAGAGCATGGAGGGCGTTGACGTGTGCATCGATTTCACGCGCCCTGATGTCATCATGGGCAATATAAAGAAGCTTGCGGAGTTTAAGAAATATATTGTCGTGGGGACTACAGGATGGTATGATAAGGAGAAAGAGGTAAGGAAAATCGTGAGCGATTCAGGTATCGGTTTTGTCTATGGGTCGAATTTCTCGATAGGGGTGAACCTGATGTTTCGCATAAGCGCCTATGCCGCAGGGCTTTTCAACAGGTTCAGGGAGTATGACATCTATGCCTATGAACTGCATCATAACCAGAAGCTTGACAGCCCTTCAGGGACAGCGATCAAGTTAGGGGATGTGCTTCTTAAGAACTTCGACCGCAAGAAGAAGCTTGTGATTGACCGCCTTAATCGTAGGATTGAGCCGGATGAACTGCATTTTGCAAGCGTCAGGGGCGGTTCTATTCCATGCACCCACGTGGTCGGGTTTGATGCCCCGGCAAACAATGTCGAGATAAGGCAGACTGCGCGCGGCAGGGAGGAATTTGCCGACGGCGCCCTGCAGGCAGCCCAATGGATAGCGGGCAAAAAAGGATTTTACATATTCGAGAATATGTTAGATGAAATTACCGGAGGCGATTAGAATGGCAAAAATATTTGGCGGATGTTATCCTGCGCTTGTCACTCCAATGAAAGACGGGGACGGGCTTAATAATCCTGTGAATCAGGAAGCGATGAATAAGCTGATCGATCATGTGGTGCGCGGCGGTGTCGACGGGATTGTCGTTGCCGGGTGCACCGGGCATGCGAGTTCCATGACGTGGGATGAGCAGGTCGCGCTTATGGAGAACTGTCTTGAATATGTCGATGGGAAGACGAGGATAATTGCCGGTGACGGCTCCAATTGCACACGGGAGGCTGTCAGCGCGGCAAAGAAGATTGAGGATCTTGGCATAAACACGCATCTCCAGATCAGCCCTTACCAGAACAAGCCGATGCAGGAAGGTCTTTACCAGCATTACGCCAAGGTCGCTTCTGCTATTGACGGAGATATAATCATCTATAATGTTCCCGGAAGGACATGCAAGAATATTGAGGCTGAAACGACTATCAGGCTTGCGAAGGAATTTTCGAATATAATCGCCGTGAAGGAGGCGTCGGGCAATATGGAGCAGGTCAAAAAAATAATCGAGGGCACGAGGGATCTTGAGTTCTCTGTCGTCTCGGGTGATGACGGCCTGAATCTTGATATTATCAAGGCAGGCGGGACTGGCGGGATTTCTGTCGCCGCAAATGTGGATCCGAAGCGCACGAGCGAGGTAATCAGGCTTGTGCGCGCAGGGAAGTACGATGAGGCCAAAAAGATAGATCTGAAGCTTAAGGAACTCTATCGGGTGCTTTTCATCGAGACCAACCCGCAGCCTGTCCATTATGCGCTGAGGAGGATGGGGATACCGGTCGGCGTGGCGAGACTTCCCCTGATAGATGTTACTGATGATACCAAGAAGCAGGTCGATAAGGTGCTTTTTGAGCTCGGACTTATAGGAAAGTGAGACCATGTGGTGGGAAAGGGACGGGCATCTTGAAATAAATGAAAGCGGCCATCTTGCTATAGGCGGCATGGATGCTGTCGAGCTTGCGAAGAAGTATGGTACGCCGCTTTATGTGTATAACAGGCAGAGGATCCTTGATAATTACCGCGCCATCAGGGATGCTTTCGCTTCGCATACAGATAATTTCAGGATACATTATGCGATGAAGGCGAATTCGAATCCCGAGATACTGAAGGCGCTGAAGGATGAGGGTGCGCATATTGATTCTGTTTCGCCGTACGAGGCGAGGATCGCTCTTGAATCCGGGTTTCCTGTCGAGAGGATCATGTTTACCGGAACAAGCGTAAGCGATGAGGATCTTTTGATGTTGCTTGAGATGGATGTCTTTATCAATATCGATTCCCTGTCGCAGATCAGGCGGCTTTCTTTATTGACGGATGAGAAGCTTGATGTCTCGCTCCGGTGGAACCCGGGAGTGGGAGCAGGCCATCACGGGCGTACGATCACTGCCGGAAAGTATGTCAAGTTCGGGATACCTGAATCGAAGATATTCGAGGCTGCCCGGATGGTCAAAGATGCGGGCTTCAATCTTTTAGGGCTGCATCAGCATATCGGGTCCGGGTGGCTCTCTCGTGATGTGCCTGTGTTCTTAAAGACTGTGGACAGGACTATCGATGTGGCGTCAAAGATACAGGATAAGTTGTCGATTGAGTTGCAGTTCATCGATTTTGGCGGCGGTCCCGGGATACCTTACAGGAAGGATCACGGGGAATTTCCGCTGGATGATTATGCTCGCGGAATCTCAGAGAAGGTTGCGGCATCTAAGCTTAAGGATGCTCAGATCGCTGTTGAGCCCGGCAGGTATATTGTCGGGGATGCCGGCGTGCTTCTGCTTGAGATAAATACTGTCGAGGAAAAGAATGTTCCTTTGATCGGCGTTAACGGCGGGTTCAATACGCTTGTGAGGCCATCTTTTTATGGCTCTTATCATGAGATGGTCGTCTGTAACCGTGTCGAGTCGCCTGATAAGAAGGAGTTCATGGTCGCAGGGAACCTTTGCGAGTCAGGGGATGTGTTCAATGAGAACAAGGAGACTCTGCGTGAATTGCCTGTCCCTGATGAAAAGGATATCCTTGCGATACTTAATGCGGGCGCTTACGGCTATAGCATGGCGTCTAATTATAATTCGAGGCCGATGCCGGCTGAGGTCATGGTGGACAAAAAGAAAGTCAGGGTCGTGCGCGAGACGCGATTCGCCGGGCAGGTGTGAGGTATGACGAAATATAATATTGCGCGCTGTATGAGCACACAGCACCCGGATAATGTGAGCAGCCCTTTTTTTGCAGACAATACTGTCATCGGCGGGGATGATGAGATAAAGGAGGCGTTCCATGTCTATTCGCATCTTCGGGCAAAAGAGCAGCTTTGGGATTGCGAGGGCAAGGAAGTGGATAATTTTGTCATAAAGAAGCTTCTTACGCGCTATCCTGACTATTTCATGGAGAACAGGCTCGGACGGGATGTGTTCATGCTGCTTCGGGCGCCGAACCCGGCTGTCGAGAAGAATGAGGCGAAGCTGCTTTTGGAGGTGCTTGAGTCGATCCCGCGCAGTTTCGATATCTCGAACGCCCTGTATAATGATGATGTCGCACCTTTTTTTGAGGTGAGCATCCCGATGGTGTCGGATGAGAAGTGCCTTATAAGGATCGCTGAGTATTACAAGCGGTTTGTGGCCGGCAAGCAGGATGTGACGCTGATTGATGGCGATATACCTCTTTCGAAGTGGATCGGCAGGTTTTTTCCTGAGAAGATAAGAGTGATGCCGCTTTTTGAGACGAAGGAGGCGATGCTCGGGGCTGATAAGATTGTCGAGAAGTTCGTCGTGTCGCAGAAGATCGATGATTACCAGCGCGTGTGGCTTGCAAGGAGCGATCCTGCGCTCAATTACGGGTCGCTTGCGGCTACGCTTATCGAGAAGGTTGCGCTGCAGAGGATACACAGGCTTGATGAGTTGCTGTCTGTTGAGCTTCCTGTGATGATCGGGGTGGGTTCTGCGCCTTTCAGGGGCAATTTCAGGCCGGATAATATAGCGAATTGCATGAAGGGATACCCGAGCGTGCAGACGTATACTATCCAGTCTGCCTTCAAGTATGATTATGATGAGGGTGTGGTCAAGAAAGCCATATATGACCTGAACTATTCGAAGAAAGGGTCTCCTGTATATGTCGATGAGAAAAGGCTTGTCGAGATAATCGAGAAGGTGTCAGTGCGGTACCAGAAAGAGGTACAGGCCATGGCTCCGATGGTCAATGCCATCGCGAAGCATGTGCCGCCGAGGCGCAAGAGGAAGCTTCATATCGGGCTTTTCGGGTATTCGCGCAAGTCCGGCGATGTGCATCTGCCAAGAGCCATAACTTTTGCGGCTGCGATGTATTCTTTCGGGATACCGCCGGAGATTCTGGGACTTTCGGCTCTCGATTCTCATGATCTTGAGGCTGTACGGTCGATGTATGCGCATTTTGATGAGGATTTGCGTGATTCTTTGAGGTATTTTAACAAGGATAATCTGAAGTTTATTCCTGCGCCCTTGAGGAAGTCCATCGAGGGTGCCCTGAAGATCACTGATTTTGAGGTCGATGAGGATCATCGAAGGTTTACCGGTATCATCATGGATGATTTTTCGAAGCAGCAGAGTGAGGCGCTCCGGGAGAACATCACGAAGGCGGCGTGGATCCGGAGATTTCTGGGTTGAGATTTTAAATGTTCGCTCAAAGGAAATCTCTCCTTTAGGATTGGGTATGAATTGTGAGTGCTCTCTTTTTCATGAAAAAAGACGTTTTTTCTGTTTGATATTCAATGAGTTTCAGGGTATTGTCTGCTCATGGTAGGAATCCCAAACTTTTAGGATTGGAGAGGATTCAAATCTTAAATATCGTAAGATTTAAAATGGTTCTTCTTTTTATTATTGTGTTGTAGTGATTTTATTTCAGAAATAAACTCAATCCGGTGTATCTATAATGGCATACAAAAAAATCGCAGCAGAGAATGTGCTCCTGATTCCAACCAAGAGCAGGTATGAACTCGAACTTGAGAGGTGGGGTACTGTCGATAGTA